>NZ_JCAUAR010000005.1:0-455670 GCF_059692055.1 Paenibacillus sp. J31R109 | reverse complement strand
TAACGTGATATACATCAATTACTCTCACTCCACTTCCACTATCCCCTTCACTCAGGATTCACTTCCCTAACTAACCCTCCACGACTGCTCTTCTGAGCCAAAGGGATAGTGTGGAGATAAATTTCAGAACACCGACTAACGTGATATACATCAATTACTCTCACTCCACTTCCACTATCCCCTTCACTCAGGATTCACTTCCCTAACTAACCCTCCACGACTGCTCTTCTGAGCCAAAGGGATAGTGAGGAGATAAATTTCTGAACACTGACTAACGTGATATACATTAATTACTCTCACTCCACTTCCACTATCCCCTTCCCTCAGGATACACTTCCCTAACTAACCCTCCACAAATGCTCTTCTGAGCCAAAGGGATAGTGAGGAGATAAATGGTGAACAATTAAGCGACTACGCCGGCCGGCTTACTAAGGCGGAATTGTCACTATATAGAAAAACCTCCGGAGCTCGTCTGCTTCCGGAGGTCTCTATCAGTTGTATGCTCTGTTACCCTGCCCGCTCCTCTAAGGAGGATTCGCACATAGCTAGCGGAAGGCGTAGCGTGATTCGGGTTCCCATGTGAGAACCACTCTCGATGAGAAACTGTGATTCATTGCCATAGTACATTTTCATTCGGGCAACGACGTTACGCAGACCAAATAGATCCTTCTCCTTTTTCAAATCCGTAGATATGCCTTCGACAGCTTGCTTAGAGGCCTCCTCCAATTTGGCACAAATATAGGTAAGTCGATCTGGACTGACGCCTACTCCGTTGTCGCACACTTCAAGAACGAGATAGCTTCCATCCAGATAGGAGGAGATGGCGAGTTCACCGCCCCCACTCTGTTTCTCCAAACCATGCAGAACCGCATTTTCCACCAAAGGCTGCAGTAAAAGCTTCAGCACATGATAGTGCGCACTTTCCTCAGCAATCTCGAAGCGAACCGTGAAATGATCAAGGAATCGCAACTGTTGCACTTTAATGTAGTATTTCAAATGCTCGATCGTTTCTTTCACCGGAAATGTCTCATTTCCCTTGTTAAGGCTTAGTCGGAAAAATTTCGACAGATTCAACACCATTTCGCTGATTTCATCCGCCTCATAGTTTTTAGCTGTCCAATAAATGGAATCCAGCGTGTTGTAGAGGAAATGAGGATTGATTTGTGACTGCAGAAATTTCAATTCCATCTTGGACAATAACAATTGTTTCTCGTAGTGATCTCGAATCAGCGTTTTCTGATTCTCCGCCATCCGATTAAAGGATTCGATCACATAGCCCAATTCATCGATCCGTGTATCTTCCAGCTGAATGGTGAAATTACCGGTCCGGAGCTGCTTCATCCCATAGGCCAGCTTCCGCAGTGGCGCGGAAATACCTCGATAAATGATCCAAGATGTCCAGATGGCAAGTACCAAACTGACAACTAGAATGCCATAAGAGAAAATTTTTAACGAGTCGGTATGACTCCGAATTTCCCATAAAGGCTGCTCCATCATCAGCGTCCAACCGGATAGTTTCGACTTCACGTTGATCGTTACCATCTCCGTACCGGTCTGTGGTGATTTACGAATCGTTCTTACTTTATCCACTTTGCCCCACACCTGGGGATTCACACTTCCGCCCGTGCCGGTTATCGCTCTTCCGTCATTATCAAATAAATAGATATTCGCATTTTTCGAAGGCAGAAGCGGTTTTGCGAGCTCGATTAGCGCACTCTTTTTTACCGAAAGGATGAGCAAGTTCGGATTCATCAACGTACGATTATAAGGGTCCATTGTCCGAATTAGATGCACACTATCGCTATCAAAATACGACTCACCTTGCTGCGGAGTAAAGAAAATCGTCCCCCCATTCGCTTCCATTAAATTCCGATACCATTCCTGATTCTCTGCTCCGCCTGGAAGTTTGCCTCCACCGAATTTCGTGGAAATGACGGTGCGTGACGGCATATGGATAATTGTAATTTGGTCAATGATAAGATTAACCGTCGTCATACTTGTGATCTGATCCATCACTTGAGCAAAATGAACGAATGACTGTTTCTCGGGTTCTTGACCGACAGACTGCAGCGTGGCATTGACATTCGTATCGAAAGCGATCAAAGAGGACAACTGCTCGATATTTTGCAAGGTCAGATCAATATAATCCGTCATGGTATGCAGCGCGCCTTGTGTCCGCTCTCCTGTCTGCACCTCTACGATCGACTGCGATTTGGCAATGGCAAACAGACTGAACCCTGCTAACGGAAGTAGAATAAGTAAAAAATACCAAGTTAACCGAACTTGGATGTAACCGGCAAGCAATTTGCGAATTTTGGGAAGTATTTCTTTGGTCATTTCGGCAACCTCCATTCATGACCGATTACACTCCGACAGATTGCCGGATTCACACTCCTTATTTGGTGGTTTCGCGCCACCACTCGTTTACTTCCCCGGTAATTTCATCACCGCCGGATTCCTTCCACTTTTTCACAAACGCATCAAATTCTTCTATCGGACTCAATCCCGCAATGATTCGTGTAAATGTCTCCTCTTGCAGCTTAGACAGCTTAACTTGGTGCTTACCCATAGCTGGTGTTGGCGGTCCATTGAACTGATCTTCCATTAAATTGTTCTCAATTCGCTGTATGTTGTCGTATAAATGAAACTGCTCACCTAGTGCCTCCAGTCGATCTTTTGTTACGATCGGATCTGCCATATCCGCTAATGCGCCATAAATGCCACGATAACCTTGCTTCGCGTGTTCATCAAAACGAATAGATAATTTCCCGTTCACTCGGTTCCAAACTTCGTTCTCAAAACCTAGCTTGAGGCTGGTTTGACCTGGGCCAGCGACGAAATCCAAAAATTTAACGACCGCTTCTGGCTTCTCACTTTTGATAGGAACCACATTGTAGGATCGGACGATGGAGGTGCTGTATACGCCATGCTTCCCGCCAGGACCGACCGGAAATTCTAGCGGAATCCACACGGCATTCGGATCTTTTTTACGATTGGCTGCAATATGGGCGCGCGTATCTGACCAAGCTGCCGAGAATAGGCCGACTCGTCCATTTACAATCTTTTCACCTAGGACGTCAATTTTATTCAGCGGGAATTCCGGATCTAGTATACCCTCGTCGTACAAGCCACGAAGATACATCAGCGCCTCTTTCATTTCTGGAAGAATACCTGAGTATACCAGCTTTCCGTCCCGTTTGTACCACGCTTTCATTTGTACGCCAAAGGCGCCAAGAAAAGGCGACGTTCTACGAAGACGCTCTAGAATCGATACGCCATAGGTATCATTTTTCCCATTACCATCTGGGTCTCTTTGAGCAAAAGCCCTCATCACCGTCGTATATTCTTCAATCGTCTTCGGTGGCTGTAGACCGAGCTTATCGAGCCAGTCTTTGCGGGCATACATGATTTCGGTTCCCTTTACTTCGTTCAAGCTTGGTATCGCATAGATCTTGCCATTCACTGTGACATTATCCCAAGCTTCTTTTGGGATTTTGGCTTTTAAATTAGCCCCATATTTATCAATGTAATCATTTAATGGGGTAAGCGCCTTTTGATTAACAAAATGAATAAACCACGATGGATCACTGGTATTCAACAAATCAGGCGGCTCGCCGGATGCCATGATAACGTTTAACTTTTCATCATAACCATTCAGTGGAGGAAGCGTGACATTGACCTGAACGCCATTATTCTTTTCGATATAGCTAAGATACGGATTATGATTCTCATCCATGTTTTCTGGAAAGTTCATACCTAGGCTATTCGCCACGATTCGTATCGTGGGTTCGTTAGTGGTTTCCACGCTATTTTCTTCATTCATATCCAAATTAGGAATGCCACAGCCAGCTGTTAAACAACCTAAGAGAATGACCAGCAAGGTTGTTTGCAATCTTTTCATCGAACCATCACCCCTTCAGACTTAGCCAAACAAGCAATCAAGAAGAGAGTATCTTCTTCAGTAACGGTGTCAGTCCATCCGCCATTCGCATAAACCCGAGATCTGTCGGATGAACACCATCGACTGTACATTCGTGAGCATTTTCACCAAGCAATTGTGAGCCCTCGTAATAATAAATATTAGCGTCACCATTTTCTCGCAGCCCTTCAACTGTCTGCATCTGGACTTGTTTGCGCTTCTCTTTCTCCTGCCGTAAGTTGGTTTGAAAACGTTCTTTTGCGTATGAGATGCTTGAGATCACAAGTATTGGCGTCAGCGCATGTTGGTTGCGGTAAATACGAATAAATTCAGGCAATGTCTGTTGCAGTCTTTCTGACGAAACGCAATTGGCCTCATAGTCCAACACGAGACACGCTGGGTCTGGTATTTCTGCTAAAAGATGCGCTAGCTCTGGCTCTCCTTTGCCATTCCCTGAGAAACCTAAATTCAGGAATTCTCGATTCATACGTCTTGATAAAATATTGGTATACGCCATGCCAGGTCGTGAAGCACAGCCTCCCTGTGTGATCGATGTACCATAAAAAATGATTTTCTCCTTGTTATCGTAGGCAATAGGAGGCGTGATTTGAGCAGCTGGGTCTACACCGACCCATACTTCTACTACGCCTTGATATAATGGAAAATTTAACGTAATGCTTCGATATTCTCGCTCCATATCCGTAAACAATACACTCTCGAATTCCGTAAGTTTGGCATCATACAGGGTTGTGCTGTAATAAAACTGTTCCCCAGGAGGGCCTATGTAGCAGTCGAAACCGCACTGTCCTGTTGCTGGCATATGGTACATATTCGCAGCCCCAGCCAGTTTCACTTGGATAGCTAACGAAGTTGCATTCGTCGTGAAGCGAATTTGCCCGCCAGCCGTGCAGTTAGCCAAGCTATCTACTGCTTCCGGGAGTTGCCAAGCTGGGTGTGTTGGCAACCTTCGATACAGCCTCTCTTCGTTCAGCCAGCCAAAACCTGCTACGTGAAATGGCTGCTCGAGGGGTGAAAACCACTGGTACGTATCGTCCGCCAATTGTTGAATCCGCATATTCAAATCCAATTGTAAGGGGTTACTTGGTCGTTGATGATTCGCCATTCTTGCATATCCTCCTCTACCTACGCTTACCGTCTATTCCTCTACTTGCTTGTTATGAAACTTCGCCTTCTAGGAGGCAATCCCTTTTTTTTCATAGCCAATGGGTTATTAAAGTACCAAAAGAAGTCATGGTCCTCCGCTGTGGCGTTTTACCAGCTGTAATACAATAGGGATAACCTGTGAAGCTTACAGGCGAATTGGAAAAGGAGGGACTATCTGCATTGGTGACCACAAACAACACACCTATTAAGCATGAATACCATGCTGATATCGTCGTAATCGGCGGTGGTACCGGCGGCTGCACAGCTGCTCTCGCTGCTGCCAAGTCAGGGAAACAAGTCATCATGACCGAGGAAACGGACTGGATTGGCGGCCAATTAACGAGTCAGGCTGTTCCGCCAGATGAACATCCGTGGATCGAACAATTTGGCTGCACACGCACCTATCGGCAGTTTCGGGAAGGGGTGCGTGACTATTATCGCCGCCATTTCCCGCTTACTGCAGAGGCACGTACACGAACGCTGCTTAATCCCGGCAATGGCGGCGTTTCACGCCTATGTCACGAGCCGCGTGCTGCTTTAGCCGTGTTGCAGGATATGCTCGCTCCCTACGTAAATAGCGGGAGGCTGCAAATTCTAACTCGCCATCGCATCGAATCCGTCTATGTCGAGGGCGATGATGTCCGCTCTATCACGGTTCGCAATTTGATGAGTGGCGATCCCGTGTTGTTAACCGCTGCCTACTTCCTTGACGCCACAGAGTGTGGCGATGTGCTCCCGCTAGCTGGCGCGGAATATGTGACAGGAGCGGAGTCCAAAAGCGAGACTGGCGAGCCCCATGCGGTAGATGGCGAAGCATTGCCACAGGACATGCAGGGCTTTACTTACTGCTTCGCCATGGATTATATCGAAGATGAAGATCACACTATTGCACGTCCTGAGCGCTACGATTTCTGGAAGGAATACAAAGCGGAATTCTGGCCTGATCGTTTGCTCAGCTGGTCCGGTGTTCGCCCTCAAACGCTGGAGCCTGTTTCTTATGAACTATTTGAAGGTACAGAAAAGTACTCCCTATTTTTCTACCGACGCATCATTGATAGCAAAAATTTTCAGGATGGCTTTTATCCTGGCGACATCACGCTCGTCAACTGGCCGCAGAATGACTACTGGCTGGGTTCGATTATTGATGTCAACGAAGAGGACAGAGAGCGAAGCCTCTGGGATGCCAAACAACTAAGTCTATCACTGCTCTATTGGCTTCAAACAGAAGCGCCACGGCCTGACGGTGGGCAAGGCTACCCCGGTCTTCGACTGCGCAAAGATATCGTCGGGACCGAGGACGGAATGGCTATGTATCCCTACATACGTGAGTCGCGCAGAATTAAAGCGGAATTCACCGTCTTGGAGCAGCATGTGAGCACTGCTTGCCGGCCTGATGGGAAAGCGGAGATTTTCCCCGATTCCGTAGGTATCGGCTGTTATCGCATAGACCTGCATCCGAGCACGGGCAATCGTCATTATATAGATATTTCTTCCTTACCGTTCCAGATTCCACTGGGCAGCTTGATTCCCATTCGTATGAACAATTTACTTCCAGCATGTAAGAATCTAGGCGTTACCCACATTACGAACGGCTGCTATCGTCTACATCCTGTCGAATGGAACATTGGCGAAGCCGCTGGATTTCTAGCAAGTCACTGCATCGATCGCGGAATAATCCCCCGTGAGGTACGTAATACGGAATCTGAGCTTCACATTTTCCAACGTAAGCTTGAAAGCTACGGCATCGAGCTGTCTTGGCCCACGCTTCGTCCCGTATAAGCTTGACTATTCTAATGAAGAGGTGTTCGTAGATGAGTAAAATACGTATTGGCGTTATTGGCGCAGGCTCCATTTCTGAAATGCATTTGAAATCCTATCACAATAATCCGGATGCAGAGCTTTATGCGATTTGTGATTTGAATGAGGAGCGCGCAAAAGCAAAAGCTGAGAAATACGGAATTCCTCACATTTATACAGACTATAAGGAGCTGCTCGCCAATGAGGCTGTAGATGCGATTAGCATCTGTACGTGGAACAATAGTCATGCTCAAATCTCCATAGCTGCCTTAGAGGCTGGTAAAAACGTACTCACCGAAAAGCCGCTCTGTACCTCTGTAAACGAGGCGCTTGCTGTAGAGGATGCTGTTCGACGTACAGGTAAAACGCTTCAGGTCGGCTTCGTGCGCCGATACGCTTCGAATACCCGCATCATCAAATCGTTCCTCGATAACAATGAGCTCGGCGAAATTTACTATGCAAAAGCTTCTTGTATTCGTCGTCTCGGCAATCCAGGTGGCTGGTTTTCCGATATTGAACGTTCTGGCGGCGGCCCATTGATTGATGTTGGGGTGCATGTCATTGACCTTTGTTGGTATTTGATGGGTCGACCTAAAGTGAAGTCCATCTCCGGCAATACGTACAAGAAACTTGGCAACCGTGCCAACGTGAAAAATCTTGCTTTTTACAAAGCAGCTGATTATGACCCTACGCATAATACGGTCGAAGACTTGGCGAATGCCTTAATTCGCTTTGAGAACGGTGCCTCCATTCTCGTTGATGTCAGCTTTACGCTTCATGCCAAGGAAGATGAATTGACAGTGAAGCTGTACGGGGAAAAAGGCGGAGCCGAGTTGGAGCCGCAGCTATCCATCATTACGGAGAAGTACGATACGATCTTGAACCTCACACCGCAGATCAATAACTTAAGTTTCGATTTTGTTGCCGGTTTTCAGGATGAAATCAATTACTTTATTGAAGTGTGTCAAGGTAAAAAGGAAACCCTCTCGCCTGTACAAGACGGAGTCGAGATGATGAAAATACTTTGCGGTGTCTATGAATCTAGTGAAAAAGGTGAAGAAATCCGCTTCTAGGGAAGGAACGTGAAACCAGTGAAACAATCGAAATGGCTAATCATGACCTTATTGATTACATTACTCGCTTCTTCTTGGTCCATAACCGCATCTGCGGCAATCAGTCCTACCGATTTTATTGAAGTTGAAGCTGCGCCTGTCGATATCACCATTGATATTGAAGGTCCGCGTAAGCAAATTAACGCCGTTGACACCGATATGAGTCGAATCACCGATTATGTGGCTTTGTACACGACGGAATTTGCAACATCCATTACCGTTGGCACTACTTCTGTCGGTGTTGTCGTCGATGCGACGAATCACGTGACACGGGTTGTTAACCCTTCCATCAACGGAGCTGTGCCCGTTTGGACAGGACCTACAACACTTGTGATCCCGCAAGGCGGCTACATCCTCGTAGCCAACGATGACAGTTGGGCGAATAAAACTTTTAAACAGTATCTCGCCAAAAACTTCAAGGTAGGCGACCTCATTAAGCTGCGCAAAAATGGTGAAGTGGTTCCCGTCACTGCGCTCATGACTGGCCAAGGACCACAAGCACGTCTTAAATTGGATAATGACGATTGGTTTACAGTAACCACACCGAAAACGACGGTTTCCGGCAAGCTTGAAAACGTAGAATCCGGCGTCACTTATGGGCTCCGCATTAACCAACAAACAGTTACTTTACAGACTAATGGCACCTTCCAAGGTGAAATTAACCTTACTGAGGGGGTTAATTATTTAGATGTCGTCGCCTCCAAGAACGGCGTAGAAAACGATCGTAAAACGTTAGTCGCGTTTTATAAGAAACAAACGAGCACGGCTAAGGAAGTCGTCCTCTGGGTCGACCAAGGTACGAATATTTTCAAGCTGCAAACTCCTGAAAACATTCGCGATATGCTAACCAAAGCGAAGGATGCTGGCGTAACAGCCGTTGCGCTTGATGTCAAAGGCGTCGAAGGCTTCGCCAACTATAAGAAGAATGATTTGACTGGGCGTCCGCATATCTCACAGATGACCGCACCGACGCGTGCGGGTGCGAATCCGAATCTGGATATGCTGGAGGAGTTTATCAAGTACGGGCATCAGCTGGGGATTAAAATCCACGCAGCCTTCAACGTGTTTGCGGAAGGTTCGCCTGCGCACAACGAGTATGCACTGTTGAACCAGCATCTGGATTGGGAAGAGCAAGTGTATCGCCCTGAGGATAACGGTCAAATTTTGCGGCTGCGTGAAAGCAAATACTACACATCGGGCAAATCTCTCGTTGCTTTTGTAAACCCAGCCAATGATGATGTCCGAGCGTTTGAGTTAAAGAACATGGAAGAAGTAATCAAGAACTATGATGTAGATGGCGTTGTTCTCGATCGCACCCGTTATGACAATGAGACAGCCGACTTTAGCCCGTTGACACGAGCTAAGTTTGAAACGTTCCTCGCTGCACGGGGCAAATCGTTAACGAATTGGCCTGCGGATGTGTTTAGCTATGTGAACAACGTACGCCAAGCGGGGCCGCTCATCAATGACTGGTGGGAGTTTCGCTCACAAACGATCAAGACATTTACGGATGAGGTCCGTTTACTCACGGATCGTTACACCGCTTTGAAAGGTCATAAAGTCTATTCCTCTGCTTATGTGGGTTCCTGGTTCGAGTCCTACTACTTGAACGGCGTCCACTGGGGCAGCCCGAATTTCAAATATGACCGCCGTTTGCAATTACCGGACGATAGCCTTTATACAGATTCGTATGCACAGACTGGCTATGCAGGTAACATCGATTTCCTTATGATTGGTACGTATCAAACGACCCAAAAAGAAATCGAACATCATATTACCTTGGGCAATATCGTAACAAACGGTGAAGTTCCCATGTACGCGAGTATCGCTCTGGCGAACATCCAGGATCCTCCACTGCAGCGTTCGGTGTTCCAAGCTGGCCTATCGCAATCGAACGGACTTATGCTCTTTGATCTTTCACAAGTCAACTGGTCCGTAGTGAAGGCATCACTTCATGATGTGCCATATGTAAAGGATTATCAAATCGGCTCAAGCATCCCAGGCAGCCCTGAGTCTTTCCTTGAAGCGGATCTATTTAATGTGAGTCGAAACGAGAATAATCTTAACATTTATTCAAACGAATTCGGTCAAACAACGGCAACGAGCACGTTCGGTGTCGAAGCTGTTGTTGATAGTTCAGGTAAAGTCACGAAGGTCGTAAACCAACAGCAAGCCCTTAACTGGAGTTGGGGCACGATGTCACCGAATAACAGCGTGATCCCGCAAGGCGGTTTTGTCATCTCTGCACTGGATGCTTCTGGCGTAAGAACGAGAAGACAGTTAGTCGCTAGAACTTACAAAGTCGGTGATGATGTACGCTCGGCTGTGCTTCAGGGGTATCTGGATGATGCGAATACGAGTACAGCACTTCCTAATTTGGAGATGAAAGGCGAAGTTGACGTCGTTGGACCGGGGACAGCACGCGTTCTTTTGAATGGTGTACCTGCAACAGTCGCAAGTAATGGCGAATTTGTTGGCACTGTCCCGCTTGTCATAGGTAACAATGCCGTACAAATCTCCGTTTATGTTGACGGTCGCAAAACGAATGAAAAAACGATTAACGTCACACGGACAGCTCCCATCCTCACAGGTATCGAGCTTGATTCAGCAGCCTATCGACTTGTTGCTGGCGACAAACATGCATCGGTTACGACCGCTGTCTACTCAGATCAAACTAAAGCCGTTGTAGCTGGGGCTTCTTACACATCTAGTAATCCATCGGTAGCCTCTGTTTCAGCTGATGGCATCGTAACCGCCTTGAAAGCAGGTACAGCTGAAATCACGGCTACGTTTGAGGGCAAAACCGCTAAGTCCACAGTAACTGTCGTAGCCGTGACAAAACTTAGTTTTGGCGAAAACAAACACAGCCTTGTCAAAGATGAAACGTACCAGGCACCACTCAAAGTAACTTATTCCGATGGCGTAGAAAGCTATCTTACGCAAGATGTCACCTACCGTTCCTCGCACGATAAAGTTGCATCCATTGCGGCTGACGGTACGATCACAGCTGTAAAACCTGGATCTGCAACCATTACAGCTACCTATCGTGGCAAGCAAGCGGACATCAAGATTAAAGTTTTCAATAGCCACAAGGATAAGAGTGAAGCAAGCGTGACGGATGCTGATGAAGAGCTTGAGTAATTAGGCCACTTCGTACTCATTACCGCTGCTGCGCAGGAGATAGTCGGTTTAACCGGCTATCTCCTTTCTATTTGCCGCTTCCACACATACACTCCCTCATTCCCCATTAGTTCGAATAATGCAACTAAATTGCTCCAATCAACCCCCATACGCGAAAAACAGGTACTGAGTACTGAGACTGCCACTTTCGACCGCTCAGAGTACGGTCGGTGCTGGTAGGTGGCTGAGACTGCAATTTTCGACCGCTCAAGAAGGGATTCACGTCTTTTCAGACTAGTTTGAGTGCCGAGAGTGCCACTTTCGACGGCTCAGAGTGCGGTCGGTGCACCAAGGCTGCTGAGACTGCATTTTTCGACCGCTCAAGAAGCGATTCACGTCATTTCACACTAGTTGGAGTGCCGAGACTGCCACTTTCGATCTCTCAGAGTGCGGTCGGTGCCGGAAGGCTGCTGAGACTGCATTTTTCGACCGCTCAAGAAGCGATTCACGTCATTTCCGACATCCCCACCCACCGATGCCGTTTCTAACGCAAAAAAAAGATCCGGCCACTCCCACCAGGAGATGCCAGATCTTTCATTTACTTTAACGTCAGCCACTGATGAGGCGTCTTTGCAGCTTGCATACCCACATCTAGAATCGTAGCTATAGTAATTGTCTCCTTGGAGGAGACAGGTGGATTGCCTGATTCGAAAAACCCCACTAATTTCTGAATAAAAGCCCCAAAGAAATCCGACTCAATGGTCATAAACTTCGACGTTCCCGCTTCATAACTGAGTGCCATATTGAATGGACATTCCCAGCCGTAAAGGTTAATTGTCGCTTGGCGTTCGTCTGCATAACCGATAAGAAGAGAAGGCGTCTTGTCAGTTCCCGTCCACATCACTCGTCTGACATCCGTTCCCATTAAGGAAACGATCGGTTCGATTTGATGGATGGCATAATTCCCAAACTTCCCAGGTCCCAAACTATTAATAGACTCTATTCCCGCATTATCGATCCCTGCATACTCCGCTGCAAATCTTAACGCCGAAGTTGAAAACATCGGGGTCCCGTGCTTCTCAGCTAGCTCAAACATTCGTAACGCCGCAGCTCGATCAGGAGCAAACGTTTTGTCAATATAGGTGGGCTTGCCCGATTGCAATGCCAATCTGGATAGCTCCTCGTGATACTCGGGATGATCCGGTGACAGAACGACCAAATAGTCACTCTTCTCTACGACCTCCTCAATGGAGTGATGCAGCTGGATCCCCTTCTTCTCACTCCACGCATCATTACTGAGCTTCCCTTCTATGTTGGTCTTCCCATAAGCATACGCAACCTGCATACGGCCATCCGTCGCTTTGTCGATCCAACCTGGGTATTTCTCCGCGTGCCATTCATCTAAAAAATAATCGATAAACCCGATTTTAGGCATCTCAATCTCCACTCCCTCTAGGAAATAACCCCCCACGGCATAACCGCAGGGGGCGCATGACTACTTTTTATTTGCTGCGTACCATTCGTTAGCCGCTTTGGTCATTTCGTCGCCGCCTTCTGCTTTCCATTGAGCAACGAACTTGTCATAGTTTTCAATCGGTTCTGCACCCGTGATGTACTTCAAGAACGTATCTTCCATCAGCTTTTGCAACTTCAAGTTGTATTTACCAATTGCTTCAAGCGGTGGTGCAAATGCAAGCGGATCAAGAACAATGTTCCCTTTAGCCGCTTCTTGAATTTTTGTAAAAGACTCCGTTAAGATCGGATCTTTCCGTACGCGAGCTTGCCAGTAGATCGGATAATTTTTCTCATCCACACCTGTTAAGAAAGTTGAAGCATTGTTGTATTCATCATTGAATTTCGGCAGAATTGGGAAGTAATTGCCGTTTTCCATCTTATAGTGAACGCCTTCTTTACCGATCGCCGCTTCTTTGAAAATATCTTTATCCAGTTTAAGATCCAAATATTTAATAACGTCTTCCTTGTTATCCGCCCATTTCGGGATGCCCACGTAGAAACTGATTCCTGCGCTGCCCATAACTTGAACTTTGCCATCATCCCCTTTGAGGTAAGGGAAACTGCCGATTTTCGCGTTAGGAGAGTTTTTCAATAAGGCATTTTGTACAGTTGGTGCGTTAAAATAAGCATTTGAAATGATCGCCGCTTTACCGCTTGTGAAATTCTCGATCACTTTATTCGCTTGGTTCAGCGACCATTCCTGATCGATCAATTTCTCCGTGTACAGCTTTTTCATAAATTCTACATATTTTTTCATATTCGGATTCTCAATCGCATTCACTAGCTTGCCATTAACATCTTGCCAACCAGTTGTTGCGTTGGATTGCACCATCGGTATGCCAAATGTCGGAAGAACCTCAGGGAGAAGCGGACTTTTCCCTCCAGATAACCCCATCACATTTTTCTTTTCTTTCAGCGTTTTCAAAACGGTATACAATTCATCACGCGTTGTAGGTGCTTTTAATCCGAGTTCATCCATCCAATCCTGACGAACGATAAGCTGGGTATTAACAATGGTTCCAGATCCCGTTTGCGGAATGCCGAAAATTTTACCGTTCAGCTTCGCGCCGTTCCAGGAAGTTTGTGAGATCACATTTTTCATATTCGTGCCGTATTTATTTACCAGCTCATCAATCGGCTCAAGTGCCCCAGAGGCAGCAAGCTTCGAATATTGCGGGCCGCTGAGAAGCATGTAGGCATACTTTTCTTTGTTAGCCATGAGCAAATTAAGCTTATCATCCGGATTTTCGACTGGCAGCATGTCGTAGGTAACTTTGTAGCCCGTTTTTTCATTCAGGAACTTAGCCACAACTTCTGTATTCGGATCAAATCGTGCATATTGCAGCAATGCTTTGAATTCTGGTTTCGGCTTATTTGCTTCTACGGTCGCTACTGGAGCTGTTGAAGCAGCTGGCGTAGTGGAACTGCTAGTCGTTGTTTGAGTACTTCCGCCACAAGCCGTAATCGCCGCTGCCATCGATGTGATGGACATGAGAACTAACATCTTTTTAACCATGTAAGAGCCTCCCTATTTTTCCCTTTGAGTATGGATAGCGCAATATACCAAATATCATGGAACCATTGTAGAGCCGGCCCACCACCACCCTTCAAAAAATTGTTTCCAGATTCAACCCTTCACAGAGCCTACAAGAACACCTTTAACAAAATATTTTTGTAGAAATGGATACACACAAATAATGGGAAGTGTAGCTAAAATGATCGATGCCGCTTGAATGGACTGCGGTGAAACATTGAGTGACGCGTCAACATTGGTGCGCATAAACGTGTCAGTTGATGATACGAACAATTCTTTCAAATATAACTGCAGAGGTTTCAAATCTGCCGAGTTAATATAGATTAGCGAAGTAAAGTAATCATTCCAGAACGTAACCGCATAGAACAAGGCGATCGTCGCTAGTACCGGCATGGAAAGGGGTAAAATAATACGAACAAGAATCGTCATGTTGCTGGCCCCATCCATTTTTGCCGATTCCTCAAGGCTGTCTGGCAGACTTTCGAAGTAGTTTTTAACAATGAGCATGTTGTACACATTGATCATATAGGGCAGGAATAGCACAGGCAGCTTATTAATCAGATGAAGCTTGTGCATGAGCAGATACGTCGGAATCAACCCACCGCTAAACAACATCGTAAATAAAAACAGCAGGATGAAAAACTTGCGTCCTCTCAGTCTAGGCTTAGAGAGCGGGTAAGCGGCTAGCGTGGTCATACTTAGCGAGATAATAGATCCAACCAAGGTGACTGTTATCGATATCATGAACGCACTTAGAAACATAGAGTTACTAGCTACATACGTATACGTTCCTATTTGAAAATCGATTGGAATGAGATTAACCATTCCCGCTACGACTGCCGCCTCACTGCTCAGCGATTTCGCGATGAGATTAATAAATGGAAAGATCGTCGATAAGCCAAGAAGTATAAAGAATAGGTGGTTAAGGACTGTAAAAATCTTCTCGCCGAGCGATGAAGGGATGCCCGAAGACCTTCTGGCTGATTTGGGTTTCAGCATGCTTTGCATATTCATCTTCCATGCCTCCTAAAAGCTTTGCTAGTGCAAAACGCGCATTGTAAGCAGAAGCACTTACCAAATGCCTCGTCCAAAAAACTTTCGAGCCAGACCATTGCCCGATAGGATCAAAATAAACGCGACGACGGATTCGAATACCCCTACAGCAGTTGAAAAGCTATAATCTTGTTCGCCGAGACCAATTCGATACACATACGTACCAATTACGTCTGCGACATTGTATACACTTGGATTGTACATGACGAGAATTTGTTCCGTTCCAGCCTCCAGCACGTAGCCGAGCCGCAAAATGAACATAAGTAAAATGATCGGAATTAAGCCTGGCAACGTGATATGTACGATTTGTTTCCATTTATTCGCACCATCTATCTTCGCTGCTTCATACAGGCCGGGATCAATACTTGCTAAGGCAGCTAGATAAATAATCGTATTCCATCCCGTTTCCTTCCAGCCTGCCGACCCGATGAGTACAGAGCGGAAAATTTGACTGTCTAGGAAAAAACGGATAGGTTCACCGCCCATAGCAACGATGATTTTGTTGACCATTCCACCATTCGTGGAAAGTAGATCGATGAATAATCCGCTGACGATGACCCAGGATAAGAAGTGTGGCAAGTAGACGACAGTTTGCACGCTTCGTTTGAACGCGATGTTTTTTAATTCATTAAGTAAAATAGCAATTACGATGGGGAGTGGAAACAGAAACAAGATTTTATAAACGGAAATCAGCAACGTATTCTTAAATACTTGCAAGAAGCTTGCAGAGGAAATCAGTTTATCGAAATGCTTCATGCCGACCCATGGACTTGCTGCCATCCCATCGAAAATATTAAAATCCTTGAACGCAATAATAATTCCGTACATCGGCGTGTACTTGAACAGCAAGAGGAATGCGATGCCAGGAATAAGTGCAAGGTATAAATCCCAATCTTTCCTGACATCGATCCACAATTGCTGCATATATCTCTTTTTAACATTTTTTTTCAAAGATAGGACAGTTTCCTTTGTAGTGTTCGTTTCTCTCAAGGTGCCTCCTCCTTCGTACTGTCTTTCTAAACTTAGTGTATCATCCTCCGTTTTTTTGCGAATTAGAGGAATATTACTTGTTTTGGTACTTTGATAACTTCTCGACTAGAAAAATGAAAAAACCTTCCCGATGATGATCGAGAAGGCTGATGAAACGGCATCTATACGATTTAATTACGAATCTCCCCAGGCGTGACACCCCAGTATTTACGAAATACTCTTGTAAAATAACTCACATCCCTGTACCCAACGCCAGATGCGGCATCGTACACACGTGAGCCCTCCTGCAGAATGGCTTTGGCCCGCTCCATTTTTCTTTCCAGTACATAGGTCGAAAAGGCTTTCCCTGTTTCTTGCTTGAAAAGGCGGCTCAGATAGGACGAATTGACATACATTCTGTCTGCGACAGCATGCAGCGTCATTTCTTGGTCAATCTCATTTTCCACTAGGCTCAAAATGGTCTTGATCATGCCATGACTCGTCGATTTCCGCCTATGGCCGGCATAATCCAAATACGCTCTTATCATACGCTGCAGCCAAAAAAGGATTTGCTCCTTTGATGCGAGCTCTGAATGGTTATGAAAATACACATAATCCTCGCCAGCTACTTCCCTCACCGGCCACCCCTGCTTTTGGATCATGCTGATAAATAAACAGGTGAAATAGAGAATATGCTCACGAATATCATCAACAGTTTCCGCTTTGGCCATCCCGCTGTTCCAAATTCCCGTTAACGTTTCCATTGCCTTCTCACAATCCCCTGTTTCAAGAGCGATTTCCAGTGTTTTTTCCAGGTTAGGCTGAAACGTCAGCTCAGGCTCTCTTCCCTGTTCAGCACGATACGGAATTGCCAAATCATGCCCAAGAACGATTCGATCCTGCAACGCGCGCACCGCTTGAACATATAGCTTATTCATCTCTGCTATGCTGCCAGGCATACCGCTGATCCCCGCACTCGCACTTAGCTTAAGGCAGCTTTTCACTGTGAATAGCAGCTTTTCAGTTAAAGCATTGATTTTCTGCAGCGCAATTCTAGGCTCCTCTTCACTTGCAAGCTGGAAAAGGATAACCGTACAGCCTGCAAAATTGGTGGACACCCAGCTCTGTGTATGCGATAGTGCTTCTTTCACGATACTGCCGAGCGAAAATTGGAGCAGTGACATATCTTTCCTGCTGAAACGCTGTTCGGTCGCCGAAATCGGGTCCATATCGACGACAGCTACGGCGTATAAAGCTTCCTTTGGCAAATCCAATTGTAAATCCTTGCACTTCTGCTCAATCTCCCACGCTTCGAATTTCCCATTCAACAAACCCTGAAAGAATTCGTTAACCAATTGCGGAAGGTGCAGCTTCCACTTCATCTTCAGCTCGTCTTCGTTATGACGCTGCTCAAGCTCACTCTGCAACCTCTCCGCTGCTTCGAGCACCGTCTCCAATATTTCCTCATCGCCGGCTGGTTTCAACAAATATTTCATAACGCCAAGACCCAGCGCCTGTTGGGCATACGTGAAATCATCATGTCCACTAAGCACAATGATCTTCAACAAAGGATCGACTTGACGCAAGTGCTTAGCTAATGTCAACCCATCCATTTCTGGCATTTGCAAATCCAACAGGATAATATCAGGCTTTTTGCGATCAATGATTCGAAGTGCTTCCGCTCCGTTACCAGCTTGACCTACGACCTCAATCCCATGTTTATCCCATGGAATATTGTTGGCTAGCGCATTTCTGAGACGGATTTCATCTTCCACAATTAATAAATTCATAATGGGGACCTCCGCTCACATTTATTTCACTTGTTTTATCTCCGAGTAGCATAGAATCTCTTGTACTTCTATCAATGTGTTCATCAACTGCTGCACGACAGAGGCATGAATCTTCTTCTCTTCGCTTGCTTTTAACAGAAATTGCTTACAAGCCTCTACCTGTTCTTCCAGAGGGGCATACACATCATCGCCTGCATTCCTTTGCAAAATAGAAAGGAGCAACTCCACTCTGCCTACAAGATCATTCGCCGTTTTCTCATGTACCGCTTGGCGTGGAAGGTAAACTTGCTCTACATCTGTTATCACCGCGTGGAATGCCGCTTGAACCGCACGCAGCGGATACATGCCTGTCGATATGGCATCGTTTCGCCAAGGTCCTTTGCGCAAAGCACGTATCGTTTCATCCGTCGCTTGCCCGAAGGCAAATATGACAGTTCCGCAGTCAATCTCACGTGCAGCAAGCAGCTGCTCTACGGTTTCATGCGCTCCCAATTTGGCATACATCGGATAGATCCCGCTATATACAAGATTGCCAGGGAGCAGCTCGTTTTTGTGCAGCTGAACAGATGCACGAACTAGCGTTGCTTTTTCAAAGTAAGCCTGAGGAATAACGACATCAACATGCTGCGACCAGTTGCCAATTTTATCAGACTCCGCACCTGGTTCTGGCGCAGCCGATACTATTATTTTCGGGCTGATCTGCTTAATCTCCTTGTACAGTTCCCTTACAAAATCATCCTCGATCTGCTCGACCCACTTCATCCACGTTGCCCAAAGTTCCGTCTGCTCGTCTTCATAAATCTCAAGTGGATCCCTGCCATGTTCTCGTTGAAAAGTTTCACGGGCATGTGCGCTGAAGCAGTAACCGTCCTGCCAGTCGTCATCCACATGTGGAAACCGCATAAAGTCTAGGTTAATACCCGCAACGCCATATCTCGTAATGATCTCTTTCACGATGTCCAGTAGATACTGCCGTACAGCAGGGTTCGTTATATCGAGCCAAAAGTAACCAGTCCCCCGCTGTGGCATTGGCCTCTCGGCATCCGCTTGTCTTCGCGAGCGCGCAGACCATTCGGGATAGGCACGTAGTACAGGGCCACCCGTTGGGTCGATACCCACCATGAACCCATCCAACCAAGCGTGTACCGCGATCCCTCGTTTTTCACCTTCAAGAACGAAAGCCTCCAGTGGATCCCACCCGCGAAAAGCAGGATGCTGCTCTTCAATCTGTTTCTCCACTGCCATTCTACTTGGATAAATCGTATAGCCCCAGAGCCAAGTCTCGAGGTACAACTCATTAAAGCCTGCCGCTTTCATCCGATCTAACGTGAGGATTACTTCCTCAAAGCTATGCTCGGTAGGACGATACCAGACGCCGCGAGCTTCCGCTGCTCTACTTGGCAAAGCGCACAAATAGCCTTCCATAGCTTCTATGGCTGCAAGATTAGCCTTGCTCAAACTTTCTTCTGCATCCGCAGCCTGACGTGCCTCTTCCAGCAGCCCTTCTGCTTTTTGCACATGTTCTCTTGCCAAATCAAAAGGAGCGTTGATGTAACTTTCCCAATTCTCCTCTATTATTTTTTTCACATAGGTTATCTTCTCTTCAGCCTCTTCCAAACAATGGGCGATTGCCTGTTCTGCCATAGGTAACACCCCTTCATGTGTTTGGTATAGAAAATATCATATCCATGATGAGCTTCATAGGGGAGAGTGATTACTTTCTTTGGTAGATTGATGCGGAATAATCGAGACTTCCAAATCTGACATTAGGACATAAACAACATCCTTATGAACATTGTCTTCTGGTCCAAATCTCTCTAGAATGTAACTTATTCACATGATTAGGAGGTTCAAAAATGACTTATTCAGCTAGTTCATCCAGATATGAAGCCATGACTTATAACCGGAGTGGTCGTAGCGGCCTGAAGCTGCCAGCCATTTCATTAGGTCTGTGGCATAACTTTGGTGGTATTGACACGTTCGAGAACGGCAGAACGATGCTCAAGAGAGCTTTCGATTTAGGGATTACGCATTTCGATTTAGCGAACAATTATGGGCCACCGCCAGGCTCTGCAGAAGAAATGTTCGGGAAGATGCTCAAAGGAGATTTCGCTGCTTATCGAGATGAGATGATCATTTCGACGAAAGCAGGTTACTATATGTGGCCAGGTCCTTATGGGGAGTGGGGTTCTAAAAAGAATCTGATTGCCAGTTTGGATCAAAGCTTGAAACGTATGCAAGTAGACTATGTCGACATCTTCTATCATCACCGTCCAGATCCGAATACACCGCTTGAAGAAACGATGGCTGCTTTGCACCAAATCGTTCAACAAGGTAAAGCACTCTATGTTGGCCTTTCCAACTATAAGCCTGAGGAGACCAAAGAAGCATCCCGCATTTTGAAACAATTAGGGACACCTTGTGTCATTCATCAACCCAGTTATTCCATGATGAACCGCTGGATTGAAGACGGTCTTCAGGATGTATTGGATGAAGAAGGTATCGGCTCCATTGCTTTTTCACCGCTATTTAAGGGAATTCTTACGGACCGTTATCTGAACGGTATTGCCCCGGATTCCAGAGCTGCTAGTTCAAGCGTCTTCCTCAAAGAAGAGGATATTAATGAAGAGCGAATTTCGAAGGTGAGACAATTAAATGCACTTGCGAATGAGCGTGGTCAAAAAATGTCCCAAATGGCACTAGCATGGGTGCTGCGAGGTGGTCGTGTGACTTCGGCTTTAATTGGCGCGAGTAAAGTCAGCCAAATTGAAGATGCTGTTGAAGCATTGAAGGCTCCTGCGTTTACGAAAGAAGAGCTATCCACCATTGATGGGATTTTAAATGCCTAACAGATCTGCAATTTGAACATTTCTACGCTAATTTAGTTCGAATTCCGATATTGTTTAGGTGATACACCCTTTACACGTTTGAACATTTTGGAGAAAATCAGTTGATCCTGGTAGCCGACAGAGTTGGCAATTTCTCCAATGGCATAGTTGCTCTTCTCCAGCAAATCACTTGCTTTATTCATTCGATATTGCAGGAGATATTGTTGGGGAGGCAGCCCTGTCGCTTCTTTGAAAATAGCCGAAAAATATTTGCGATCCAGCTTAAGCAGCGCTGCAATCCCTTCAATTGAAATGGGTTCATTGTAGTGAGCATGGATGAATTCCATACTTTGAATGATATAACTATCCCATTTGGTAGGCAGTACATCACTACTTGAGGAGGCAGGAGCCACATCAAGTAGCGCCGTCATAAACGAAAATAAGGTCGCTTTGATGTGTAAATCGGCACTGTTTGAATAGGTATTCGCCTCTGTTAATTGTTCGTACATCGTCGGCATAACTTTCCGATCCATCGGAAAAATAGCATTTTCCGGCGATAATCGTGTACGCGATACAATTGATTCCACCTGCGCCCCTTGAAAGCCAATCCACGAATACGTCCATGGCTCCATGGGATCCGCTTCATAATAGCTAATCACATGAGGAAAAATAAGAAATCCTTGACCCGGACTAAGTTGATGCGTCACATTTCCAATACGAACAAGCCCTTTCCCTTTATGGATAAGGTGAATCTTGTACATATCACGGACACCAGGCCCAACAGCATGGCCAGGCTTACAATCCTCTTTGCCCCAATGCAGCAAATGTAAATCCGGATCCTTGCGAAATAAACGTTCCTGATTGTAATGAAAGATGGCCATTCGGAACTCTCTCCTCCTCTTTTGCACAGACATTATACCATAAACAAGACATCAATCTACCTTGGCACCATGTGAAAGTGAAAATAAGACCGTTTGCTCTCGATCCATTCGCATGCCTGCTATGGTGAACGTTTTGAAATCGATGCCTGTCATTTTGGCCCCTCTTACATCTGCTCCCTGTAACTTAGCTTTTGCTAGAATCGCCATGGTCAGATCACTATCTCTTAAATCAGCCCTTTCCAAATCTGCTCCTGAGAAGTCTGCTTCATGAAATTTAACGCCTCGCAAGTCCTGTCGTCCTAATCTGCTATGTCTTAAATTGGTATATGACCAATCTCCACGATAAATCGTCAAGCCATCCAAACTCGCACTCGAAAAGTCCGACCCCATCATTTTACAATGTTCAAATTTCGAAACAAACAGATTGGCACTGTTAAACGTACAATTTTCAAAAGCAGATTCTTTATGAATGGAGCCATTTAGCGAAGCTCCGCGAAAATCACACGATATAAATCGGCAGTTCGTTGTCGTGATTTCCTCTAAGGATCCGTTTGCAAACAAACAACGATCAAAGGTGCAGCTGATTAGCTCACCATATCTTAAATCTTGCTTTCCGAAGTTTACGCCCGTATACGTCTGATTTATCTGCTGGAACATGAGAGGCCTCCTAAGGTTAGTTATTTTAATATAGCATACGGCTGTCAAGTACCTGCATAAACGCAGTTGTAAATCAAGAAGTATTTTTATCAGACGTAAATAAGAGCCAAGCAGCAACACGCCGCTTAGCTCCCTTTTCCTTAATTATATAACTTGAACTCATTTGCCTTCATGTTACTTACGGTTCAGAATATTATCCTGAAACCTAACCGCAAGACTAGCCAAGTGAGCTCGCTGCAGTGCGGAGTGCGGGGACATAGTTGCATCCCCATTTCCTTGAAAGATCCCCAGTTTAACAGAGATAGCCAGATCGATACGCTCTGATTCCGTCAGCCCTGTTAGATCTTTGAAGTCTTTCAACCACAACTCATCCGCTTCCTGAATAGTCATCGTTGGATTCATGTTCAAAGCCCTAAGCGCATTGACAATTAATGTCGCTGTCTGAATGCGTGTCATGGGGCTGTCAAAATCCATGTTATTTTCGTTTAAGTCAATCAGCTTACTATCAGTCGCGGTATTGACAATATCAGCATACCATTTGTTCTGATCTACCCCGTTCGCGTCAGAAGCGTCTTTACTTACCGGAATACCAAGTGCCCGTAGGAACATTGTGCTTGCTTCAGCAATCGTAACCGACGCTGAGGGAACGAATCTGCCATCACCTACGCCAACGATTAGCATCAACTCTGCTGCCCTCTTAATTTCATCATTTGCGTAATGCCCTATCGCATCGATGAAGTTGGACTTGACGTTCACCGGCACCAACATGACATCTCCGTGGACGATAACGGTTACCGTACCATTACTATTCATCTTGGTAGGTACTGGGGTCAAGGTACCATTAGCATTCACGATTGCTAATGTAGTGAATTCGGCTTTGTCCTCGTTGGGTTGAATATTAACGGTTACTGCGTATGGTTTGTTGATATCCCCTGATGTTTTCACAATCACCGGAGGTGCAATTGCGACAATGGTCACACTTGTGTCTACGTTGTTCGCCGCAGTTGCCTTCACTGCGTCTTCCGCTGCTTTCGTTTGCTCCGATGTAGCTTTCATGATGGTGGTTGCATCCGTAGCTTCCTCAACCTGGAGGATCCACTTATTTTCGGCTGGTTTAGGAGTGATTGTCGAGACAGGCTGAGAAGGAGTCTCAGAGCCGGTGTCCCCAGAACCGCTGCCCTCAGAGCCGGTGTCTGTCGGCGGCGTGTTGGCACGGGTCACTACGATCGAATAGGTTTTCTGCGTACCATCCTCGGCCGTAACAACTAGCTCCAATGAATTCAGCCCTACGCTCAGAGATTTTACGCCCGCACCGCTGACCGTCGCGGCACTGTGGTTTTTTGTGGCAGTAATGGTCATACTGCTGACACTGTTATCCACATTGACTGCGTAGCTCATAATGTCTGAGCTGAATTCCGGAGACAGTACGCCTGCGCTTACGGTCAGGTTAGCAAGCGTTGCATCTCCCGAGTCAACCGCGCCTACTTCCACGATTAGCAAATTGTCGATGATAAACGGGTTAGGGTTATCGCTCGGCGTCGGTGAGTCATTATTCCGCAAGATACCAAACCAAGTCTGGTCAGATGTGCTCACGAACTCATACTCATAATACCCTTTCCAGTTCGGAACCGCTTTCTTAATGTCCGTGTTGCGGTAGGTGCCATTGGCTTCCCAGCCTTCAGGCATTGCCGTTATTGGCACGCCACTATCCGACCGGTTCGATATCACATTGTTATAATACGGTCCCATCGTGCCTTGTAGATAGTCATGGTGCTGATGCCCTGTAAATTCCACGTTTGTCGAAGAAACTTTCTGACTAAGTGTCCCTTTCATGCCATCCCCTAGCACAAAGGCGAAAATGCCGTTTAGGCCGGTCTGGTAATCAAAGCTGATACGGTATGTCTTGCCCTCTTCAAACCGGAGGCTCTGAGGTGTAGTCTGGTACATAATGCCCGCGCTGCCGGTAATGTTAGAGAATGAGGTTTTGCCATCCACAACAAGATCAACCGGGATGGTCGTGGTATCCCACCATTGGCCAGTAACGCTATTACCCGCCTGGTCTTTCGTTGGCTGCACAAAGTTTCTTACACTTTCGGGAGCGTTACTACTCCAAACGGGCACAGTATTGTTTTGCGTATAGGGATCATGCCGGCGCTGCATGATCGTTCTGGCTTCACGGAACCCTCCGCCGTTGCCAAGATTAAAGGGTAAGAAGCCCTCAAAGGTAGGTTTGTTGATGGACGTACCTGCTTCAGTTGTTCCGTCCGGCGCGGATTCATAATCCTGATACAAGACGATTTTCCCGTCGGTCACAGGAGTCTTCGGTGTTGGCGTGGTAGTCCTGTACATGCGCACGTTGTCAAATCGCACCTCACCTTCGCCCGCCTCGGCGTGCAACCGGATTGTTGCCGTAGGTGCATCTGCGGTGAATACAACGCGCATCCGGAGCATACTGGTTTTTTCTTTGGAATCATAGCGGTCATAGTTGAGCAAGATGGAGGAATCTGTGTAACTGGAACGTCTAGCTCCATCTGTATCCACGATGAGCGATGCCTTGCGCGTTTTTCCACGTTGTACTTCCACCATAACTGAAACTGCGTACTCATCGCCTGGCGTCAAGCCGGTGATTGTCTGACTGACCTCCATTTCGTTACCATCCTTAACGGCGAGCTCCCAGTTGCGGCTTCTGCCGTGGTTGTCGGCATTCGAGTTAAGCTGCGCTACAGCCCCGTCATTAGTGAAGAGTGGCATAGTTGTATTGTCGTTACGCACTGCTTCGGGATTCCCACTAACAGTTTTCCAACCTTTGAGATTGCTGCCTGTGCTGAAGCCAGGGTTATTCACGTATTGTCCCTCGCCAAAGTCAACATCCACATCCATATCCTGCTGTTCTTTGTACACCACATACGGGGTTCTTGCATCCGTATTGATAGTTACTTTTCCATTTTTCACCATAATTATCTGTTCAGAAGATTTGCCTAGGTCGGACAACTTATATACGTAGACGTTCTCGAGGCCCGCCCAACTGTCGGGGAGTTCCCAGGTCGTACTGCCGCCGTTATCATTCCAGTGGTAGAGTTTAATTTCCTTTTGTTCTTGCTCATCTATCTTTTGCATGTCGCCCTCGTTCCACGGTATCAGGTACTTGGTTGAACCTTGATCCGTGCCGATTGCATTAACCTGCTCGTAAATCTTCTTTCCGTCTTTTTCCATAATACGTTTACTGTTTCTTGTTTCATTATTAAGGTTCTCATAACCCTCTGCATAAACTTTCACTTCTCCGTTATTAAACTCGATGTAGTCCGCCCAGCCATTCTTATCCTTGTCCATACGCGTAACGGGGAAGTGCTGCATGTACTTAGTTGGAATGTTATTGCGATAGATTTTCTCAACAATCGAGTCGTATTCATTGATACCATTGTGCACCCAGCCCTCGTAGGAGGTCGTATCGGCGCCCATCAGCAGGAAGGCGCTGTTTGGCACTCGGGTTTCCTCAATGTCAGCCTTCCAGTTGTCGGTGGTGTAGTTATCCCAACGGTCTTTGGAATCGTTGAAGATAAACCGGGCAATATCGCTGGAATATCCTTTGAGCGATGCGGGGCTGTAGCTCTTTTCCACGGACCAGTGCGCCCATGCGGCGGAGTCTTCTGCAACGTACGGCCATTCCACGAAATACGCAAGGCCATTATCTTCATAATCCCGTGCCAGGGCATTTCCGCGCCAGCCATTGTGAGAGAACACATCGCTGTAAATAAAGCCCAAATCCGGGATATCGGTTTTAAAACGATTCATTCGCTCATAACGACTTTTTTCTTGGCTTGCCTCATTCTCATTATCTCGGGTCAACGCATCCAACTGGTCGTCGATCACATAGGCTTGGTGCAGGTAGTAACCGAACGCCACATAACCTTTGCTTCGGGGTGTTATTCCGTCGGCTTGCATTTCAACGTTTTCATAGCTGAACTGGTCAACCTTCGCGAAATACTCTGTAAAGTTGGTATGAACACCGACAAAGCTGTTGTACTGGTTGGTCGTAATGTCGGTAAACTTCCTGAACTCGTCCAAGCCGCCTAGTTGGTCATCGTAGACACTGAAGTCGCCCCAGTTGCCTGCGTTGTGGTATTTTTGCAGGATGATTTGTCCCAAGCCGTCCGTATGTAGCCAGATCCGCTTAGTTTCGTCCACAGATGCCAGATAAGGGTAGTTGGATTCGTTCCCCTGTGACATAATTAGTCGTTGTACAACCGCGTCGGCGATTTTGTCTGAGCCTACTGCTACTTTAGCGACACTGCGGAACTCATTGGCCGCATCCTGCCAGTTAACGATGCCATCGTTATTGTTTTCTTCAGCCAGCACGACCCAAACATGCGGCATATCCCTGTCGTATGGTTCATCTGTATATGTTCTGGTTATTAAGGCTTCCTCTTCTCCGTATCTACCCTCATTGTCTATAAATTTCTTGGTAGCGTCAGGGAATCGCCATACCCAGGATCCGCTGAGCAGACTTGTTGTGACCAGTGAATCGTTTCTCTTGGTGTCAGCGAAAACGCGTCTTGCCACGCTGCCATCCGTCAATCCAAAGGCGTTACTCTGAATGCTGGCGGCTACTTTCCCGTTTGACACAAAGGCGTAATTATAATAATCAGAGCCGGTCATCATATCTTTAATATTGTAAAAGCTGTCGCCGCTCCTTCCGATGTTGCTTTCCATTTTGGAACCGGCAAATGTGGAGCCAGTAGTAAAATTGCTAACCGTTACCGGATTATGATTTGGTATTTCGATGTTGAAAATACGGTTAGCGGGATCTTCCTTAATCTCAATAAAATCAAACTTGAGCACCTTCCCCTCGACCGTCGCCTTGATCTTTATTACCGCGTTCAACTCGGTCACTTGTAGGGTATAGATAACATGCTGGCTGCCGTCTGCGTTCAAGATTGGCTCACTGGATGTAACGACGGGCTTGTAGTTCTTAACCGTTGAACCTGTTAACCCTTGTGACGTATTTAAGCTATATGTCATCCCAGTGGTCAACTTTAAGGTGTCTAGCTTATTACGGTTGCCGTCAATCTTCGCACCGCTGTCCTTCATCTCATACTGAATGGCGCGAGGGAAGTCCCTATCCAGATAGACCTTTACTTCGTTGCTTTCGATGCTGAAAATACTGCTGTTCTGTGCAACCGTCACCGTGCCGGTTGATTTGATCTCCGGGTTATATAGGGAAGTCGCCGTAACTGTTGTCTCCCCAACATTTTCTCCGACCACTAAGTTTCCGTACACGGACACGATGTCAGTGTTTGCGGCTGTCCAGACAAAGGCTGGCGTGGCATTCGCTGGGACCGTTGTATAATTCAGTGTTGTCTGATCCTGATGATTTACGCTAGTGGCCGTGGACAATGTAACAGATGACGGCGGAATCACTACGTTCTCGGTGACCGTCAAACTATTAAAGCGTCCAACCGCGTCCTTCGGATTGACGATCGTACGAATGCCGATTGTATCGCCGGGTTTCAAATACACAGTAACGATGTTCGACTGTTCCGTACTGGTGAGGCTGGCTGTTGTCCTCGTATACAGTGTGCCTGCAAGCTGGCTGTTCACAAGCAGCCCCAATTGGCCGCTCGCCTGAGAGCTGCCTTTTGCATAGTTCAGAGTGATGTCATACATACCGGGCTTTTTCACTACGGCATTAGGAACGTCGATTTCAATAGACGAGCCTACCGGGACGTAGTCCATGGTGTCCACAAACCCATTGCCGACCTTAATCCCGCCGTTAAGACCGGTTAACGCGATTGGGATATTCTGTGGGACTTCACTGGCGTTGCTATTCCGTACCGCTGCTGGTGGATCGAATACATTGTTCACCGTATCCCATAGCGAGACTTGGGCAGTTTTCAACGTAATCTCGCCTTCGTTATTCTTTATGTACAGATTGTATTTAAACGTACCGCCGGTACCAGTGGACGTAATGACGACGTCCCCAGCCTTAATCGTTTGAATCCTCCCCGTTACAGGATCCACTGTCGCAATCTCCGGGTCACTGCTGCTCCAGGTGAGGGGGAAGGTCACGGGCTCCGGAATTATGATTTGAGTTCCCGACAGGAGGTAGAAGTTGCGGTTAAAGGAATCGTATTTATAGGACTCCTCTACCTCCCAGACAGAGATGTAGTCAATATTCACAAGGCCCTTGTCCGGATAGTCCACTACGTCAAGACTGGAGGTGTCGAGCACCAGAGAAATCGTGTCGCCTTCTTTCAGTCCCATCGTCCAAATATCGGACTCAACAAACACAAGCTCACTGTCCCTGCCAGCGAGGGGAATACGGTAATTACCAGGCGTTTTCGGAGAGCCATCTTCATTTTTTTCGACCTGGTCGTAGTTGACATACACGCTAATATAGTCTTCAATTTCATAATTGATGCGGGAGAACTTCAGCATGAATCCATACTCCCCATCTTTGTGGATAGTAAAAGGGAACGTAACCCCGGCACCGCGCTTCGCCCGATAGGTTTGAGGGTCGCTGCCTGTGTATAAGCCACCCAGAACAGATCTGTCGTTAGGTTGACCTGCCGGAGGCGACGAGTAGCTGCCATTCGGATAAGTCGCACCGTTGCTGGTGTTGCCAATGTTGGTACGAACTACGGTGCCGCCGAACTTATCCGCATACGCAGCCTTGTAGATTCCGTTGGCACGCGGGATAAGCACAAGAGCTTCATACGCGTTGCTCAAGTTACTCAAGGCGGTATTGAGTGTTATTGCAATCGCTGTATCGTCGAGAAGCAAGTTTTTCGCCTCGGCCAGCGCCATGGCAAACGGCACCCATGTAGCTGGGGTATAGCGTTCCTCTTTAAGGCCACGCCCCTCAATGGTCGTGACAAGCTCTTGCAGCGCTTTCCTCGCTTTGCCCTCTTCAGTGCCCAGCTCGACCGTCGCGCTGCCTCCCCCGTTGATAATCGTGAGCTTAACGTTAGAATTGGTGCTATTGACATATATGTCATAAATGCCGTCGTTCAACGTCTCGTTAAAAACAACCTTGTTACCATTCTTGACGCCAGTAGCCTTTACGACACTGTCCTGCATCAGTACGAACTCCATGTCGTTAATATCAGGATGTGGCTCTCCATCCAGAAGCACCGTCAACTCTGGCTTCTTGGAAACGGATATATTCTCAACCCACATTTGCCTTGCAGCATTGTTATTGCCTGAGTTTCTTGTATCAAGAACCCGGAGCTCACCGATGTTTGTAGGATTTTTTGCCCTGAACGCAAAGTCTGTGGCAATTTTTGTCTCTGAGCCTCCCTCCGGCGTCACCCATACGCTGTATGTTTTTGTAGTCATATTTATCATAATTTTGACATGATACACTTTACTTGCAACTAAAGGGGAAATGACATCGACACCCCACCCTGTACCGTTATATGCGCCAATGCCCGTATTGAACCGCACAAGGGCATTCATTTTGTCAACATCCGCATTCGCTGCGGTCCCACTTTGAACCAAGGAGATTGCTGTATTCGGACTGGTTGCCGTTGTGACATAGTCGAACTGAACCGTCATTTGTCCACTGGTCAAAACCTCCGGCAGCGTATAGTATGCTTTAGCAGCATTTGCGCTGTTTCTACCAGCAGCATATAACCGTAGGCTCCCCCTCACTAAGCAGAGCAAATCAATCTTTTTGTCTAGATTGTTAATTGTGATCGCGTCGGTGGTTTGATTGTTGGCCCCATCACCGCTCCATTTGTACGAATACCCGGCTTCGAGCACGTCCGATGGCGATGACATCGCCCCCCTTCCTTCGGCGGTAATCACTAACGTTTTGCCGCCGAGAACCACGGCACCGCTGGCAATGAAGTTATCGTTGTATTTAGCGACGATAGCTGAACCATTGGACGCACCTGCATCCTCTGCCCTGAATTCAACCGTGTAGTAGTTGAGTGTCTTGGCAGCAGTTCCAGAGACGGCGACTGTTTCGCCGGTATCGACACTGCCATCAAAAATGTTATAAGTACCGTCATAAACGTCAAATGTAACCGTGCCGCCAATGTCGGAACCGCTATGCATTATTTCCCCATTCTGCCTCAGTGTGAACGTTTTCCCGTGCCCGCCAAACGGTTGGCCGTCTTTGTTGATGGTAAACGTTACTTTGGGAGCGCTCGCAGAGAGCGGCTGTATAACGCTTTGTGGACCATCGCCTCCGCCCGGCTCGAGCGTCTCCCCACCCACGCTGATCAACTCGGCCTCGGATCCATGTGGCTCAGCTGCAAATGCTGTCAATGACATAAGGTTATCGCCGATTAACGACAGCATCATGACCAAAACCAACATCATGCTCAGAAATCTGCATTTCATTTTGCTCACAGTTTTTCCTCCTTATTAATTGTGAATTCACACTGGATTGTGTTGTTGCCTCAGCTCGTTGGTACCAACAAAATGTCTTTGTTTCAACACAACCCTTGATTTCGATTAAAATTAACTCACACCATACGGTAAAAAGTATCTACAAATATGTGTAATTTTTATTGATAATCAACGTATTTACTCGCCATTGCATGCCTTCGCAAGTGCGAAATCTAATTTTTGCATATCCGTCCTTACTCTGTGTGATCGGCAGGATCTCAGTGACAAATTCGCCAGCCCTAAGCTCTTTATCCGGCTTCCACGTACTTTGCCCCGCAATCTCAACTTCCGTGTAGGATGCCGCCTCAGCATCACCAGATACGAAGAGCACATCATATCTCCCCTTCGGAAGCTCTAGCAGAAACGCAGCTTCACTCGTTCCACCGATGAAATCTCTTCGCAATTCATCAGGCTCTACGCGATCCACAGCGATGAGATCTTGTGTACACTCCCAACCGAGACCATTGTAAGGTGTAAATGACATGTCTGGTGTTATTTTACGAAACGTCTGGCCAAGTACACCTTCCATATGCACCTGTCTAGGCAGCGCTTTGGTATAATCCTTAGTCAACTCATGCAATTCTACGCCAAAATCAAACCGATATGCTGCCAGCCTAGATTCACGGTAATTGCCGGAGTAATAATCGAAAGTAAAATGATCGAGTGTTCTAAAATGCTGCGTGTCTTGGTTTTTGCCAAGGAACACCCTCCGATGGGTATGTGCTTCATGAACGAATGGAAGCTCACCTCTCATTGATAGATCACCATTAGACTTGGTTGTATATAGCTCAAGTAAGATCGATTCCGTTTGCGGATAAATCGTATATTCCCCATTCACTTCTGTCTCAAAGAAAATTAGCTTCTGATCATCCTGCTGAGCTTCTACTGCGATCCAAGAAGAACCCACTTTACGCGCAACGAACACCTGTTTACTAGCATCAAATGGATTGCGCATAACCAACTTGGTTCCAGCTTTACTTATAATCGTAACCCAAGTCGTACGACCATTTTTCATCTGCGCACTAACTTCGAAAGCCCCAACAGCCAATAACCCTTGGAAGGAGCAATCGCGCCATTTCTCGTAACTCCTCACCTTCTCCGCCACTTGATGGTCATATAATCCCACCCGCTGTCCCGGCTCAACCTCACCTGAAGGCAGTGCAGGGAACACCTCGATCACACCATCATAACTTTGCAGCAGCATTTCGTTCACAGCGGCTACCATTTCACCCGAAGCCTCCATCATGTGCGGATGGTAGAGCGGTTCATTCGTGATGTTGCAATAGTTCATCCAGCGTTCCGTTTCTTCTGCAAACAAGCCATTGCTCCTGAGGGATAAGTCGATGCCTTGCTCGTATAGCAGCCTAAGCGCTGTATTGCCTTTCCCCAATCTAGAGGCGACGCAGGATAGCCAGCCGAACTGAAACATACCATATTCCGTCTGCTTTTCTGCATAGTGAAGCGTGTTCTCTGCTCTTTTCCTGCGGGCTGGCTCACTTCGTTTGTCGATTTCTCCTATAGGATAAATCGGCATTAACAGCGAAGGATGTCGCAGATGCATCTCCGCAGGTGCCCATTCGGAATCCAGCAGGACGTCCCCATAACGTGTGGAATCTGCTGTTGGATACGGCGTCAAATTGTCTACAAGTTGCTTCCATTTGAACTGATCCTCTTCTGCTTCGCCAAGCAACGCATTCGCTTCCATCGCAATTTCTAACACATATTTGACCGCAGACAAACTGCAGGTTGAATTGCGGGTCAACGGCCCCTGTTCCGGGGAAATATCCGGAAATATCTCATAGCATCCCGTTTGCTCATTCACCTGCAGATAGCCTTCCAAAAACTTAGCAATCCCCTTGAATACCGGATACGCTTTATCTCGCAAAAAATCAAGATCCCCGCCATAGCGATAATAGTCCCAAAGAAATTGTGCACACCAAGGCCAAATGCTGACATACAGCGCATGTGGGTAATCCCCTGCAATGCCATTCAGCCCATGAAACTGCTTCGCCATACGCTCAGCTTCAGCGACATAAGAGAGTAATCCTTCGTTGAACGCTTCCGCAACTTCAAGGTGATTAGCCGTGTAAAGCGGCCAGAATGCCGCTTGAATATTCACATCCCAATACCACATACTGCCCCACTTGGTCGGCTGTTTAATATCCCACAAACCGTTCAATCCGCACGCTTGCTCGCGCATTCTTCCGCCTTTGCCACTGCAGCAGGCGATCGCATACAGATTGATAAACCAGAGTTCTTCGATCATTTTGTCCGGCAAGGCGATCGAGGAACGTGACCAGAAACGCTTCCAATGCTGTTCATGATCCGCCACTAGGTCACTAACCTGTGAACTGGATTTATGCAATCTCATCCGTGCAGTTTGAAGCAGATCCTTCGTTTCTTCCTCCGTGACCACCGTTGTAAGCAGCGTCATATTTCCCTTCGCATCCTGCAGGGTAATGTCCAAGTACTCGTTGGAGCTTGCAGCTACGCTTCCTTTTGCCCCAATGATCTTCATCATGACGATGAACGCAAATGGTTCGTAGCGCGCTTTATCTTCCCCATCCGGATAGAAATTTCCCAGGTAATAAAATGTCGTCTCATCCCACTGCAGATACTTCACATTCATGTGCACATATCTCCCGAGGGGAACATGCATTCTCACACTAGATAATAGGTTTTTTTGCGTCTGCTTGATTTCTGTAACGACATAATCGCCAGTCTGCGAAATCAGCGTCTTTACTTCAAGCTTGTCACTGCCTTTCTCAACGTGTAAATGCACAACTGCTTGTTCCACATCGAGCTCGAGCGAGTAATGATCAGGATCTCTCAAGATCTCCGAAGGATAGAGCTCAATTTCACCCGTCGGATAATGAGAGGCCCCACCGGATGGCTTGCCATACTTTCTGTACATGCTAGTATCCGATAAGGCATCACCATACAGAAAGAATGGCTCCTCCTCGGGATCGCGATACCTATCTGCTGCCAACGCGCGCAGCTCATCAAATGTACGACCATATTGAAGAGTTAGATCCTGCACATCTCCATTTCGATACTTTTTACTGTACCGATGAAGCTTCTGATAATACACCTCGTAATGATTCAGCGCTAACGTCAGCTTGTTTTCCTCGAAATACGCCATGCCTCCAAAATGTCCGTTACCGATTGGTAACGCTTCGTTCCAGCTGCTAGGAGCGTTTTTGAAAATAACCCCTCTCACACGTATCTCTCCTTCTGTCCATATCTCGATGATCGTAGGCATCCATACCTACTCTTTGATTGCACCAATCATTACACCTTGAACAAAATACTTCTGAAGAAACGGATACAAACAAATGATGGGGAGTGTCGAGACCATAATCGCAGCATACTTAATCGTTTCTCCGATCGCATATCTGTCATCGCCGCCTGACATCATCGAATCTGTATTGTTAGAAATCAATATTTCACGAAGTACGAGCTGCAAGGGATAAGCTTCCCTATTCCGCAGATAGACTAGCGCGCTAAAGTAGGAATTCCAGTGCCCTACCGCATACCACAAAATCATAACGGCAATTACCGGCATCGAAAGCGGAATGACAATTCGGAATAATATTTTCCAATCGCCTGCCCCATCCATTCTAGCGGATTCCTCCAAACTTACCGGAATCCCCTGAAAAGAAGTACGCATAATGATCATGTTAAACGTATTAATCGCACCTGGAATGAGGATCGCCCACATCGTATTCATCATGCCGAGATCGTTCACGAGCAGGTAACTCGGAATGAGTCCTCCATGGAATACCATCGTAACGACGATGAAAAACATGATGATATTTTTAAAATACAGATTCGGTCTAGACAAGACATAGGCACCAATCGCTGTCATGAATAGGTTGATCGTTGTACCGAGGACGACATACAGCAACGTATTCTGATATCCTTTCACAATCATCGGATTCTTGAACACCGCTTTGTAAGCGCCAAAATCAAACCCTGCCGGTTTAAGCATAATTCCGCGATGCTGCAGCAAGGATGTCGCATCGCTAATTGAAGCGAATGCCACGTATAGAAACGGATATAGGGTGACCGCACAAAGTACGAGCATTAACAGAATATTAAAGTAGCCAAACGTGCGCTCTCCACGGGTTAGTTTCATGTGCACAATCTCCTTACCACAGTTTGTTCTCACTGATTCGCTTCACAAAGCTATTGGCCGCAATGATTAAAGCGAAGCTGATGACCGAGTTGAAGAGACCGACAGCGGCCGTAAAGCTATAGCTTGCCTCCAATACCCCTTTGCGATAGACATACGTCGATATCACATCTGCTGTACCATAGGTCAATGGATTGTAGAGCAGGAGTACCTTTTCACTGCCGACCGTCAACATATTCCCCATTTGCAAAATAAATAAGATAACGATTGTTGGCATAATGCCCGGAATCGTAATATGCAGCGTCTGCTTCCAGCGGTTCGCACCATCCATCCTAGCTGCTTCATACAGCGTCGGATCGATCGTAGACATGGCCGCCAAATAAACGATGGAACCCCAGCCAATCCCTTGCCAGATGCCAGAGGATACGAAAAGGAATCGGAACCAGCTTTCCTTTTGCAAGAAATCGATGGGTTCAACGCCAAAGGCGCCGATGATTTGATTAATAAGACCATTGCGGCTAAGAAAGTCAATCATCATCCCAGCCACGACCACGATTGAAATAAAATGCGGCAAATAGGAGATCGATTGCACGACCCTTTTAAACACGCTATGACGAATTTCATTCAACAATAACGCCAGAATAATGGCCGCAGGGAACCCGAACAGAAGATCATAAAGGTTAATCAGAATCGTATTCTTAATCAACCGCCAGAAGTAAATTCCGTTAAAGAAGCTATCAAAATGTTTAAATCCAACCCAAGGACTTCCCAGAATCCCTTTTGCCGGCGAGAAATCTTTAAACGCAATTTGCAACCCATACATTGGTCCATAATGAAAAATTAAGTAATATGCAATAACAGGCAGGGCCATCACATAGATGGACCAATGCCGTTTCAGATCCGCACGTATGGTTTGTAGGACAGTTGGATTGCGATAGGTTTTCGTTGTATGTACGGCCTGTGCAGCCTCAGCAGGTGCAGTGCTTTGCCTCATCGTCTCCCCTACCCTTTCTTTCATAGAATTTATTTGGAAAAAGGGGATAAACTCTAACAACGTTCATCCCCTCGAGCAACGCAGCCTTAGCGTTTATTAAAACGCTCCAAAGCCCCTTGCTGAATTTTAATCGCATCATCAATGCCCATACTTTTAACCTTTTTCACATAAGTATCAAAATTATCAATCGGTTCCACACCCATGATGAATTTCAAGAGCATTTCATCTTGATACGTTTGGATATCCGTCACGATGGAAGCGAACTTGCTGCTTTCATCTTGTGTCGGAGAAACAAGAGGTATTTTACGTTCTGCTGTAGGCGCCGACCAAATTTCCAACGCTTTCTTCTGTTGCGGGAGAGCTAGATATTGCAATTGGAAATTGTCGCTTAGCACGTAAGGTGCACTCCAAGTGGCACGCGTATATTTGGAAATGGATTGCTGTATGCTCGTTCCCGCTGGAGGATTCAACACTTCTGGAAGGAATGTTGCTTTGCCATTCTCCATCTTATAGCTTGTGCCTTCAATTCCGTAGTTGAAGATCAGATTCCCTTTGTCACCGTACGCATAATCAAGCCATTTTACCGTTTCAATTGGATTTTTATTCACAGCTGAAATCGCTGCTCCTACACCGTTATAGGCAAAATCCCGTTGTCCCCAAATCGCTTTCTCTCCGGCTTTTAATACGGGGTAAGGTGCTGCTTCCAGCTTAAAGTTCGGATCTTTGTCCTTCATGAGGCCAGCATATTTACCTAGTCCACCACCATTAAAGGAAACGGATGCACCCATGAGATTGGTCGTCATCTTGTTGTCATACAATTTCTCATTCGGTGCTGCGAAGTCTTTGTCCAGCAAGCCTTCCTTGTACCATTTGTTCATTGTGGCCAGGAATTCCTTATATTCCGGTTGGATTGGACCGTATTTCACAGTACCCTTATCCTGATAGAAGCTATAGTTAATCCCCCATGCGCCAAGGAAAGGAGCGTCTGTAGAAAACATACTTTTATCCAAGTAAATTGGAATTTCATCCGCTTTGCCATTCCCGTTCGGATCTTTTTCTTTAAATGCTTTCAATACCGTGTACCATTCGTCGATTGTCGTCGGCATTTTCAAGCCCAGTTTATCTAGCCAGTCTTGGCGAATCGAAGGACCAAAGCTCACTCTGACTTTGTCATCACCTCGTATGAAAGGAAATGCATAGATACTTCCTTCATCTGTTGAAATTTGCTTTTTCCAATCTGGATGCTCGGCAAGCAGCTTCTTCAGGTTCGGTGCATATTTATCAATGAGGTCGTTCAACTTAATGATTTTTTTATCTAAAATCGCTTTCTCCGGTCCCCCTGGGTACCGAATAACGGAACCGCTTGTCGCTCCCCAGCTCGCTTCAATCACATCCGGTAGCTCGTTGGTCGCAATCATTAAGTTAAATTGCTCTTGCGCTTGCGGAACCTCGAGTGGAGGATGCTGGAATTCAACCTTTACGCCAGTTGCTTTTTCAAGTTCTTTGTACATGCCCATTTCGGCGTACGTTTTCATTTGACCAGAGACTGCAGAGTGATTAGCTACCCAATACGACAATTTGCTTAGCTTTGGCGGCTGCGCTTCTGTATTGGATTGCGGTGTTGCCGATGTGCTTGTGCTCGCCGTATCGTCACCGCATGCGCTTACCGAAATAACCAGTGCAGACAGCAATGCAATAGACCCTACTTGTTTTAATCTTTTCTTCATTTGTCTAGCCTCCCTTTATCATGAGTAACGCCTAGCTTGAATGGCACCGGCGATCTTCCTCGCCATCAGCACCTGTTCCCAAGTATGCTTTTTGAAATAGGGAATGCATACTGCCTAGTTCTCATTTCCGTTGTATTTTAGTAAGAAATACAGGCGTTGTGAGAAATCATCAGCCCGTATTAGAAATCGACGGTAGCTATTTCCACAAAAATAAGCAGCCTATTAGGCTGCTCATTACGTATCTGAGCCAATAACCTCCGTTAAGCTCGTCTCCCGATATTTTCCTGGCGTTACACCTTCAAGCTTCTTGAAAGCTCGAATGAAAACGACATCATTGTTGTAGCCTACCTTCTGCGCAATCTGAACAATGGTCAGTTCTTTGCGCTCCATTAACTGCTTCGCATGTTGAATCCGTTTCGTCGTGATGTAATCGAGCAGATTCTGCCCTTGATGTTTTTTGAAAAAAGTGGACAGATATTGCGGTGTCATTTGGATACGTTCAGCAATTTGAGCTACCCCTAGGTTAGAATCACCCAGATTCTCATGGACAATACGGATGATTTCCTGCAGTCGCAGTTGACCATGATCCGAACGTTCCAGATTAAACGAACGGGTAAGTGTTTCGTAAAGTTCCTTGGTTTTCATATACATGCCTTGTGCCGTGGGATAACTGAATACTTCTTTAATCGGATCGAATTCGGTGCCTAGCACCTCATCTTGATTCGTGTTCGTCGAGTTTAGGATTTTCAGGAGTGTACTCGTCACATTAAAAAACAAACATTTACCCAACTCAGGGGTTATATGGCTGGAATTGAAATTCATCGAATAAATTTTATCAAGCAGCTTGGCTACATTCTCGGTATCACCGCTGCGAACAAAGTTAATTAACTGAATCTCGCTTTCTAGCGGATAATAATAGTGCTGCTTCACATCCATGATATCTTTAAAATGAATAATGGCATATTTACCTTGAATCAACCTATATTCAAGCGCGGCGAGTGCTTCGGGATACGATTCACGAATCGCTTTCGGACCCCAATGAATGCCGCCAACAGCGATGGAGATGCCGATTTGGAATCGCTCCGAGGTGATGTTGTAAAGCGATTCGGCAATTTCTCGAATGTCCAATTCAGCTAGCTTTTCACGATTGGCTGTTAAATTAATGAGAAGCGCGATGCGATCCCTGTCGAGCTCCACCGAAAATCCTCGGTGCGTAGCCGCTGTCAGATCCGTACCAATATTTGAAATAATAAATCGCGCATGCGCCCACTGCTGCTCATCCTCTTCCTTCAGATGTTGCATATCCTCGATCTTCACAATGAGAACAGCAAAACAATCACTGACAAAGCTCAGATCCATAAATCGCAACGAATCACCATTGGCTGGCGATATATCAACATCCATGTGACCATTCAGAAGACGAGACAAATAATTGGCCCGTATGAACGGAATTTGCTGACCTAAGGTCATGCGCAAATGTTTCTCTTCATGTATGGACCCTTCCACCGTTTGCCGAATAAACTCATATTCATTCGAAGAGGGCCGCCCGATCATTTCTTTTCCACGCATGATGGCATTCACTGTTTTCTGAAGCGGCTTATATGTGCGATACGCACCTAGGCTAACCGCCACAAGCCCGGCAATGAGGCACAGGATAAATAAACCTATAGACCAACTTTGGATTTGATTGACCTGTTGCATGAATACATCGTTAGGCATGATCGAGACATATTTCCAGCCTGCTTTTTGGGACGAAGTGACTGACACCACTTGATCCACACTCCCGAGCTTGTAATCAAATGGCCCTGATCTTTCTTGGATACGTCCAAGCAAGTCTGCTGGAAATGGGGTCTCACTGTTGCTCATGATCGTATTGCCATCATGATCAATAATATAAACGGAGCTATGACTGGCAGATTCCATCTGCGCGAATAATTCTTTGACGTGATCCACATCGATCAACACAATAAAACTCCCTAGATTTTGGGATTGTGATTGGACGGGTAGTGACTGTATGTAAGTAATCACATTCTTCGGTGATTGATCAATATCAGTGATTAAAGCGGCTACCGGTAAGTAGGACATCTTATGTTCCTTACTTAACAGACGACGCCACTCCTCATACGGCATGTTCTTATATGGATAGTAGATGGAATAAAAGGTTGACGAATCCGTTACCAAATCAGATTTGACAATGGTATTGCTGCTTGCAAAGTAGACATAGTAATCGAGGATGAAATTGCTGGTCATACTGCGATACTTACTCATCTTATCGCGCATGAATTGAATAAATTCATATTTATCAACATCATTGGAGTTGGCTGGAATCCGAAGCATATAATCCAACTTGGGATCAAACACAACTTGGCGCATTAACGTGTCCACTTCGGACAATTTGTTATCAAGGGATAGCTTCAGCTGCTCGAGCATGGCTACATTGGATCTTGTCGTACTTCTTTCAAGACTTTGCTCCACCTTTGTGTACAGAAAAAGACCCATTGCAAGCGGTATCAATAAGATAAACAAGTTGGAGGCGATCATCGTTGAAAGGGCGCTTTTACGACTATTGAAAAGACGAATAATGAAAGGCATTTTCAAAACAATCTCACCATCCATTCCACAAACGAATTTACTAGAGATTGTAACTGCTCTCTACCAAAGTTGCAATACACCTTTTTTCGCAAATGAGAAAGGAGCCACGCTGCTGAAAGCTGCGGGCTCCTTGTTCTTCATCGTGCAATGCTCGATTTATTGCTCTACTTCATATAGGAGAGGCTCCATCGCTTGGATAAATGGCGTCCACTCCCCTGTCGCGTAGAGGACAAGCCGGTGCATCGCACGGGTACATGCCGTATAGAAGAGCTTGCGTTCACTTTCTCTAACGTAGGTTTGAGAAGAGGCATCATAGATCAGAACAGCGTCGAACTCGACTCCCTTCGCCAGATAAGAAGGAATCACCATGGCTCCCTTCTCGAACGTGAGCGTCTCCTTCGTAATTAGCCGCAGCGCATCGGAGCCCTGCGATTTCAAGACGTCATACGCCTGACGGCTTTCGTCTGCCGTTCTCGTAATAACGGCGATCGAGTCGTAGCCTTCCGCCCGAAGCGCCGCGATGTCGGCTATTATGCGTTCGGCCCTCTTCTCGCTGCTGATAACGTTGACGAGGCTGGGCTTTCGGCCACTCCTCTCAAAGGGCACAATCTCTTCGTTCGGCAATAACGCCTTCGTAAACGCCACAATCTCGCGCGTGGAGCGATAGCTTCGGACAAGCCGAATGAGGTTAGTTTCGCCTTCGCCGTAAAGCTTGGTCAATGGCGAATCCAGCTCGTGCAGATTCGTCGCCTGCGGGAAGATCGCTTGACTGAAATCTCCCAGCACCGTCATGCGAGCGCGAGGAAAAAGCATCTTGAGGAAATAGAATTGGAACGGCGAATAATCCTGACCCTCATCCACGAATAGATGACGTACTTCTGTGTTCGTCCGATTGCCTTCGACGAGCTCCTTCAAGAACAAGAAGGGAGCCGCATCCTCGTAAAACAACTCAGACTGACTCAACTTCTCCTTTGTTTGCTTGCTTATCTCCTGCCAATGCATAGGCATATCCATCTCGTTCGTCATTTCCTGATAGGCAGCCTCGTCACCGAACAGACGAGCATACAAGCCAATCATATCGATGAACTTCAGCCGTTTCACCTGCTGCCTTAGTGGTTTAAACCATGCTTTCACGATCATCTGGCGCAGCAGCTCTTCTTCCTGCATGGCATAATCAAAGTCAAAGTCTTCGGCTTCACCCAGCCCTTCTTCCGCATCACCATAAATACCAACATATTCTTCGTTAAAATGAATGACAGTCCCCTCTTGCTTATGTCTCCGGACTAGCTCCTTGTAGGCTTCTGCGTATTGTTCGTTGTCGAGATAGTTCAGTTCATCTTGAACCCATTGCGCCCTCCGCTCCTTACGTTCAAGTACGGATAGTTTTTTCAGCAGCCATTCCTGCAATAGAGCGACCCGATTAGCTAGACGAATTGAGCTGTCGTAGCTATAAAATTGGGCTTCCATCTGCTCCGTGGATACCAACTCGCCATCTCGAAAAGGGATGCTTTGGAATAACATTCCTTCTTTACGCAACCACAGCCCATACTGCTGAAGCGCCTTTAAATAAGCTTTTGATGCTTTGTAATGAATACCGCTCAGCCGTGCTTCATAGCCATATGAGTTCGCATCTGACAGGACATATTCAATCTGGTCAAACGGGTTTTCGAGTTGGAACGTGGAGGCTAGCCAGTAGGCCAGATATTCCTGCATCGTCGTTTGCTGCAAGTTCTCCTCACCGAGCTCTGGCAGAACCGTAGACACATAACTATTAAACATCGGGTTTGGTGAAAAGAGCACAATTTGATCCGCTTTTAGTTTATCGCGGTGCTTATATAGCAGGTAGGCTGCACGTTGCAATGCCGCGGAAGTTTTTCCGCTGCCTGCTGCTCCCTGCACGATGAGCATAGCACTTGTATCATCCCGAATGATCGCATTTTGCTCTCTTTGGATGGTCGCTACAATGCTCTTCATTTGTGTATCTGCGCCTTTGCCAAGCACCTGCTGAAGCAATTCATCGCCAATCGTTACACTGGTATCAAACACCGTGTGAAGTTGACCGCTGCTAATCTGGTATTGACGCTTCAACCTCATATCCCCTGTAACTCGGCCTCCTGGCGTATCATATATCGCCGCTCCCGGCGAGAAGTCATAATACATGCTTGCGATAGGCGTTCGCCAGTCGTAAACAAGAAAGTCTATCCCGTCTCGATCAACGAAGGATGACACACCGATATAAATGTGCTCGCTGAGGCTGCTTCCTTCCTCTTGAAAATCGATGCGCCCGAAATAAGGAGACGTTAGCAGCCGCTTCATACTTTTCAACCGCTGCATCCGTTGTCTATGACTGCGCTCCCGTTCAGACAACAAAGCTTCTTGCTGTTTCATGCTGTAAAATGTTTCTTCGAAATCTTCGGCGTTGCTTGTATTAATCGTTACTTCCTCCCAGAAGCGCTTGCGAATGTCCGTCACCTGATCGCGCAACCCGGATACCTCCGGTTCCAATTCAGCAATAGTTCCTCGCAATTTGTCCATAACCGTAGTTAACCGCTCTTGTTCTTGCTGCCAATCTTTCGCATTTATCATCTTTAGGAACACTCTCCTTCGTGGTCTTATGAGAAAAACAAAAAATGTTTGACAAACGGTAAGTCATCATGCTAAAATTTAAGTATAGATAAAATGCATTAAATTTATATTTTTTACTCATAAAAACAGAAATGACTTTTCGATTTTAACATAGATTTCACTCGCATGTAAATGATTAATTCACAAAGAAGAACCGGCATTTTTTGCCGGTTCTTCTTTGTGTTGCCTTATGATTCCTCTACTTAAAAAGGATAGGAAAAGTAAACGCTACAACTGCCGCCCACACCCCATACACGGGCAAATACTTCGTAACGGCATCTTGGATCGCTGTAGGACCAGTTTGATTTCGTAGAAACCGTAAATAAGATAGCATGATCCAAATGAGATTAGCCCAGATTAGCAGGTTCACACCAAGAACAGCAAGTCTGTTCGGTGAAATCCCGTAAGAGGAAAGCCTGAACACGATCGCGGATAGAGCTACACTATCAACGATGAGCGCAAGAACAATGAGGCCTAAGTTGATATAATCAGACAGGTTCTTCCTCTCTTCTGTACCGCTTTCCGTTATGGAAAAAATGGTGACAGCCAAAACACTAAGAAGCACGCCATTGAAGGAGAGCAGAAAATCGCGGTCCATGAAAGGATTTTTCCCGACCCAGATAACCGTGATCAGATACACCAACAGGGTTGCCAATACGAGTGGACTAAAAATTTTCGCTATATAAGGTGCCATATTTTTAGCAATTCTAAGATTCCGTGCTACAAGATAAGTACCAACAATGGAGAGTGCTGCTGCACCAAATAATACGACATTTTTGAAATAGAAATCGCCAATATCCATACCGACAAAGCGAAATAGCTGCATCGTTAGTCCTGTTAAAAGCATGCCGCTAATGGCCATGATCGCATAGAGTATGCCGAATTCCCCATTAAACTTCAGATAAGCTAACCTAGTACTGCCTTTCCGATAGTCATTTCCTGTAAAAGCTAGCCCCACAACTACCCATAAAAAAATAGGAAGATGAATATAAGCCAAGATCATACTGTCCGTTTGCTCGAGTGGCAGTATATTCAGATAGACACAAGAGATGAGGAATAATGCGCCAAGCGTGTATAGCACATTTCGGTTAGGACGATTAATCGTTACAAAATAGATCGCCATGATGGGAAGAATACCAAATGCCAAGTTAATTGGGGCAATCGTTTCTTGTTCCACAAATTGAAAAATAATCCTTGTGATTAACCCTGCCAATATAGCTAAGATCCCCATGAAGATAAAATTTTTCTGAAACAGGGGCGCTTTTTCTGTATGTACGCTCTCCTTGAAATGCAATCTTTCGTGCCAAACGGCAAGCACCTCCGAATGAGGGTTTTGTTGCCATGCGGCTGTGAAGGACTGTTTAAAAGCATCGGGATCCTGTCTAAACATTCTCTCTAGCTCGTGGGGATTCGTCATCTGTTCGATAATCCGATTGTTGATGTCCACGGTGATACCTCCCTCTCATCTTTGTCACTTTCGTCAATTTGATATTAACCCACAATTTATCGTTTTGCAATATATAATTACCGAATATAACGATATAATTGTTGTTATGTAGAAAAGACAGCCAACCCACTGGGTCAACTGCCTTCTGATGTAATTATCCTAGTGTTCGTTTCTTAATCAAGCTGATCTGTCCTCTATGGTTGATTTCATCTTCCATGACGTGGAACCACATAAAATAGTGATTAGCTTGCTTTTTATACCAGAACTCTTCTTCTTGATATAACCACTCATCATCAACGGACTTAAACAACTCAAACGTACGATTCCTGATTTCATTTAAGGTATTTACATAATAATCGATCGCATTCCCTTTAATCTTTTCACGACCTTCATCACCTAGATTGATCGCGGCTCCCCAGATGAGCATCTCTTCTTCATTCAAATCTCGCTTTTCAAACGTTTCGACTTGATAGGCGTATTCGACCGCTGCACAATGTGATAATAAGGCACCGATGGAATTGCTTTTGGCGTCTAACAAGAAATCCAGTTGCTGCACAGTTAAATTTTTCGTCATTTCTAAGGTAACATATCTGGCATAGTTCATCATCGATAGTAACCGACTAACTTGGGGTGTATAACCAGGTATATCCGTAATGAGATAAATATTGTTCATGTTGATCATATTTTCCTCCGGCATGGTAGTTGTTCAGAACGGCCGTATCGCCCGACTTTTAGTAATTCGCGAACGAATTCAACGTTCCTGCTCTCTAGCTTCCTTCCTCGAAAACTTGAATAGACAGTAATTTCCCATCTGCTTTATTTTCCTGAAACGTTATTGGCACTATGCTGTTTGGAAAAGGCACCTCTAACCGCTGCGCACGAATTTTTTCATTGCTTTGCTCAGAAAGCTCCTTACTTTCATAACCACCCTGAATGCCAGCTTTAGACAGCAGTTCCAGGGACTTCTGGACATTGGCACCTTGATATCGGTTACGCAAGTTGTCGGTCCAAGTCTCGTCATTCCAATCTGGTGCTTTCACGATAATGCCAGATCTCCGCATCGTACCTAGCACCATGTTGACCATGTGACCGTCACCTTCCTGCATCGCACAAGCTAGCATAAGGTAAGCGCGGTTCATCGTACCTATCATATTAAACTCATTTTTAGCCGCCAACATTTCGAATAGATTCTCTGCTCGCTGATCTGCCGTTAACCAATAGGCATGAAAATCCATCGGATTTACTTGACTTGTTGCTGGGATCAAATACTTCCCATCCTTCGATACACGGAACACCTTGGAGACATCAAATCGCGTCGGGTATTGCAAGACAAACACATGCTTTCCGTTTTCACTTACCATGATTTGTACGGACAATGGATCCCGAGGCTGCGCCTCACCTGGAAGGATCGTGGAAGAACCATGTAAACTAGAATAGTAGTTGCTGCCGTCAGCGGCGGTCTCCCTAACAAGGCGATACATCAAACGACTCTTCTTTACATTCGACTGAGTAGTTTCATACACCGAGTATCCGTTCTTGATACGGACTTCCTCGTTGATTTGCCACGTGATGTCGGCTATCCCTCGCAGTTCATCAGGCTTCGATTTCGATAAATCCGGCAGTTTTATTTCCATATGGTAACCGTTGTTCTGCCATTCATAAGCGGTATATTGTTGCTGGGATGCGTAGAAGACATCAGAGAAGGTATTGGAATAAGCAACGCCTTCGAGCCGCTCTTTACTCCCCCAATCAAACGCACTTAAGTGCTTGCCCACAGCAGTGAAGCTACCTGTTGCAAGAAGCACCGGCACAAGCAGAACAACGAGAATGTTTACAATTTTACGTGTTCGGACCTCATCCCCTGCTAGTTCTGACGCCGGTTGGCGGTCTAGACTCAGTTTGACAGACAGATGACTCATAAACGCACCAATCAACCAGGTTCCTATGAATGCGTACGCTATTAACGGTACCACTAGTCCCCAAGGGGCAGCCAACTGCTGCAAAGAGCTGATTACTAACGTGCACAGCATTGCAAACAACGCAAGAGGCAGCATGGAGGTAAAATAGCGCCTAAATAGCCGAGGAGCTTTTCCTAATGCCTCATGGAAAGGAATATCTTGAAGAACAATTAAATACGGTGTAAGTGAGTACAACATGATTGTAATTATCAAGACGAGACCCAAAGGAAAGAAAACTGCAGCAAGGACGAAAGTCAACACGCTTATTATGCCTTGAAATAACGACCAAGCGATCATATCGCTGAAGTACCTGCATCCATAAGCAAACAGCGGGACTACCTTACGGTTCAGAACCCATCCTTTTAAACCCCCAAGGTACATGCCTCGAACAAAACTTTGCAATCCCATGACAGCCAATGAAACCAGAATGGCTGTGATTCCCCATACGTTTGTCCCTGCCTGAAGATACGTATATGGGATTTTCAAGTCTTTAAGCGAAGGCATGTATAACGGAATCGTTGCGTTAAATCCTGCGTTTCCCATAGCAGCCGTTGTCGATACCGTTGACGGAGAATAGGGAAACACGGAAAACCCCCAGTATAAGCCAAGACCAACTAGTGCCGAGATCAGTACTTCAAACACCATCACCACAACAATCAAACGTGTGTAGGCCATCGTTACCTCCTCTTTGTATGATCAACGCTGTGTACTACTATTCAAAGCATATAGGAAATTAATGGGAAATCAAGTGCCAATTGACATAGAAAAGGCTGCCCTCCCTGGGCAGCCTCTCCAATTAAATTAATGATGATGATCTTTACATTTACATTTGCAGTGCTTAAATGGATCATGTGGAGGTTTAAACTTAGGATTAATCTTATCTGGACCAATTTCTTTAATCAGTTTGGCAATGGCTTTATTGATCCTTCTCTCTCTCTCGGATTCTTCTGGAGGCTTAGGTCGGTCACAACACGGACAAGCAGGCACCTTCTCCAACTTGTTATTCGGAGCATGACTGATGCTTGCCGTTTGCCCGGAAGCACTTAGACTTACGGTAGCCATTTGGATCGTCGAGTTCTCCAGTAACACTCGGCTCTGAAATGCAACTAAAGCCTGAGCTTCGTTAATGAAAGGCGCGCTCGCCGGGACGAAACCATTCATCAGGTTTTGCGGATTATTATTATGGTCATTCCCTGGGTTCGATGGATCGTTAATTGTAAAGCTGTTGGAGCTATTACTTGTAAAACGACCGAAAAGCACGTGTCCTGCTTCATGCGCTAACAAATACGAATCGGCCGCATTGTCCGATAGGACTACCTGTCCATAAACGCCATAATTATTTGTGTTAACAAAATTTATGATCTGGGGTCCGCCATTTCCTACGGCACCAGAGCTTAAATTACCTCCGCTTACGTAAACAACGTAAATCGCAGTCGCATTATTATTTACCGTTCTTGCTTGTAAAATCAGCGATTGTACCCTTTCATCATTCACGTTTGCAACCGTATTTGATGGAATCGTTACATCTGAGATGTAATACTCACTCAAGGAAACAAAGTTTATATTAGGTCGAACGCCTGGGAAAAATCCGGTCCCCCATGCTTCAGTCGAACGACTAATATCGTTTTGTACTCTAGCTCTGCGCAATTCAGCCGTATCGCTAGATCTTGCCCCCCTAGTAAAAATGCTAACAACAGAAACAGTTGTCATTACCTATCTCCTCCTAGTATCTAGTAGCACTATCTACTATAGGAGATGCAAAACGATAGAAAATCGTGTGGACAAATTAAACGGGGGATTCGTTTATTTTTGCCCCTTATTCTAGCAGTTGGCACACCATTATCTAACTCGATATTGGTCAAAATAGGTTGGGAGAATCGTAGTCGAAGCTCCTGGCATCTGCGGCAACACATAGTGTCCATCTATCACCGTAGCAGGCTCCTCGAAGATATGTCGAATCCATGGAATGTACTCCAGCATAATTGCACTCGGCGTCGCAGCTACAAGATGCTGATGTATTTGTCCCATATCGCCTACGTGCGGACAGATCGGCACATCATAGGATGCCGCTAAGCCCGCTACCTGTAACCACTCCGTGATCCCACCTACACGAGTAACGTCAACTTGGCAATATTCGAGCGCGCCTTGATGAATGTAATCACGGAAAGCATATTTATTATACACATGCTCGCCAAGTGCAATGGATACATTGAGCTCGTCTGCGAGCTTCTTATGCCCCATAATATCATCCGGATTCAATGGCTCTTCTAGCCAGAAGAGATCGAATTCTTCTAGTTTTTTGCCCCAAGTCATCGCCGTATTGATATGCCATTGTTGATTCACATCGATCATGAAAATAACCTCATCACCGATCGCTTTTCTGACCGCTTTACAGCGAAGATAATCCTCGCGCGGATCGGGCTTACCGACCTTGATTTTGACACCCGTAAAGCCTGATTCTACGATCTCGGTTACATCCTTGAGCAATCGATCTTGCGACCAGTTCAACCAGCCGCCATTGGTATTATAGGCTTTAATTGGTTTCGTTTTCGCTCCCCCAAGATACTGCCAAAGCGGTTTATTGGAGGCTTTCGCCATAATGTCCCACAAGGCAATATCCACAGCGGCAAGCGCCATGTGTGTCACGCCTGCTCGGCCGATCCAGTGCATCTTGCCAAAACGCATCTCTTCCCAGAGTGCTTTGACCATGAAAGGATCTTGGCCAATCAAAAGAGGTGCATAATAGTTATCAATGGTATCCACGATCATCCCATCACCATGGGCACAAGTCCCTGTGTAGCCATAGCCAACAAAGCCTTCATCTGTATAAATCCGGACGCCTGCTAATCCCCAATGCGTAGCTATGTTAATTGCATCTGTTATCGGGGGTGTAATCGGTACATGCAAAACAAAACTCTCCACTTTCGTAATTTTCATGGCATCCATCTCCTTTGTTGTAACTATCCTACATTAGCCAATAAAACCTCGGGTTCTTTGATGCGAATGGGTTAAGTGCTGTAGTAAAGCATTTTCCGCCATCACCGTATCCCTTGCCATTAAACCTTGAACGATAAGCATGTGTTCATTCCACTCATCCTGTAATAATTGCTGTTCCATTCCCTTCTGGAAGAGTGATGAATAGCGTTGAATGCGATCAATATACACATGAATCAGGTTTTCCAATGCCAAGTTGCCACAATATTCAAGTATCAAACCGTGCAAACTCTGGTTCATTTCTGCGATTAATGCTACTTTGTCCTCACCCTCAGCAGGATGACTTCTTGACCATGTTTCCATTTGCTGTACCAAATTAGCAATCTTCTCATCTGGCATTTGCGGCAGCGCTTTGCGAATCGCTAATGATTCCAGCTCCTTACGGATTTCATACATATCATCCAACTCTTGCATTGAAATCTGTGCCACATACATCCCCTTGAAAGGCACCGTGTACACCAATTCCTCCGCCATTAACCGTGAGAGTGCTTCACGAATCGGAATATTGCTCACTTCAAGGTCACGAGCCAGCTGATCAATATTAATCTTTTCACCAGAAGGGATGTCATGCTGAAGGATCTGCGCCTTTAATAACGTATAGATTTCATCGGTCAAAACATAACGGTTTAAGCCTTTTTTCATCGTAGCCACCTTTTCTTCTACCTCATATCATAAATCATACATGATTTATGATTCGAAATAAACAGTTAATTTAACAACACACACAACTACCTATTCTGATCTCGGTATACTCAAATAATGCAGGGAGCAAAGCGAGTACGTTTTAGATTGTCCAAACACAAAGAAGATCTCTATACAAGACAGAGATCTTCTTTGTTTGCTGTAAATTAGCTAGCGCAACGAAAGACTTATAAGAGTTCCTTCAGCTTACTTATCGCTTCGACATAATAATAATCACCATAGATAAGTGCACCATTCTCAACCGCTGTGCGCTTATTGTTACCGGGATGGAAGGCCGCTGTCGCGTTTGTCAGAATACACTCATCCGAAAGATCCCAGATCGCACATTTTTCATCGAGTGCTTTAAGAATGAATAGGGCCGATTGAAGATACAGCGCCTTTTCTGCTTCTGGCACAGCCTTGGCAATTTCAATTAAGCCGCACGCGGTAATAGCTCCTGCACTGCTATCTAGCAACGGAGATTCTTGCGGCTGTCTATAATCACACAATGGCACGTACCCCGTGAGTGGTAGGCACGCTAACACATAATGTGCAATTCGTTTGGCAGCGTGCAGATACTCTGGTTTTTGTGTCCAGCTGAATGTTTGCGCGAAGCCGTATATCGCCCAGCTCTGACCTCGCGACCAGGACGAACCGCTCTCATAGCCTTGTCCTCTTGGATTATCCAGGAATTCGCCTGTCTCCTTGTCAAAGCTAACAATATGATTCACCGAACCATCTTCTCGGATAAAGGCCTTTATTGTCTTGTCTGCGTGTTGAATACCGATATGCTTAAAGCGATCATCCTTACTTTGTTCACTAGCCCAGAACAACAGCGGAATATTCATCATGCAATCGATAATAGCCCAGCCTTCTGTGCCTTCTCCATTCCAAGCACGGATATAGCCGCCTGCTAGATTGTACCTGGCGGAAAGTACATTGGCTGCAAGCATAGCGCGTTGTCTTGCTTGTTGATCACCTGTAAGATCGTAGTTCAATACACTTGTTAACAACCACATAAAGCCTACATCATGATGCAACTCATCGTAACTGTGGAGAACCTGATCTAATTTTTTCTCAATACTTTGCGCATATTGCTTGTACTCATCGGTATTCGTGTCTTTGTACAGCTGCCATAGAATGCCAGCCCAGAATGAATTGGTCCACCAGGAAAGTTCATCATGCCAATCATCATAAACCCCGTTATTCGTCGTGTGCGGGAACCCGTCTTGAATACGGGCTGAGGTCTTGGCTATTTTCGCTGTAATTCGATCCCATGTCCCTTGAATGTACGCTTTATTCTCCTGTAAAATCGCTTTCATGTTGTTGCCTCCCTAAACAAATCTGTTTGAATATGCTAAGTATAGCGAGAATTGAAGTTTCTACCTATGGTAGACTTTGCGTGATACATTGCAAAAGTTGCTTTTTCATTTTGCCTTTTATGATATAGTTAACATATTAAATCTTAGCCACCGAGGGCCGCTATGAATGAAATTCTTACAACCATCTCCTTGCTAAATAACGCATTTAGCTACATCCACTCCATTACGCAAAGTCCTCATGACAACCAACACCACACCTATACGTTGGATTGCTACGAAATCTATTATTTAATCTCTGGCAATGTCGATTATCAAGTAGAAGAGATGACGTACTCCCTCAATCCTGGGGATCTATTAATTATTAATAATAGGGAAATGCATCGACCTTATTTTACGAGTGATGCTAGCTATGAACGAATCCTCATTTTTTTCACGCCGGAGTTCTGCCAACATTATCAGCAGATGAACTATCCCATTTTGCAATATTTTGAACGCAAAAAGCCCGGAAGCTTTAATCGCATCCCGAGCAAGCTAGTAGAACAACTAAGCGGCTATTTCACGGAGATTGAAGAACATATTCGTAATCAGCAACCAGCAAGTCAGGTGCTCATTGAATTAACGTTTATCCGACTCCTCATTCATCTCAATGAGCTAATCGCCACTCATCTGCATACGTTTGAGCTTGAGGGCAACTATCATGCCAAAATTGAACATATCGTCACGTATATACATAATCACCTATACCAGCAACTGACACTCCAGCATATTGAGGAAGTCTTCTATATAAATCGCTACTACTTCTCTCATCTCTTCAAAAAAGTAACAGGGTATAGTTTTAAACAATATATCATTCATAAACGCATCGCTAAGGCGATTGAATTACTAAAGTTATCCATTCCGCCAGCAGAAGTATGTAAAATGACAGGCTTCGAGGACTACTCTAATTTCTATAAGGCGTTCAAGAAAATTACTGGTGTTTCGCCTAAGGGATATTCATAGAAAGAGAGGCTACCTCCTCTGCTTCCCGCAATTTATTAACTCTACTTCGCTCCTGCAAGTCTTAATATCTGCTCGATTTCTGTAAATCGATTTCGTTTCGCATGCTGAAGCGCGGTAACGCCGTCCCGATCAGCTATATGCACGTTGGCACCATGTTCAATGAGAAGTCGGGTGATGTCTTGATACTTGGGTCCGCCATTGGTGAGAATAGCAACTTCAAGCAAAGCGGTCCAACCCAAATTGTTAATGTGGTTGACATCCACATCAGTCGTTGTAAGCAGCACTCGCACATTTTCCAAATGTCCTTTTTCTGCTGCAGGGATGAGCGCATTCCCCCCGTAACGGTTCGTCAGCTTCGTATTGGCCCCAGCTTCAATTAGGAGCTGTAAAATAGATAGAAGCCCTTCTGCTCCAGCGTATAGGAAAGGGTTATCCTGCATGGCGTCCTTGATATGGATATCGGCTCCAGCTTCAATTAATAGCTTTACAATCGCTGGATTGTTAGCATGCGTGGCTGCCATAATCGCCGTCCTGCCTCTGCTGTCCTGCTCATTCAAATTAACACCATCGCCCAGGAGTTGCTGTACTTGCTCAATGTCACCGCGCTCAACGGCAGCTATCAATGATTGACTCATCTACGTATCTACCTCCCTTTCAAATGTCCCGCCATTCCATTATGCCATAATTAGAAGTGTTCGACATACATGAGATACACCGCTGCTCCATCCTCGCTTCTCCATCCTTAAAAAGTCAAAATCTAAAATAGATGCGAATCTGCATCTTTTTCCATTAGATAAGTCACAATCTATTAGGAAAGATGCGAATATGCATCTTTTTCCACCCCACTCAGCCTTTTTATGGCATCTCGGTAGAAAAGGATGTATTTTTGCAGCAATTCTTCGATAAACAGTCTATTCTCCTTAAAAAAGATGTATTTTTGCAGTTCTCCGCCCCAATCGCTTATTAGCACCAAAAAGCCCGCGTTTTACGCGGACTTCATCCCTTTCCGTTGCAGCTTCCAGGAACAACTGGCATAGTCCCCTGTTAATACTGGAACATTTAATCCAGCATACATCAGCATTTCTCCAGAATAACTAGTATTGCTACCTACGATTTCATAATCCATACCAGGCTCAAGCCCCTTCAGATAAATGCGAGAAAGGGGTTCATTATACCGGGCTAATACTTTGGTATACACAATAAATGCCTCTTGTTTATCCTCCGAGACGAACATCCAAGCTGAGTCATTGTGTTCAAAAGGACTTCTTAACCGGTACATCTCGCCGAACTGAACCAGCTTTCTTATATCTTTATATTCGGCAATCTGGCTTGTAGCCGTTTCTCGTTCTTGCTCTGTCAGCTTCGTCAAATCAAGCTGGTAGCCGAAATTACCAGACATCGCGACATGTCCCCTAGTTTCAAAGGAAGCGCTGCGGTACAATACGTGACTTGGCGCTTTCGAGACATGAGCTCCCATTGTGATAGCTGGATAGATCATGCTGAAGCCATATTGAATTTTGATTCGCTCGACTGCATCGCTGCAGTCGCTTGCCCATGTTTGTGGCATGTAATACAACATACCAGGATCGAATCTTCCGCCCCCGCTAGAACAGCTCTCAAATAGAACATCCGGAAAAGCCGTAGTCAGCGCTCCCATCACCTTGTATAAACCAAGTACATACCGGTGAGCCGTTTCCCGTTGCCGCTCCGGCGGCAACAGCGCCGAACCGATCTCGGTCAGATGGCGGTTGCTATCCCACTTTACATAGGATATCGGCGCACTGGCCATCACTTTTGTGATCATGCCTATAACGGCTTCGCACACATCCGCTCTAGATAAATCAAGGACAAGCTGATATCTGGATAGCGTTCGTGCCCGATCCGGCACATGCATACACCAGTCCGGGTGAGCCCTGTATAGGTCGCTATCAGGCGATACCATCTCCGGCTCAAACCACAGCCCGAACTTCATGCCATGCCCTTCCACGCGTTCCGCCAAACCCTTCAGACCATCCGGAAGCTTTACCTTATGCTCTACCCAATCTCCTAGAGAGGAGGTCGAATCGTCTCTTTTCCCAAACCATCCATCGTCTAAAACAAACATTTCAAATCCAAGCTGGTGCCCAACTTCAACAATGTGATTGATTTTTTCAGCCGTAAAATTGAAGAAAGTTGCTTCCCAATTGTTTATGATCACCGGCCTTTCCCTATCGCGGTACGCCCCTCTGCACAATCGCTTCCGATACAAGTGATGGAAAGTTCGCGACATTTCTCCTAATCCATTTGAAGAATACACCATCACCGCTTCTGGGGTTTGAAAATGCTCTCCTGGCTGCAGCAACCAATCAAAATCGAATGAATTGATGCCCATGTAAGCTCTTGTGCCATTGTACTGATCCACTTCTGCACCGGCAGCGAAGCTTCCACTGTAGACAAGGCTAAAAGCAAATACATCCCCGTGATCTTCATCCACTCCCGGTCTAAGCAAGGCAAAGAACGGATTATGCTGCGGCGAGCTGCTCCCTCTGCGGCTTTCAATAGATTGAATCCCTTGTACCAGCTTTCGCTTGGCGACATCAGCCTCTCTCCCCCATGCACCATTCAACTGCATCATGGTGAAGTCACTGTCATGAAAATCGACACTCATGCTTAAAGCTTTGCCCAGCTTCAAGCGCTTCTCGCCATCATTTACAAATCGGACATGCCTCGTTATGACATTCTGATGCTCAAAAGCCGTATAAGAAAGGATAACTAACAGACCTGACAATTCGTCTCTTAAGGTGATTTCTAGCGTTTCCGCCTCATCGCTGGTTTCCACATAGGTGGCTGGTAATCCATCCAGATCAGGTTTACCTTTGCTAATCGAATGGGAGTGATAAGCTAAGTCGGTAATCGTAGAACCATTTTCTAATTGCAACGAAAAAGCAGGACTTCTGAAATCGGAATTTCCGTATGCCGGGTATTCCAATGGGATTGTATCCAGTGAATAGCTCTTGTCCTCTAGATCAGGATAAGGTGAAAACTGCCGAAATGTCGGTCTTAATAAATAGTTGAAATCACTGCTTTGTATCCTTCTTCCCCAGTAGAGGTGCGTCAAATGTTTTTCTTTGTAGAGTTGAAAAGCATACGACATACGACCGGCCTGCACATGAAAAATATTCCTCTCTGCAATAAAAACAATACCCATAGCTCCTATCCGGCCTCCTTGTACGCATAATGAAATCTCATGCCTAACCGAATAGGCATGAGATCATGAAACGGTTATTTCATAAACTTATTGGTATTATCCACAAATTCTTTCCACGCTTTTGCCGAAGATGTAACGACTTTCGCTAGTCCTGCATCGTTCATCTGTTTCACATAATCGTCCCATGCTTTGTTGAACTCCTCATCAGTCTTCGCATAAATAATCTTCGGTGCTTCTTTCAAAAAGATGGATTGTGTCTTCGCATTTTCTGCTTTCACATCATCTGGTACAGGCATTGATCCTAAGTAAGCAGGGATAAATTCGATTGGCGGCAAGAAGTCCGCCCATACGGTTTTTCCGTATTTGCTAAGCGTTTCCTTGGATACAGGATCCAGATTGTTGATGATCGAGTCTTTCGTCAGTGTGGTTGCATAATCGCCATCGGCCAATTTGGTTCCATCGCCATAACCAAAGGTAGCACCGGCAAACGGCAATTGTTTTTCACTCCAGCTGACATTAGGATCTGCCGTTAATTTGGCTTGATAATCTGCTTTCACCTGGCGCTTGCCATTGACAACTTCATAGTGTCTACCCTCGAGTCCCCACCCGAGCAATTTCTGGCCTTCATCGGACATCATATAATCGTAGAGCTGAATGACACGTTCCGGATGCTTCGACTTACTCGAAACAACCCAGCTCCAGCCATTTCTTGTTGAAGGTGCTGTGTTTACATGCATTTCCTTTTGGTTTTCGTCAAATGTCACTGGGAATGGCGCATACATCATATCGTACTTGCCCGTCGCTTTGATGGCATTATTACTTTCTTGTAAATACCAGTTCGGAAAGAATCCGCCCAAAATGCGGTTTTCCGCTAGTTTTGCTTTTGTTGTATCGGCAGTAAGGGTGAAATATTCCGGGTCAAGCATGCCATTATTTTTGACTTTATTCAGAAATTGATAGTATCGCTTCAAATCAGGATGAATTAAATTGCTGGATACAACACCATTATCGAGACGTAATCCGATCCCGTTATTCCCATTTTCCACGTTACCAGCTGCCACAACAGACGGAGCATTCAACAGCAATGTGCTCTCGTAACCGCCAATTCCTGACCAAGGAACGGTAGGCTTGCCATTGCTTTGTGGATGTGCTTTATAAAATTTTTCAATAATGCCGTAAAGTTGATCCAACGTCTTAATCTGCGGGTAACCCGCTTCCTTCAGCACATCTTCTCGCACAACGAATGAGCCTTGTGCATTGGGAGGCGTTTCCGTCAGAGGATTGTTAGAGTAAATGGAATAAATATGCCCATCCTTCGGATCTTTCAGCAAGTTCAAGTTTTTACCGAACGCTTTTTTGATATTTTGTCCGTATTTCTCGATCAAATCATCCAGTGGAACGATGGCACCTGCATCTCGATATTTGGTAAGCTGGGTCTGCGTATTAATGACGAAACCGTCTTCTGGATAACTTTTTGATGCCAGCCACAGATCGTACTTTTGATTGCGATCGCCAATGACAGGATCCTCGACGACCATTTTCACACCGGTTCTCTTCTCAACTTCTTTCCAGACTGGATTGTCTTGGACAAACGTTGCATAAAGTCCCGTCAATTTGAGTGTGATCGGCGATTTGTCAGTCGTGGGCACAGCTGCGGATGAGGACGGTGCCGTTGTACCACTTGCAGCAGTAGGACTTGCTGAAGGTTTATTATCAGCCCCGCTGTCTTTGCTGCATCCAGAAATCGCCACAATCGCCATAGCCGTAAGACTGAGTATGTAAAAAGCTTTTTTCATCGTAACACCCTTCCCTTTTTTGTTTATTTATCAACGGATACGATCCGATTGATTTAACCTTTTACCGATCCTACCGTAAAACCCTTAATAAAGAAGCGCTGCATAAAGGGATATACGAACAGAATTGGTACGGTGACAATGATAATCAGCGAAGCTCGGATCGATTGCGGCGATACCAGCTTCGACTCACCTTCATTTAAACTGAGGATGTTAGATCGATTTACACTCTCTGAGGATTGGGTCAATATTTTTTGTAATTGGTATTGCAGTGTCGTCAAGTTCACATTGTTATTGAACAAATAACTGTCAAACCAGGCATTCCACTGCACAACGGAAACGAACAACGTAATGGTTGCGAGGACCGGCAAACTGACAAACACCACAATACGGAATAAGATTTGAAAGTCGGTGGCTCCGTCTAGTTGAGCTGATTCTGTCAGCGCTTCGGGAACTTGATCGAAATAACTGCGAATGATAATCACATTGAAGGCATTTACTAGTAGCGGAAAAATATAAACGAGGAAGTTGTTGGATAGATGCAAATTCATAATGAGCACATAATAGGGGATTAATCCGCCCTGTACATATAGGCTAACGACGAGAATGGTATTGATGACTTTACGCAATACGAATTCGCGACGACTGAGTGCATAGGCGAGCATGGAGGTCACAAAGAGCGAACATGCCGTGCCGAGCAACGTCCGGGAAATCGAAATAAGTGTCGCTCGCACCAGCGTTTTATCGCGAAAAATCGTCTCATAGTTATACAAGGAAAATTTGCGTGGAAACAAATAGATCCCGCCTCGTACTGCATCACTCGAATCATTAAAGGATATCGCAAGTAAATTTAAAAACGGATAGAGCGTAGCCGCTGCCAGCAGGAGCAAAAACACGTAATTGCTAATCGTAAATATCAAATCTCCCAAACGGATTGATTTTTTCACTATGATCCTCCTGCAAGCCTTATTAAATGACTCGGGACTGACCGAGCCGCTTGGATATCATATTGACGGTCAAGACAAGTGAAATGCTGACGACCGATTGGAAAATGCTAATCGCGACGCCGTACGAATACTCGCTAAGCTTGAAGGAATAGTTCAGCGCATAGATCTGCAGCACTTGTGAATAATCGATGACTACGTTGTTGCCTAGCAAGAACTGCATTTCAAATCCGCTGTTTATAATCGTCCCCGTTGCCAAAATGAGCAAGATTGTCGCGGTAGGCATCATGCCAGGAATGGATATGTGCCACATTTTACTGAATCTTCCCGCTCCATCGACATCAGCAGCCTCATACAATTCAGGATTGAGACTAGCTAAGACGGCAAGATAGATGATTGTACTCCAACCAAGCTCTTTCCAAAGTTGAACAAGCGTATTAATAACCCAAAACCACGAACCCTTAGATAGGAAAAAAATCGGTTCCTCGATTAAGCCAAGACCAATCAGCAATTGATTCAGCAGTCCGCGATCAGGTGACAAAATAATCGTTGAGATGCTGACAATGACGACAACGGAGACAAAGTGAGGAATATAGGTAATGGTTTGCACCACGCGCTTGAAGGCTGTGAACCGAACTTCGTTCAGCAACAGCGCTAGAATGATAGCGCATACAAATCCAGTGATTAGACTCATCGTGCTCATGGCCAGCGTGTTTCGTAACGATTGATAGAACTCATCGTCGCTGAACAGCCGTTTAAACTGATCTAATCCAACCCAAGGACTTCCCCATATTCCTTTCACGATCGTGTATTGCTTAAACGCCATAAGCCAACCCCATAGAGGTCCGTAAGAAAAAATAAGCACAAATAAGGTAGGCAATGCCATCAACAATAGCTGATATTGTTTTTTCCATAGCATCCATTTGCTCTTGCCAGGCTTTGTTCGAATGCGTTTCGTACGTACTACAGTTTCGGCATCTGTTGCCACTTCCGCACCTCCTAGTCCTGCTATTAGCTTACTAATTGGAAGCTCTCTCTTCTTCCATTATAAAAACTTGTCAGACGGTCAACCACAGGATGAATTATAGATAATAGCATGTGTATTTTCAGGAACTCCCGCTTCCTTATTCATAATCCATCCGATAGTCGCTTGTACTGGTGCCTGTATATTGTTTGAATTTTTTATAAAACCAGTTCAAATCGCTATAGCCGACAGCTAATGCCACCTCGTAAACTCTCATTGATGTTGATGCCAATAGTGCCTTGGCTTTCTCCATGCGAATTTTCATCAAATAGTCGTTGAAAGATATCCCTTCGGATGTCTTAAACAATTGCCCCAAGTAAGCGGCGTTGATGTAGAGTTGTTCGGACATAGATTTCAGGCTGATATTTTCCATGTACTGTTCGTTAACTTGTTTTTTGAGCACTTTGATGGTGGGTTCCGTTTGCGACTGCTTGTAGGGTTGAAGCTGGCGGGCGATCATTAAGCACTTCTGTCCGGTATAGGCAAACAAGTCATGCAAGGATCTTGCCTCTAAGATCGTTCTATACTCTCTAATACGGAGTGTGCACATCGCATCATATTCCGGGATTGTTTCCTTACTTAATTTGTATAAATCGATAACGAGTTCGATGGTCCACGATTTGATGACATGATCGGGTATAGATTTGCTGCAGAACATGTCTTCGAATTCCCCCAGCATGGCGATGATCCGATTTTCGTTTCCTAAGCGAATGGCTTGGATCAGATCTTGCGACAGATACGCATATTCATTCAGCAAAGTAAGACTAGGTCTGGTTATCCCTGCAGGCAACATCGCATCAGTACCGAAAATAAAAATGGCATGGAGCATCATCTCTGCCGTACGAAATGATGCTGCCATTTCGGAAACGCGATCGACAGGATTGCCTATGCCAATCGCAACTTGCACACGGGCATCCTGCTGGATAGCACTCGTTATTTTTTCCGACAAAAGATTAGCCGTCATCGCCATGTCTACTGCCGTATCGGATATGAGTACAACACCAAATCGTTCGTCCGACTCTTCAAATACATACCCGATAGGCTGTACGTGATCCTCAATGATCGTACGCACGGCATAGCGCTGGATACCGATTTCTGATTCGGTCAAACGGGAATCCAGCAAATGTGGGAACTCCATTTCAATTAGGAGCGGACAAAACAGATTGGTTTCACTTGGCAACATATCAAGCAGTATGAGCTGCCTAGTCACCTCATCGTGTTCCGAGTAGCCGTGCAGCCATCTTTTTAGTAATTGGTCCCTTATCGCTGGGATGCCGATTTGTAACTTCTTTTGCATAACCAGCTCCCGCTCAATTTCCTGTTTGATTGAAACCAGTAAGGGCTCTACCTCCTCTGCGCCAACCGGCTTGAGCAAATAATGTTTGACGCCGAAGCGCAGCGCTTCTTTGGCATATTCGAAATCATCGTATCCACTCATGATGATGACTGGAATGTTAGAGAATGTGCGTATTTGTGCGATCAGTTCTAGTCCGCTTAGGCCAGGCATGCGAATATCCGTGATGAGCAGTGCGAATTCACCTGATTTTAATAACTCCAGCGCTTGAATGCCGTTCTCTGCTTCTCCTCCAATGCTAAAACCGTGCTTTTGCCAGTTCAGCAAATACTTCATCGTTTTGATCGCGCCGGGTTCGTCATCAATAAGCAATACCTTATACATGCACTTTCACTCCCCCTCTATACTCGGTAAACGCATTGAAACGATCGTTCCTTGTCCTTCCACACTTTCGATCTGCAAGCCGTAACCTTTACCGTATTTGAGGATGAGCCGCTGATGAACATTGCGTAAGCCGATTTGCTTGGATTCATTCATATCAATCGGATTTTCCAAGTTTTCACGAATGCGATCGAGATTAGCTGCTAAAATGCCAGGGCCGTCATCCTCTACGGAAATGCCATAAGTCTCGTTATCTACGATATAGGCCCGAATGCGAATATGGGTATGGCCGACTTTCTGCTCAACCCCATGAACGATCGTATTTTCCATAAGTGTTTGCAAAGAAAGCCGCGGGATTTTGAACGCTTTGAACGAATCGGGGATGTCGATGTGATACGAAAGCTTATTAGAATAGCGGAACGCCTGTATACGTAAAAAAGGAACAACAATCTCCAACTCATCGCGCAAAAGAATAATCTGTCCTCCTTTGCTTAAAATATTTCGATAAGATAAGGAGAGCAGCCGGATAATGCTAGCATTTTCTTCATCGCCCCGCTCCAATAAATTGCCGCGAATCGCATTAAGTGTGTTAAATAAATAATGCGGATGAATTTGCGACTGCAGCGCATACAGCTCGGATTCTTTCGTCTTAATGGCTAGTTCCTTCCGATTTAGCTCCGAGTCATATACTTCACTGATCAAACGTTGAATACGATTGACCATTTCGTTAAACACATGCCCGAGTTGACTGACTTCGTCGCGCCCGCGAATGATAGAAATAGGCTGTAAGCGGTCCAAATCCATGCGTCGCATGATGGCGGCAAGCCCCATCAACCTTCTGGTTAGGCCAAGTGAAAGGACATAGTTGAGTATAACCGACACCGAAAGCGCGGCAATAAGCATGAAAATAACGATTTGACGGAGCTCCATAGTTTTAGCCAACAGCTCTTCCAGCGGGATGACGGAAATCACTTTAATTCCCATGCTGCTGCTTCGCATTTTCAGTGTGTCGTAGGTAAGTAAAAAGCTCCTGCCGTTTACTTTCCGAATACTGTTGCCGGATTCACTATTCGCTATGGAGGAGTAAAATTCGTAATCTGTTGACTTCAATCCATAAGAATGGAGTTGATAACTGTCAATAATGACGTCTCCATTAGGTAGAAGCAAAATAAACTGATGGCGGGTATTTTCCTTATCAAACAGATTTTTTAATAACGCGGTATCGATATCTAACGTGAGGTAAAGATTGGCATTGGGGTATTGGTTGTTTAAATGCTGGGTTAAACGAAGACGTTCCATTCTGTTCAAGGGGTCTAACCCTTCTACGGACCATGTTTTAGGAGCAATCTCCCCCGTATTGGTACGCTGATTTACATACCATTTGGCTTGGTACAATTCATCAGTAAGATACTTAATATCTCCGAAATGGAAAGAGGGGTTGTCGGTATAAATCGATAAATTGACGATTTCTTTGGAGTTGCGCATCGACGCTAGCAGAGGTCCGAAATAATCCGTATACATCTGCAGCGCCGCAAGCGAGTTGTTGTATGTGGCAACTAATCTTTCTTGAAAATAACCGTTCGTGTAAAAAAAATCGGAGATTTGCTCATAGGATTGCAGTAATTGATCGACGTTCTGCGAGAGCTGTGACACCGAATAGCCAGCAGATTCCTTCATTTGTCCAAAAATGATTGAACTGCTGGATCTATCCATCACATACGTTAATGAACCCAACAAAAGAATAACAACGATGGTATGGGCAAGAAACAGTTTGGTCCGAATTTTCATCCGTTAGCCGCAAGACGAATAATTAGGCTTTGATAATCTCCTTTGAGAGCAGGTAACACATACCCAACTCGCTGCAGATAGTCACCACCGTAGACGTCCCCCTGGTCACTCCCCCCGATATGTCCTCCGCTTAGAAGTCGGTAGTTGAACTTTTCGTCCAACCCGTTAAGCCGCAGTCTTTTTATTTGACCCGCAACGGCAGCCTGTACCTGGAAATAGAACACGACTGCTTCCTTACGATCCTCTGTTACAAACATCCACGCAGCTTCTCCTATTTCAAATGGGTTTAACAAGCGATAAAAGTCGCCAAATTGCACGATACCTCTGATCTCTTTGTAGAGGGCAACTTGTTCGCGAATAGCCGACTTCTCCTCTACATTCAGCTTTGTTAAATCGAGTTGATACCCGAAGGATCCTGACATCGCAACATAGCCGCGGGTCTGCAAGGGGGTCATTCGGCCAATTTGATGATTGGGCACTGCTGACACATTCGCCCCCATGGTCACGGGCGGATAGACCAAACTAGTCCCGTATTGGATTTGCAGACGACTTACCGCATCGGAGTTGTCGCTTGCCCATGTTTGCGGCATGTAATAAAGCATGCCCGGATCGAAGCGACCACCGCCACCTGCACAGCTTTCGAATAAGATATGGGGAAACTTGGATGTGATCCGCTCGAGCGCCTGATACAAACCGAGCATGTAGCGATGCGCTGTCTCACGCTGCCGCTCATTCGGCAGAAGCTCGGAGCCGATCTCTGTGAAATTCCGATTGAGATCCCACTTCACATAAGCAATTGGTGCGCTTTCCAGCACACTACACACTGCCTCTACTATGTATTCAACAACATCGTTTCGAGATAGATCCAGAACCAATTGGCTTCGACTTTCCGTACGGCGCCGATCAGGTACATGTAAGCACCAGTCGGGGTGTTTACGATAGAGATCGCTGTCCGGTGAAACCATCTCCGGCTCGAACCAAAGCCCCAGCTGCATACCTTGCCTCGCAATACGATCAGCGAGATCCTGCAGCCCATCTGGCAGTTTGCTCGGATTCACAACCCAGTCACCCAGTGACACGTTGTCGTTGTTGCGTTTACCGAACCAACCGTCATCTAACACGAACAACTCCATGCCAAGACTTGAACCTTCTTTGGCAATGTGCTCCAGTTTATCGGCATCGAAATCGAAATACGTAGCCTCCCAATTGTTAATAAGAATCGGCCGTTCCTTGTGTCGGTATGAGCCACGGCAAAGTCGATCACGGTAAAGACGATGATAGATACGGGACATACCACCCAATCCTTGATCAGAGAATACTAACACCACCTCTGGTGTTTGGAAGAATTCCCCTGGCGAGAGCAGCCAGCTGAAATCAAATGGATTAACCCCCATCTGTACTCTCGTTGTAAAGAACTGGTCCACTTCCGCGTGTGCAAGAAAGCTGCCGCTATAAATGAGACTAAATCCGTAAACTTCTCCCTGGTTCTCATCCGTCCCTTTGGATAGCAGCGCTACGAAAGGATTCTGCTGATGACCGCTCACACCGCGTCTGCTTTCTACCGTATGACCACCTGGCGTGAGCGGCCTGCGATAAATAGCCCTTTCCCTGAGATGTGCACCAGACAAATGAAGGAAATCAAAGTCAGAATGGGGCAAATCGATACTCATTGTCAACACGCGTTGAAGTCTCAGCGATTCGTGGCCACTATGAACAAACCTCGCTGAACGAGTAATGGCATTATACGAGGCGTAGACGGTGTAGGTCAGAAACACAGACAATCCAATCTGTGCATCATAGAGCTCGATCTCCAGCGTCTGCGCTTCCTCCTCCGCTTCCACATAGGTTGCAGGCAATCCCTCCAACGTGGGTTTCCCATTCATTATGCGGTGCGATCGGTATGTCAAATCAGTGACGGAAGTGCCATTTGCAAGCAGTACTTCAAAGGCTGGAGCACGGAAATCTCCAGCGCCGAAGGCAGGAAATTCCTGCGGAATTGTATCTGGAGAGTACGCAGGTTCAGAGGGGTCGGGACGAGGCGAGACTGTACTGCGGGCACGAAGTACTAAATTCCTGTGAAGATTATCTGTACGCACCTTTTTTCCCCAGTACGTATGTGCAAGCAGTCCCCATTGGGTGACTTGAAAAGCATAACTTGTCTGTGCAGTCATGAGATGGAACAACTGACGGGCTTCATCGTACAGAATAGGCATACCAACACCTCGCAAGTTAGAAATCATTATCCCAACAAAGTATCACGTTTCCTCGGCTTGAAAATAGGTTAAATTTGTAAGGAAACGGGTCTTTTCCTATGCTGCTGCATAAAAACTGTGCATTTTAACTGTATTCTAAGAAAAATGATTGTTCGTTCGATCACATAAAAGAGAGGCTGTCTCAAAAGTCAATTTAGACTTTTTGAAACAACCCCACAATTATTAATAGCCTAGGAGTAATGAACCTGCTTTCCTACGGCACTACTCTGCTCACGGTGTTCGAATAATTCGAACTTCCCAGATTATTCGTTGCTTTTACCCGGTAATAATACCTGGTTCCAGAAGGCAATCCACTATTACTGTAAGCTTCGATATCCGGTAAGCCATTGGAGTTATAGATAGCCACCCATCCTGTCGTATCCGATAACGATCGTTCCACCACATAGCTGCGTTCCGACATGGTATTGTCCGACCAGGTCAGATTTATGGTGCCCGTTGCTCCAGCGGTCGAACTTAATCCGGTAGGCGCTCCAGGTACCCCATAACCAACGTACAGCGGCAGCACGAAGGACTTCACGATCGTTGTTGTGTTGTTTTGCTCGGCTTTGCGCCAAGAACCTCCTGATTGCAGCGTTGCAGAAGTCAGGAGTAGGTTGGTTCCTCCTTTTGTTTCATCTACGATCGTACTAAATGCACCTTGTGATGTGATCGTCCCTCCACTATCCGTTACCGATCTGGATTCCGCACACCCTGAATAGGAAGTACTTGCAGCTGTATCCACAAAGAATGGCGTGCTTCCTGCACTTTCCACAGGTGTGGTTTGGCAGCCTAATACTTCTGTTGCACCGGCATTTATCGTTCTAATTAACGTCGTAGGCCATTCCGTTTTCAAGCCCAGAATCCATAAGCGCGATCCGTCATTCACAATATTGGGGTTGCCTTGCTCAGGGTTTAGCTGGCGAGCCCATACTTTTTGATTTTTAAAAATAAATGCAGGCTGCACGGTGGTGTCCGGTGTCTGATTGGGAATCACATGGAAATCCTCGATGTATATGTTCCCTGTCCCCGTCGTATTACCGCTGCTATCCGTATTGCGATATCCATACCCATTCCGCACCGAAATATGCTTGAAAATCAATGTTTTGGAGGAAGATTGCTGGGCAAAGTATTGGCGCCCCCCAGCTGTACCAACACGAAGTCCCTCAATTAAAATCGTACTTGGTGAACCGCTTGCATTCACAAAGTTAAATAAAGGCTTCGACGGCAAGTCTGTCTTGATAGGATTAATGGGAGCCAGCTGCGCATACATGCCGATGATCCGTTTCACGTAAGGCCCCACCGTTATTGTGTCACTAATGTTATATCGAGTGCCATAATCCGTCGTCCCTTTATTAGGGAAATACACCGTTGATTTCCCTGAATTCATTGCGGCTTGAATGGCTGCCGTGTCGTCACTTGCATCCCCTTGCGTAGCCCCCAAGGAACCGGTTGGGTTATACGTCCATGTACTCGGCTTCGTCACATCAGCCCAGTTCGAGGGGTCATCGTCCGTTGTGCCGCTGTCGTCTGCCAATGCAGGACTTGCAGGTGTGTCTTTCATTTCCAGTTCGAGCGAAAGTGCCGTCGATTCGAATAAAGAATAACTATCATTTGTAACGTATTCCGCAACAGGACTACTTGATGTGGCAACAGGCGACTTCGTCTGATCACGGAGTGCAGCTGCATAGCCTGCTGAAGTCACATCACGAGCGAACAGGAAGCCGTCTTGCAAATCTACCCCGTAATTGCTGGCATTGCCGCCATTTAACGTGGCTTTCACTAGCGTAAGCATCCCTTTACTATCCCCACCTGCAATTTGTTTGACTGCAGGGACACTATTCGTACTCGTCAAATTGCGAATCGTGACCACGTGCGCATCGTTTTGAATGCCGGCTGCCCCCTGCCCCGACAGTGTGATATTTTCCATCGTGGTCATGTATTGCTGATGAGATGTTTTCACGCCAAGGCTGAAGCCCAGCACATCCACATTACGCAGGATAGCAGGTCCCGGAATCGTTTGTGTCGATAGATCGATGCCAATCTGGGTCTGCGCAGCATTGATAACTTTAACATCGCAAATACAGCCCTGATTGCTTGCAATATAGGTAATCCCCATCGCTTTGTCATTTCCTGTACCTATGTCTATTTTCAAATTTTGAATACTCGTATTAAAGGCATTATTCGTCCATGCAATTCCTTTGTGGGTAGAGATGACCGCTACTGGGGTTGATGTACCCGCGGTTTTGAACTTATTTGTCTTCGTGGCATCTACGAATAGGCGAACCCCCTCTTTGCTCTGCCCTTGAAGAATCATCCCCCTGTGATTCAGTTCATCGGTTGCCATGACCAGAGGCGTGTCAATCCGATAATTGCCATTCGGAAAATACACAGTACGCGCCGTATACTGGCCTCTTGCTGCGTTAATCGCAGCTTGAATGTCTGCAGAGGCATCTGTAGCTCCCGTTGAATCTGCCCCATAATCTTGAACAACATTAATAATGCCTGAACTCGCATTCGGAGCCGTCGAACCTGGAAATACAATGTTTTCTGCAAAAACAGGCAACGCATGAAACAAAAGCTGGAAGCCAAGAAGTCCCACAAGAAGCTTTCTGAACCTTCCTTTACTCATCATCTTACCTCCTTCATAGTGGCCATTAAATGAAAACGTTTACATTTTATGTAAAAAGCAACCCGCCAACCTGATAGGCAAGCGGGAACACTTCTATTTTCTCCTAGGAGAAGTAACTTTCTCTTCCTCCTTCTTCTCTTTCTTCTCCTTCGATTTATGCTTGTTATCGTTCTTTTTGCTATCGTTCTTCTTGCCTTTGTCCTCCTTGTCGGTTTTTACAGTTCCAATCAACTTCCCGCTTCGATTGTTATCCTTGTCTACGGCAACGACATAAAAATCATATCTCTCGCCTGACGACAGCCGTTTGACTTTCCATTTATAAACATCACCAGGAAGCGAAGCGATTAAGACATTATTCTGATACACTTCGTATTTCATAATGGGTTGATCATCTTGTGCAGGTTGCCATTTCAAGGTAACTTTCTTCTGTCGTACATGTTTAAAATGAAGCTGGCTTCCTTGTGCCCAAGTCGGTTTAATTGTCACGGGCAGCGGTTCATGCAACGTAGTAACCTGTTTCACCAACTCCCCATGCGAATTACCGAATGCATCCGACGCTATAATTTTAAACGTATACATCGTGCCTGGTTGCAAGCCATATACAGCTGTATACACACTGCCTGAAACTGTTTGTATCCATTCATTATCTTGGTACAACTGATAAGCAGTTATAGGTGCGTGACCCGTTGGTGGTGTCCACTTCAAGCTCACTTGGTTCTGAGCAAGATGTTCCACGGTAATACCATTACCAGACTGCCAAGTTTGATCAAAATGAAACCTATACGTTTGTGCAGCACCACCATCTGTTACTACGGACAGAAGTGTTGTGCCAGGTACACTATTCGCTTGTGAAGACATCACATTGGCTTTACCATATAGGCCGTAGGTAACCCCAGTAACGGTAGGGGCTATCGTCGTACCAGGTGTCAGACCCATATAATAATCATGCGTTTCTGGCAGGAAACCATGCCACTTATCCCCATTTAGTGCAACCTCGCTTAAACGAGCATCTGTCGTCATTTCATAGCCATAGAGCAAAGAGCTGACAACACCTTGCGCATTTAATATTCGCACGTAAGCTGTCTGCACATTGCCAAAGTGGTAATATTCCATCTCTGTTGATTTACCGCTGTTTCTTCCTTTGTACACATTGGTCCAGTTAGCACCATCCATGGAAATGTCAACTGAGAATGGATTGGAAGCTGCTGCCCCATTTTTCCACACGATACCGATCCCATTCACTTGCTTTACGCTTCCTAAGCTGTACATCACACTGGCACTCTTCTCAACAGGACGAGGTGTCAGATCATAACTGGTGTACACATTGCCCACATACGTGTAATTAGTCGTGACCAAATCCGTTGTTGATTTGCCTAAGGCCCATGTGCCGGAAGAGTAAAAAAACGGCGTTGTCACTGGAGTTGGTACGCTGTCAGACCACAATTTGTGATTTTCTACCTTGAATTCCCCATCGGCAGCTGATTTCGTGACCATTCGGCGCACGTAATTAATACCCCAACTTGATGTATTCATCGTGTAATTATTGGCGATCCGAACCTCTTGCCCACCAGTTGGCGTTATCCATAAGTTGTATTTCTTCGTGCCGATGTTCATTTGGGTACGGATTTTATACGTCTTATTCGCTTCATACGCAAGCGGCGTTTCAGATTTCAACGTCGTGCCATCTGCTGCACTGAACGTGCCATCCGGACTTAGACGTAGATAGCCATTCAATCTACCCGTGTTGGTCGGATTGTTCGTTCCATCTACGTAAGAGATGTAACCATCTATGGGTGAGGCATCAATAATGGGTGATGGAGCCCCTGGCTCGATGTTATTTTTGACAGCTATTGAAGTAACATCGGTTTCAAATATGGCACCAGAATTCGCAACAACTCTTGCCTTAACATCATAATTGCCACCAGGCGGGGCCATCCAACTGTAGCCATACATGCTATCACCTGTCATTGATGCCGTTCCAAGCAGTGTCGGACCTGCATAAAGCTCAACGCGCTTAACCCCTGAAGGATCGAAGGTGTACACTTGAAAATCCACGCGAGCAGGATCTAAGTAAATTCGGTTTGAGCTCGGTTCTACTAGCACGACTTCCTGATCGTAATCAAAGCTAACTTCACCTATTTGCAACTTAGGAGTATCTGTACGCTGCAGGGAATTCCAGGCTATTTTAAAATAAGTATTTGGCGTAATCGTTGGTATTTCAGCTGTATACAAGACCCTATTCATACCTGAAGTCGTGGACAACAGCCTTCTCATTGGGTTAAAAGATTGATAGCTATTCCCATCCTCGGAGAGTGAGAATTGCAGATTCGACTGAGCTCCCTCTTCCTCAAAAGCTTCAACTTGAATACGCTCAATTGCGCCTTTAGGTGAATGGTAGACAAGATAGTCTGTACCCGACTGTTGACCATTGGATGCCCATCGACCCATGTCACCATATACACGTTGAGAATCAGATTTCACAATAATCGCACCCGCTGATTTCTCTGTGACCTGTGTTGAATCATTTGCTAGATCCGTATACGTGTTATGAACATCATCCTTCGTTACGAAATGAACACGATACCAACGTGGAGGACTGCCTGCCCCTGCCCCTTGCACCGAAATCAAGGTAGTTCCAGGCACAGATGCAGCAGGAATAATCTGTACGTCTGCAGCCGCATCAGGGGCTAGCGCAGTCAAGTGAGGTACGGTTGTTGTTCCCGTTGGCAGCGTTACTGTAAATTCCGTTCCCCCCAAGGCGACTTGGGTATTGGCAACGCCATCAACAGAGATTTCTTTCAAAATATCCATTGGGCCATACGCAGTGTACAAGGGAATAGCAAATGCATTCACTGAAGCATCTTGGCCAGCTCGATGATACGGCACATCTTTGGCGTAAATGTTACGCGTTACATCTCCTCGTGTCTCTTGTGCGATCCATTGGAATACTCCATTACTCGCTGTGTTCCTAGCTTCTGAACAGCCCGCTACGGATAATTCTCCATTGGTTGTAACAAATGCAGGTACCTTCCCTGTCGATTTTACCGTTGCGCTTAAGCATCCGATAATTTCCGTTTTGCCGCCGTTCTTGGTTTCAGCTAACGTTGTTTCATATTCTGTCTTTAGCCCCAACACCCATACATGACCACCATCATTAACAAATTCAGGGGAAGAAACTTCAGGGTTTAATTGACGAGCCCACACATTCTGATTTTTGAAAATAAGGCCAGGCTCAGGGTTCGTAATTACGGGGTTAAAATTGGCAAGGGTGTGGAAATCCTCTAGATACAGGTCACCAGTACCTGAATTTCGATACGCGTACCCTGCTCGAATCGCCATATTTTTCATAACCAGCGTCTTATTCTTTGTATTCTCTATGAAATAGGAACTCACATTGTTCACGGTTGTTCGAAGCCCTTCGATCATCACAACGTCATGGCTGCCGTCGACGATTCGAAACATCGGCTTGCCAGATGTCGTCTTTAAAGTGCCCGTTGGCGTCAGAATCGAATACATCCCGATAATACGCTTAACTGTGCCTGGTATCGTAATCGTATCACTGACGTTATATCTAGCTGTGGCTTCATCTGCCGATGTATTAGGGAAGTAGATCGTTTCAGCACCCGAATTCATCGCCGCTTGGATTGCTGCCGTATTATCCGTGGTACTATCAGCCTTGGCACCGTAGGTTCTTACACTCACCCATGTGCTCGGATCTGGCCAAGGAAGCTCAGGTGTCTCTTTGATTTCTAATCCTAGGGATTTCGGCTGAAAAGAAGTTGCATTCACGATACCGCCAGTCACATATTCGCTTATATTCCCTGTAATCACGCTGCTTCCATGATCGCGAATAGCACTTAAGTAGCCTGCCGTTATCACATCACGAGCAAATAAATGACCAGATCGGATATCAATCGCTGGTTGGTCAGGTGAACCTCCGAGCAGCTGACTTTCAAGAAGGGAGATCATTCCCTGTCCTTCCATGACATATTGGCCATCAGGCAGTTTCGTCTGAGAATCTTCCGCCTGGATAATCGCTGGCACGGTATTTAAGCTGTTCAACTTGCGAATGGCGAGTGTATGGGCTTCATTGTAGATGCCCGCAATTTGCTGATGGGACAAACTGATCTCTTCCAGCGTTGTGCTGTATTGTTGCCATGCTGTTTTTATCCCATAGTTAAATCCAATAACCTCTAGCCTTTTTATAAAAGAAGGACCTGGTATTTTCTCCATAGATTCGTCGAAACCGATATGTCCAGCACCGTTAGGATCACTGGATTTGATTAGCACATCGCGAACTGTCCCTTGATTCGAAGCCACATAGACGAGACCTACTGCTCCCGCATTGCCGCTTCCTGCATCAATCGTTACATTCATTAGACTAAGATCAAAATTACTGTTCGCCCAATTATCCTTGGATCGACTTGAGTTAATGATGACCTTTGGCTGTGCGGGGTCGTTATAACCTGGGGCATTATCCATCAGTTTAATCACTGTCCCATTACGGCTCTGCCCTTGCAGAATCATCCCCCTATGCAAATCTTTATCCGTACCCATGATGAGCGTATCGCTTATCTGATAGGTGCCATTTGGAAAATAAATCGTCCGTGATCTAAGATTCCCACGTGCATCGGTCATTGCTTTTTGAATCGCAGCGGTTGCGTCCATCGTCCCCGTTGGATCCGCAAGATAAGGTGCTTTCGTAATGTCGATTACCCCTGCATCTGCGGGGAATGTTATATTCTCGGCAGATGCAGTGTGCACCGTGAAGAATAAGGCAAAGCATAGAAAGGCGCTCAGGAAAATAAACTTACGGTACTGTTGAAAAGATGACACGATAGTTCCCCCTAATAGACATAAATTGTAAGCGATTACATTTTGAGTTTTCGAGTAGATGTCTCCTCCTTCTCCAACAGAATACCGTATAAAAAACCAATAGCCCATGCCCTTTTCGAAGGAAAAGTGTTTCTTTTTCTTAGCGCAGTCTTCAGATACGCCTCCTCCCTTTCTATCATCAGGGGGAGAGGGCGTCATCTGAACCCTTGCGCTCGTTTTTCGGCCGCTTCGGGCACTTTAACGCCCCAAAAGGGCCTTATTTCTTCTCGCGGCGGCTGCTGATTCAATTTAGCGCCCTAAAAGGGCGCTATTGTCTTCGCCGCATCGCTTTTGGGACGGCTTCATTCTTTTGCCTCTTCTACTCACAGCAACGTAATCTTCCAACTCACTTCCAGTTGGTGACCTATTTCGTTCGGATTCAATTCCGTCGACCATACCGTCTTGGTATGCAAAGCACCGTGAGACGTATGGTACAGGGGATCAGCAGTCACATCTTCCGTAGAAACAAGCTGTAACCCCTTCACATCGAACGAAGCTATAGGTCCGCTTCCGAACTGGATGCGCTCACCTTGAACTACTGGCTCAGCTGAAAAAGTTGCAAATTCCATCCCGATCCGACTGGGCATCTCACCACCATTGAAGGTGAAGATGTCCTTGCGTGTAATAGATTTTTCTCCAAAAACATACGTACTAATAGTACGAATTCCTACATCGACACGAAGCAGCTCATTCTCCGTCACTTGGCCGAGAATATCTTGTTCATAGCGAATCGTATACGTCCCCGTATCCCGATCCTCTTCTGTCTTCACAGTCCTAGCGAATGCAACAGGCGCAGCACTTCGACCGTCTGCCCATTCAAATGTAGGAACGAGCTGCGGGTGACACGTATTTGGTGGAGCCTCTAACACACGAGGCTGAAAAGGTATCGGCAAATACGGCGTATATACCCATTTCCCCCATGCCTCATTCACAATCGGAAGCGAGTAGACGTTGCCATCCCTTCGAATAATGGCCATCGCCCGAGTAAACTCCCCTTCTGCGAAGGTAACTAAGGAATGAGGAAGTTGCAGGCTTAGCAGCTCTTGAAATCTCTCCCTGGACACATACTTATCGTGGTACCCAAGCTCATTCCATTGCTCGGAGAGCCGAATGATGCCGATGTATCCCTCCAAATTAGCCATCAGAATACGATGCTTATGCCGATAGGCATCCGTTCGTCGACCTTTCTCCCATAAATTTACGGAATTCATCTTAGGGTCGTGCCAGTAATGAATCAGTTTTTCTGTAAATTTAATATGATACGCATAGGCCAGTTCCTTCTCCTCTTGGGACAACCATCCTAACTTAACTGCAGTCAACAAACAGTGAACACCTTTATCCCCATAAAAACCAATACTTCGGCCATATGTGAAACCGTCCCCATGTTCATTCGCAAGGCGTAGAAAAATCGAGATGACACTTTTCATCATGCTCTGAATTTGTTCCGTTACTTCCATCTCCAACTCGACGAGCGTTTCGTATATTTCAAACGGGATGGCCATCGTATAGACGTCGAATCTACCTTCGCCCTTCGATTCATCCATGTAACTGTGCTCGCCGGAGAACGAGGAAATATGATTCATTAATTTCTGTAGGAGTCCTTTCGCATAATCAGGCGATTCCCAGCCTAACTTTTCTCGCAGCACCGCAATGCGAAATGCAACGCCATAATAATTGGTTGGAAAATTGCTATGCAATTGCAAGCCTTCCTCCACTACAAAGGAGCGCCAGTCCATCTTCGCTTTCAAAAACGCCATCATCTCTGGAGGAACTGCCGCATCCAAAAGGCCCTGTTCCTTCAAGGAATGTAATCCTTGTAGATAAAACAGAATGCCCCATGTCACTGCAGGCAGTTCCGACGTATAGCGGATTAGCCCTGGAATTGTAGCAAATAAATCAGTAAAGGATTGATCATCTCGATCCAATCGCTCTAACACGAAAGCAGCAGATCGAATCGAGGAGCCAGATACAAAGCCCTCTTTGTCATCAAAAACATCCATACCATCCAGCTTCATAGCTTGTTGTTCCTTGCACATCTGCTCCACGTAGGCATACAACCTTGGTAGGGCGTATTCCTTTGCAAGCTGGTTAAGTGTCACCATATTCCCGTCTCCCCTTTATTCAACAATTAGATCGGACTGCCTTATGCGTTCCCGAAACGTAATCTCAACTGAGTCTTTGGTATCTCTGATCAAATTATCTGCAACTACATTACCTGTGGCATCCAGAAAGCTTGCAACGTTAACCGATAAATGATTTACACATAGACGGTCTATTCGCCCATCCAACTCAATCTCCAATGCCGTTGCTTCCCATGGCTGCAAGGGTTGACCTTCTCGCCAAGCTTCCAGCCGACGTATATGTGCACTTGGTTTGGTCGATCCATAAGGCACCAAAACGGTCACGAAGCAAGCATTACTTGCCTCTTCCCGTGCATATTTCACAACAGGCTTAGGCAGATACTTCTGATCGTAATACAGGCAACCTTTCTCCAACGTGCAAGTTGCTTCACCTTCATCAGCCTGAATCAACAGTACATTTGCGTGATCATCCAATGTGTACACACGTTCAAGATCTGCATTAGCCACGACATCCCCTGATGGTAGATGGAAGAACAACTCGTACTGGTGTTGTTTGTCTGCTTTCATGATATCCATCACAACGACATACTTATTTCGGACGAATAGGACTTTCCTCGTGTGAATGACAGGATCGTCATATCGGGTATAGCCATAGTGGCTCGCGAAGAAAAATTCGTATTCCGCTGAGCTTCTCACATCCCAGATTTTGCACGGAGCCCCTGATACAGATTCCCAGTGCAGATTGCGCACATACTGGTTCTGTCCGTCCACAACGACCGTATTATGCGCACGCGTAGAAATGATATATTTACGCACAGAGTCCCACTCGTAGACACCTTTGCCCGAGTCCACAAGCAGCTCCTTGCCGTGCGCATAGAGAAGCACGTTCAGTGCGTCGGCGTGGACATGTCCGCCGACACCGCCACCAGCGCGCATCGCCACATACATGGCCGATGCTTCCCAGCTATCGCGGGCGAGCATATAGCCGCCCTGCGCATACACGGCGGCTAGCGCCTCAGGCAGCCTTCCTTCCAGAGCGGCGTAGCGCTGCGCCTCCTCCCGGCCGAAGCGAAGCGCAGCCACCAGCGGCAGCTTCGCTTCGCCGAAGACCTTGAAATCGCTGCGGCCGAATAGACGAGCGCCGCTGCTCATCAGTCCGGTGATCGGCGCTCCGCGGATCACGTCCGTATCGCCGAAGCGAGGTAGTTCTCCTGTCGGAGACAGGAGGTGAACGACCGCTTCGAACATCTTCTCCAGGACCGATTTCATGTCGGTCCCCTGCTCTAGTCCGTGGTGGTTGCACAGCTCCACCACTTCGAGCAGATCCCGCATTACCGTCACGTGGTAGGTCGGACTTGCTTCGAACTGAATGCCATCATCGTACACGTTTTGCAATATATAAGATGGAAATTCCTTCAGTGTGTAATCAATCCACTTCGGTGACACCTTGAACTCAGGAAACAAAAGTGCCGTATTCAGCAAACCACGCAGCTGCATCGTCGCATGATTCCCATGCTTGGTATGATAGCGATAAATATAGTCCCCGTGATCATAATAAGACTTAATCATTTTCATTCTTGTCTCTGGTTGAAAGGCTGAACAAGCCAGGAAAGTGATAAACACTTCCGGCCACATGAACATTCGAATGCCAACCGTAAGCGGCTCCCATGCGCAGTGCTCAACCAAGAACGTGTCATCCAATGGCACAGGACAATCTTCAATGAACGAAGAAATGAGTGCATTGAAGCAAGTACCAAACCTTTCATCCCCTGTAAGACAATACGCCCTCGACAACGACAGCATATATATACATCGGGTTAGAAACAACTGATGCTGTGAAGAATCGTGGAACCAACCATTCCAATCGATCACACCATCAGGGAACGTCATCCGTTTGTTGCCATAGAGCGGTATATCAAATGCCGCAACACGCTCAGCCTCTTCTAGAAGTGGCTGGTACTCCTTTTCCTCATACTGCTCACGAACAAAAGCACTCATCTCAGAGACCGTTGAACTACCAAAGTAATACCTTTGATTACTTGATTCTTCTACATACGTTAAATAAGCTTCTCGCGCGTTTCCCCAGTCATTCGATTCGACATAGGATCTCACTTCCTCTAGGCCTTTACCTTCTAGATTGATGACTTCCCGGAAGAACTCTTCATCACTCATCAAAGGCTTCGTATAGGTCGAATCGAACCTCAATTGTTTATATTTCATACGTTCCCCTCCTACTATCTCATCTGCGTCTAAGTATAATACGGATCACCGTGTCATTTTCGAAGGGAAAATGTGTATCTTTTTTTAGCATCGGATGCGACATGTTCAAAGCTTTTGAATTGCTTTACAATAGAAAGAAACCACATTAGGAAGGGGTTTTACACCTGCATACCCCCTTTTGGACGTTTCTGCGAAAGAGTTTTTATGTCCGAACTGTCATGTTCATGCTGTTAGTTTGTCTGGTACCTTTGTTTCTATTAGCCCTGCTTTCGATTCAGACTTCCAAGACGATTCTAGAAGCTGAAGTGAACAAAGTGAACTATCAAGTCGTATCTCAAGTTGGGGAACGGATGGACAATGCTCTAACACGAATTAAACAGTTCAGTTATCAGAATAGTCTGCTCTCGTTGTTCAATGACATTGAGGTTAAGCAAACCTTGTTCGACAATTTTGATCAAAAAAAGAAAATCGCCGATGCCATTGATGCCGAAGCTACCGTTATGGGAGATTTGGGTGTGTATATCAGCTTGTACAGTAAGCTAACAGGGGATATCTTCAATTCGACACGCTCTGGTGATGACGAAACCAAATTTCAGAACGCCATTCCCCTTGCACAATCTCGTTATAAGGATGTCATCGAGGATTTCATGGTTCAGGGCTCAGCAAACTTATTTGTGGATAAGGACAGTCCCCAGCCTTATGCCATACTCGGAAGCAACACATTATATTTACGAAAAGTTCCCTACAATTCCTATGATGAAGCGCAAGGAGCATTGCTCATTGCCATTCCTCATACAGCTATTCAAAATCTAGTGTCACACATTGATCTTGGAGAACAAGGCTCGGTTTCCATTGTGACTCAATCTGGTCACTTGATTGCCTCTTCCAATGCGAAAGGAAGTACCTCTGTTCCCGAACATTCGGTGCAACTCATTAAGCTCTGGGACTCGTTAGGAAAGCCGAATCAATTTAAAGAGAAAGATGCCATGATCTCCATCTATCGTTCACCGCAGTTTGCCAACTGGTTGGTCATGTCCGAAATTCCAATCCAACAGTTAACCGCCCAAACGAGCGTGCTGGAAAAGCGTGTGAAAATTCTTTTGTTCGGTATATTGGGACTAAGTATGATTAGTGTAATCTTCTTGGGTTATTACCTGTATCGCCCTCTCCAAACTGTAAAAAAACACATTTCACATATCAAGCATGGCAATCTTGAAAATCCCTTTCCGACCTATCCCAAGAATGAGATTGGGGAACTAGGAGACTTTTTGAACAACATGACCAACCAACTTCACAAGCTTATTGAAGAACTGCGAAGTACAGAGGAAATGAAGCGTCGAAGTGAAATTCGTGCGCTGCAATCGCAGATTAATCCACACTTTTTATATAACTGCTTGAATGCGGTTAGTGCCTATGCCTTGATGAATGATACTGTTCGTTTCAAAGAATTAATGACTCGATTGTTTGCTTTGCTGCGGTATTCTATGGAAAACTATGAACAAACAGTCCCTTTGAAGAAAGAAATCGCCTACTTACAGGACTATCTCTATATGATGGAGCTTCGATACGATTGCAAGCTAACGTGGGTCGTGGACGTCGAAGAATCCCTTCTAGACATCAGCATTCCCAAGCTGCTCTTACAGCCTCTAGTTGAAAATGCTATTTTTCATGGCATTCTGCCGTTGGGACGAGAACATGGAAAAGTGACACTGAGCGCCTACTCGGATCCGAGTCAGCAAACGGTTGTGTTAACGCTTCAAGATGATGGCGCTGGGATGACGCAGGAGAAATTAACGCAATTACGAAGCTACTTACATCGACCTGATGTGGACGAGAATATTGGCATTAAAAATGTCGCTGAACGTATCCGGCTGCTCTATGGCTCTGATGCCTACATGGAGGTTCAAAGCGAAGAAGGACAAGGAACTTGCATCACACTTAGCTTGCCAGCGCACCGCATCAATTGGAAGAAGGAGACAACATCGCCATGACAACTAGTGTGATTATTATTGAGGATGAGAAGCCTATTCGGCTATTGTTTCGCAGCATTTTGGAGAAAGAGATGAGCCAGTTTCAAGTTATCGCTGAAGCTTCTAATGGAAGAACGGGGCTTGAGCTATGTCTGACGCACGCTCCTGACATTGTTGTCACCGATATTACGATGCCTGTCATGGACGGACTGGAGCTTGTGCGGGAGTTAAAAAGAGAAGCAGCTAACGGAACTATCACCATGCCGCAAGTCATTATTTTATCCTGTCACCAAGATTTTCATTTTGCGCAAGAAGCCATACGACTAGGTGCCTCCTCCTATTTAATTAAAGATGACTGCATGCTGCATGAAGACGTATTTCTTAAAGCACTCTTGGATGTCTCTACGATGCTGAAGAAACAAACGGATCAAGTCGTGCGACAAATTACGTTAGAACATCAATTACGTACAGTTGAGGTAGATCGAGATCGCAATCTTTTTCTTGATATGATTCGAGGGAAAGAGGATCCTTGGCTTACTCGATTAGCCGAGTGTGGCCTACAGGTGGATGAGAAACAACCTTTGGTAATTGTCGTAGAATTGGATCAATATTCGCTTCGCTTCTCTCTTGAAGAGTCTGAAGAGTTGAAAATTTGGCAGTTTGCTGGCGTCAATGTCATGGAGGAAATCCTTAGCCAATACGGGTCAGTCAAAGCGATTGCCCTGGACAAGGGACGTTTTATTGGGACCTGTTGCTTACATGATGAAGGTAAAGTGGAGGATGTTATCGCCGAGGTTCGCGCAGCCTTCCATACTTATTTGAAGAAAAATATCTTCTCCTTAAGCTTCCATTCCACAAGAACTAGCACCACATTATGGTTAAATGAGATTCGCAGCTTATACAAAATGGATTTCCCTTTCTTTTATAAACAAAGTCAAACGCTTTCCACTGTCTTGCCAGAATCACTTCCACATTTTATTGAGATCTTGCCTGACATTCGTAAAGAGCGGGTGAAGAAGCTGCAAATGTCGCTCTATAACTATCCAACTGGTAAGACAAGCGGACTCCCCAATCAACGTCAGTTTATCTTGGAAGCTGAACAGAAGCAGTGGGACCCGCTCCAGGTCAAAGGTATATTTGTTGAAGCCATTATCGCTTTCAAACAAGTTCAGGAGAATATTATTAAGGAAATCTCCGTTGAGATTTCTACATTGCTAAAACAAATTGATCTCAGTCAGACGATTCATCAATTGAATGAGGCTGTCGAGACCTTTCTGGTGAAGTTGAAAAATCAAATCAAAGAAACACAGCTCGAGGATGCTCACTTACTCCATATTCTCGCTGAGATTGAAATGAATCTGGAAAATCCATATTCACTGGAAGACGCTGCTACCAGTGCGGGTTACAGCATTCCCTACTTTAGCCATCTCATCAAAAAGTTCAGCGGACTGACGTACATTCAATATGTCACACAACTTCGAATGAATAAAGCCAAGATGCTGCTTGAAACCACGCTGCTAAAAACCTTTGAAATCGCCGAACGCGTCGGCATGGAGAATTACCGCCATTTTAATAAAACGTTTAAGCGTGAAGTTGGCATGAGCCCCAGTGAATATCGCCAGATTGTGCAGAACAGTTAAAACAATTTAAGAAACCATACAAAACAGCGGCAGATTAGGTTATCTTGCAACCTTGATCTGCCGCTTTTTCTTATTACTTCTTAGACTGATTGTATTGCTCTAGGTACTCGTTAGCAATTTGTGTCCCTGATGTTTTCACCCAATCATCGATTTCCTTCTGTACCGCTTCCCACTGCAATTCGCCTAATACATATTTCAATGCAGCTACGTCTAGTTTCTTGCGATTATCCGGATTTTTGGCCAAAGTTGCTGACGTTAATCCTTCAAATGGATTTGGAATCAGCAGTTCTTTTTTGTTCATTTCATCAAAGTACTTCCGTTGTAACTTGATCAATTCCAAAGCTTTTGCATTGTTGATATAAGGGGAATATTGATTTTGAAGCATATAATAGTCTGGTCTTTCTTTGGCAGTTAACGCTTTTTGGTCTGCATTCTGCACGAGTTCACGAATTGGTGGAACAGCAGCAGCATCTTTAACGGTTACTTCCGTGTAATGCAATCCCTTAATGCCAAGACTAAGATCACCATTTACTTTACCATCAGCTGACCAGTTCAAATACTCAACAATTCGTTTTGCTTTTTCTTTATCAACCTTCGATGGGATAACCCACAATCCGTAATAACCACTCGTCAGGTTCGTTCCTGCTTTGCCCGTAGGACCAGTTAACACAGGGATGAAAGCTAGTTCTGCATTCGGATCATTCTTCTTCAATTTATCCATTTCAGGCTCACCAATCGCACGTACGTTATTCGCAATAGCACCCACGACACCGGATAAGAATTTGTTCGTTGCTTGATCGCCTTTGAGGATCGGAGCATCTTTGTCAATTAATTTATCCGCCCATAATTTACGAAGAGCTTCCAAGTAGACTTTATATTCTGGCGTTTGCACTTCATTTACCGCTTTACCTGCAGCATCCACGGACCAATCATACGGCATCCCATAAGCAAAACGCAGAGGTGTTGTATCCCCAAAAACGTAATCCATACTCACGTTACCAGCCCAGCTCCCGTAAGCCCCCATGGGAATCGTTTTGCCACCGCCAGCAGGATCTTTCTCTTTGAATACCTTTAACGCATTGGTCAGCTCATCCACCGTCTTGGGAACAGGTAAATTGTATTTATCCAGCCAGTCCTTGCGGATGACGAAATTCGCTTCTCCATTGCCGAAGGCTGCTCGAGGACGTGGAATACCGAATGCTTTGCCTCCAACCTTCGTGAAATCCCACGTGGATTGAGGAATTTCTTCCAGCTTATTTTTCCCTTTGATCAGCTCAGTAAGATCCATGAAAGCGCCTTGCTTCGCATATTTAATATACTTTTCGTCCGCTTTCCCTTTTTCCCAAAGAATAAGGTCGTAATCGTTATTGGCCATGGCAATGTTTAATTTATCGTTATATACATCACTTGGCACATATTCAATATCGAGAATAACATTGCCTGCCTTCTCGATCGCTTCTTTCGCTTGGTTCGGCATCGCAGGAGCATCTCCAAATAAGACACTCATAGCTTTAATTCGAAGGGGCTCCGCTGGCTTCGCGCTTGCCGCCGCACCTGCTGTAGCACTCGGAGTTGGACTTGATTGCTCAGCTGGCTTAGAGCTGCAACCAACCAAACTGGTTATAGTTAGGGATAATATAATGGCAGAAATACCTGTTTTCTTAGTTAAAAGTTTACGCATTGTGACGACCTCCCTATGATATCGGTTACAGTTCATCCTATCCTATCGATTTATCTCTATCATTTCGTCTGTGTCTCCTATCTTACTTCACCTGTTTGAGGAGCACCACCACCTTTCCTAATTCCGTGTGCTATTCTTTAACAGAACCTAAAAGAGCACCCTGTGCAAAGTATTTCTGTAGAAATGGATATACGAGAACTATCGGGATTAAAGCAAGAATGACCGCTGCCATCTTCACATTATTGCCGATTTGGAAATTGTCTGCTTCCGAACTTACATCTGCTCCAATACTCGCATTGGCTGCAAGAATCATTTGACGTAAAAGGACTTGGATAGGCCATTTAGTGCTATCACTGACATACAAGATCGCTTGAAAGAATTGATTCCAATGCCCTACCATGAAGAATAAAGAAAATGTCGCTATAATCGGCATAGACAGCGGGATCACCACGGACAATAAAATTCGTACTTCGCCTGCTCCATCAATTCTAGCTGCTTCATCCAAGCTTTCAGGTAGTCCCTGGAAAAATGTTTTCATAACCATAACCGTAAACGCATTGGTCGCACCTGGAAGAATGATTGCCCAGTAGCTGTCTAGTAAGCCTAAGCTTTGCACTAACAAGTACGAAGGAATTAAACCTGCTGAGAATATTAAAGTGAAGAAAATAAGCAGCATCATGATACGACGGCCTGGAAGAAACTTCTTGGATAAACCATAGGCTAACGTAATCGAGAAAACCAAGTTAACCGTTGTCCCTAGTACCGTGAGGACTATCGTATTTTTAAGCGCAACCAAGAACCGGTCTGTACTCGTTAATAAATAACTGTACGCTTCTAATGTGAATCCTCTAGGCCATAGGAAGAAAGTCCCCCCCAAACTAGCCTCTGCCGGACTAAAAGAAACTGCTATAATGTGAGTAAATGGGATGACAACTAACAGAGATAATACGGCCAGTAACACGTAGAGAAGGCCATCGAGAATTGTGAATCTTTCTTTCATGGTGTTGCAGCCTCCTTCCTTTAAAATATACCGTCTTCTCCGGCAAGCTTTGCCATCCAGTTCGCGAACAGAACAAGAATTAATCCGATGATGGACTTGAATAATCCGACTGCAACACCAAAGCTAAATTCACCACCGATGATCCCTTTGCGATAGACATACAGATCAAATACGTCGGAAACTTCGTTATTAAGTGAATTCGCCATGAGGAACACCTGTAAAAAATCAGAATCCAATGCATTGCCCAAGCGAATAAGAAGTAAAATGATAATTGTACTCTTCAAGCTAGGCAAGGTAATATGCCAAATTTTATGCCACCTATTGGCCCCGTCGACTTTAGCCGCTTCATAAAGCTCAGGATTTACACCCGCTAATGCCGCCAGGAAAATAATCGTTCCCCAACCTGCGTCCTTCCATATATGTTGGAACACAATAACGGGACGAAACCATTCATTACTCATTAAGAACGGGATTGAAGCGCCTAGTTTTGTTTCTGTTAGATGATTAATGACGCCAGATGGGCCGAAGAACATGAGTGTTACGGCTGCAATGATAACCCAAGAAATGAAATGAGGCATATAGACGATGGTTTGCACAATTCGTTTGTACATCACCAAACGCACTTCATTTAGAGCCAGTGCTAGCACAATGACGAAAGGAAAATAGAAAAACAAATTCACAGCGCTTAGCATCAACGTATTGGAAAGCAGCTTACCGAACGTTTCTTGGGTAAATAAGTCTTTGAAATGCTGAAGTCCGACCCATTCGCTTCCGCTTACTCCAAGGAATGGACTGTAATCCTTGAAAGCCAAGATAATCCCCCACATAGGGACATAATGAAAAAGTAGAAAGTACAGCATTCCCGGAGCTACCATGAAATAGAACCAAGCATATCTGCTCAGGTTTCTAGTAAAGTTAGATTTCTTCTTTGTTTTTGATCTAACTATAGGGTCAATGTTTGTGGATGGAGCTAATCTTACGTTCTCAGTTGACATCGAGTTAACCTCCCTTTGATATAAATTTACCTTAGTTCGGTTTGTAATCACATGTCCGTAACGAAGCAATAGTGTCTCTTTTTTTGTGTTTAGACACCAAAGAACCTGCTTCATGGAGAAGCAGGTTCTACTTTAATTTTATTTCCCAACGTTTCTACCGCTTAAATAACGTCGGAAAATACACATTATCGAAAGGCTGTCCATGATAAGGACGCGGTCCGAGCAACCGAATGTTGGAATGATGTTGGATACCCGAAAGATACGACGTGCCGCCAGGCATGACGTGTGCAACAATGGATAGGCGAGCCTCGTTCGTTTGATTGGCACCTGATCCATGGAACGTGAGTCCATGATGGAAACTCGCTTGCCCTGCTTTCAAAATACACGGCTCCTCCACCCATTCACGCCCACCAGCGTACTTCGCTTTTAGCTCATCCATATTCTGATTAAAGAAGGTATTGCTGTCAGGAATGAGTCCCCATTTGTGCGACCCCAGGATGGTCATCATACCGCCGTTCGTCAAATCCGTATCCTGCAGCGCTATCCAGACCGTAATCATTTCACTTGTACTGCTGCACTGCCAATAGCCATAATCTTGATGCCAACCCACATTTCCCGAGCTCGTTTCTTTGTCCCCTACACCTGGCTTTAAGATGACTTGATCATGCCAAAGTCGTGTCTCATTAACTTGAAGCAAATCGGCCACAAGTTCTCCAATGAACGGATCCGTTACGGTTTCCCGAATCTCGTCGTTAATCCACCACCCATTATCCAGCTTCCGTAGAGCATCGGGATTAGCTGACGGTCGATATGGATTCATTGGCATCCCATCTCCGTCATAATCACCGGACCAGACGCGATCATGCGCTTTGCGAAGTCTTTCAATTTGGTTGTCATCCAAAATCTTTGGACTGATCCAATAACCGTCTCTCTCAAATGTCGCCTTATCTGCTTCCGTTATTTTATACGTTTTCTGAGCTTGAATGGCCATATTCATCCTCCCTTTCATCTTCAGATATATTATATATCGCTAGAACTTGTCTTGACGTTCTTCTCCTTGAAGAGTAGTATCAGAAACAATCGGACTATATTCTGTACAAAGGGATGATGTCATGGCGCCTGCAGCCAAGCACCGTTGGACGTATAATCGAGAGCATCAAGAACCTATTGAGGCTGTTCCTGAGTTGCTTGTTTTCGGATTTGATGAAATTAACAGTGCACTTCGACTTGGCTACCATGAACATCTTGGTTACGAGTTTGTTTTTATTGAACGCGGGAAAGCAAGCTGGGAGCTAGCTAATCGAACCTACGAAACGAAAGCTGGTGAAGTGTTTCATACACGACCTGGTGAAATTCACCGAGGTGGTTTCAATGTCATTGAACCTAGTCGCTTCTGGTGGTTTATCCTCTCCCCTCCGTCGCATGAAGATTGGCTTTGCTTACCTAAGCATGAGATTGCCACCATTCGAACAAAGCTAGATCAGTTGCAGCGGATTGTACATACGGGCATTCAACCCCTAGCTGCTTTACAACGATTAAAAGATGCACTGCAAGCCTCCAGTCCTTTACGTTCCACGGCTATCCGTCAAGCGATCGTTGAACTGCTGCTTCAGATTCTCCAACCCTCCCAAGAAAGTGGTACGCTCTCCCATGATCTCGTTCATGCATTCGACGCCATGATCAGAAAAGTGGATGAAGAACCCGATTGGCGGCCAACAATTGAGGAAATGGCAGAATTCGCTTCTATTAGTCCTTCTCACTTCATGCGAACGTTTAGACAATACACTGGCAATACCCCGATGGCCTTTCTGGAACGACAAAGGATTAAACAGGCGTGTGTTATTCTCTCTCATACCGACAATTCCGTACTGACCATATCGACGAATCTGGGGTACGCATCCAGCCAACATTTTGCTACCGTATTCAAAAGAATAACGGGCGTTACGCCGCTGAATTGGCGCAAAACAAACAGTGCTTTGGGTATATAACCCAGGGACACCGCAACTACTTTAAATAACGCTACGGGAAAACGCTAATCCGTGCTAATGGACGACCAGCTGAACAATAACGTTATGCGATAACGTTAAAAGCTCCAAAATCGAAGTTTCCTGCGTATATCAACACTTTAGCGTTATACCATCACTTTATTTCCGGTAAAAATGAGAAACCACGTAAGTTAGGATGATGCCATCACCTTATCTGGCGTGGTTTTCCAAGAAGCGGAAACTAAAAAAAAGAACTTAGCAGGTTCAAAGTATACAACCGCTAAGCTGCTTTTTCATTCACTTATTTACTTTTCCAACGTAGTTATCTGCCTCGATCATTCACATATCTAACTTGGGACAGGCTCTTTCTTTCCTCACTTAGTTCCCCCAAATCGAGTTCAAATACGTATCATTTGGCATTGGCGGCATGGTTGGATTCGTAGCAGATAAGCTCGTATCCACTGTCCAAGCACCGCTGGCAGGCTGCTGGGAAGCCTGATACGCATAGCTGGTTTTCGTGTTCGTTGCGGAAGTCCATGATGCCGAGCCCATTCCACCAATGATAACGGAATCTAGTGCTACAAAGTTCGTACCGTTGCCATTGAATGCCGCTGTTCCTGCTTCCGTAGATCCTCCAGCAAGGAAAGGATAGCGGCTTCGGGCCACGCTCCCCGCTGCAAGATAACTATGCTCGAGGACCAATCCGTTCAAGCTGCCTGTCTGAATGGAGCAATTATTACTAGAGAAGATCGCAGAATCGCGGATTGTCATATTCGTATAGGCCCCTGCACCAGCAAATTGCATCGTATCTGTATGAGGCTTCGGTGTGGTAGCTGGATTAAAGAAATGAGGAGCAAGATAGATGCCGTCGAAGCGCCACCCGTCAATAGGGCCGGAAGATACAGAATAGAAATCGGAGGCATCCCCATCGACGACTTGAGAATCCGGCATAACGACTTCGCTGAATTCTACCATGGATGTTGTCTGGTTTGCGATACCGTACCCTGCCAACCAACGGGTTACTTTGGTCCAAGCCAAGGCTGAGCGGTCGCAGCCTTCCAGCTTGATTTGGTCAGCCATCAGTCCAGCGAAAGCCACACTACGCACATTCTTAATCAAAGCTCCTCCCGTAATGGTCACTGTTCCATAACCGTCACGAGGAGCTACTGTAATGCGCTTCGTCCATGACGAAGAACCAAGATTTTGTAGAACTGGCGTATTACCTGAACCGGCCCCGTTGCCCGTCAATGTCCCAGGAGCGACACGGATCAGAACCCCTGCTGCTGCCTGTTCAGGCGTCACGGCCGCAATCGCCGTGCTGATTGCCGACCAAGAGTTGCTAACATCGATAATGTTCGTTACTGTGGTGTCGTACATAAAAGGCGTAGGAATCAGCGACGGCCAGTGCGTACCATTTGGTCCAAAAGAGGCATCGCGATCTGGCTCTTCACCCGGGTCAGGACCTGGATCCGTCGTACCTGACGGTGCATACACCTCTAATTCATAGATGGAATAACCATACGTTGTTGCAGGCGTAATCCCCTGCACGCGCACATATCTGGCTGTGGCTGCTGCTGCAAGTGTAATGGCATCAACGCCGCCATCACCACTCGTAGTTGAATACACATCCGTCCAGGTAGAGGCATTACTGGATAACTGGATTTTATAGGCAGTAGCGTAGGATGATCCCCACTGGATAGTCACGCTGCCTACATTTTGCGATGAGCCCAGATCCACATACAACCATTCGCTGCTTGAGTAGTTCGACCCCCAGCGAGTAGTAGTGCTGTCACCATCCGTAGCTTTACTGGCGGCTAAGGAGCTATTTTTCACAGAACTCGCGACAGCTGTTTTACCTAATGCCAAATTACTAGACGCATAAGCAGGTGTTTCCCATCCCGGAAGTAAACAAGCCAGTGTAAACAAAACAACCAGACAGAAAGCGAACATAGACATATTCTTTTTCATGGAGTCATCTCCTCATACGCTGTCCTTTACAGACTAGCGACTATTATCAAAGATTGTGCTTCACAGCCTTCAGGGCTTTGTTACTTTGACAATCATCGTATCGCTGGATGTGGCACCCGCATCGTTCACAAGTTCACCACGATACGCATACGTACCTTTTGCTTTATTCGTTAAGAATGCCACAGCGGATTGAGCATTTGGAGTATTCACAGACAACGCTTGCGAATAAACAAGCACCCCATTTTCATAGAGGTTATACGTCGTCCCATTGGTTCCCCACCACATGTTCATGTTAACGTTAAAGTTTCCGTCACCATCCCAATTATCGTTAGCAAGAACTGGTTTAGCAGGAGCAGCATGTTTGATAATAACGGTTAAATCTTGGCTTTTGCTCGTACCGAACTTATTCGTGAGCTCAGCGTGGTACTTATATGTACCATTCGGCTTGTTGTTTATGGAAGTTACCGCAGATTGCGTGTTCGGCGATTTGTCACTAAGAACTTGTGTATCCATTAACACATCATTCTCATAGAGCTTGTAAAGTGTGCCATTATCGCCATACCACATATGCATGGTAACTTTGTACTGACCATCTAATAGACCTGTATCCTGCCCATTGTCGTCTGAAAGCACGATAGTACCTGGTTTGGCAACAGCTAATCCTTGAGGCTCAGGTTCCACTTCTCGCAATGGAATCAGTGACGGCTGGCTAATCACATTCTCCCAAAGCTCCTTCAGCCAATCGTAACCTACATTAGCATCAGCGGTGAATTCATCCCGAATGCCAAGTGACTTCCCTTTCGCATAACCGGAGTACCCATTTACCGCTTTATAGATGAGATCAGTACTCCCAATTGCATATCGAGATTGGATCAATGCAAGATCTTCTGGCGAACCTGATGAAGCAACACCATAATAATAGGCCTCCAGCAAACTAAGAATGCTGTTATTCCAGCCCCTTGTCACATAATCGAGGTCGCTTCGAATCCCATTGGCATCCACTGAGTCGAATTCCTGTGCCATTCCCATCACGCCTACATTCGGCAATCCTTCCGGATTAAGGACAAAAGCACGAACAGTATCGTTGCTGGATAACTGTGCTTTTACTGTTTTGTTGTACATAATCAAGGCGCGGTCTTTCATCCATTCGAACGGTTGATCCAACGTGTGGCCTCTAAACGTAAATTCATTCTTCACCGCTGCCTCGAGCGCAGCTTTGCCTGTTTGACGGAAAGTCCAAGCAATGCTGGAAAGTCCTGCTGCCTGAAGTTTGCTCATAAAGTTGTCGTAATCGAAACTGAGCAGAAACTCATTCGCATTGTCTGCCCCGCCTAAATAACGAACCGTAGCTAGCGCACTGGCAATAGCACCTTCTACATAATTGGGATTCCATCCTTTGTTGAAATTGCCCAACTGATCGATTCCCGTCGAGAAATTGTTGTCATCATCATGTCCCCAATGCGCCGCTACCAAATGCGCTTGCATGATGAGATTGATTTTGACTTTTTCCTCCGAAGTCAGCTCGTTCCAGACGGCAGGAATCGTCGAAGCGAGATCAAGTGCTTGAATTGCGAGAGATGTCGCTGAGGTATCCAGTGAACCGGACGCGCCAGGCTCCCGCTTGCTTCCGGGTACCAGCATATTGCGAATATGTGCTAGAATCCGATTCTTTATCATCGTACCGTCGCTGCCCTTATAGGAAGGGTCATATAAAGCAGCTGTCGTCAGATACATCAGAGCAGTACCACTTCGCAGACTGTGCGACGTCCACTCCAGACTTAGCTGATATTGCAGCAGCGGCTCCCGGAGCGCGCTGTCGATCATTCTGTGACTGAACGGGAACGTATGCAGATCTTGTTCCAGAGTAGTTGTAGTCACGACTGCACTTGACTCCGAAACCTTATTCGATACGTCGGTTGCCGTCACGTAATAGCTGTATGCGCTCAGCGGTGTCAATCCCTCATCCACATAAGCAGTGAGGTTCGTCGTGCCTAGCAACACGCCATTCCGATAGACAGAATAAAGCTTAATGCCCGAATCGTCCGTGGAAGCTGTCCACGATAAGCGAATAGCCTTCGAGGATTGTGCCTCCGCTGTGAATTGTCCTGGCGAGCTTGGCGGCTGTAGATCGATCAACTCTGTTCCGTATACATTCATTTCGGAAAGCGTGACCCGATCGTTTGCACTTGCGAAGCCTACACGACCAGTCGTATACTGAGATTCCTCTGCTTCACCGATATAATCAGCGTCTAGATACACACGGATGATCGAACCTTGCCGGTCAATCCTTAATTCCTGTGCCGTGCCAGGCTTTAGCAGGCCTATGTTAAAATCCTTGAGTTGAACAAGCGAATTGTTCACAACACGGAAAATACCGTTGGTCGCATCGTCGTTGCTCTTATTCAAGGAAACAAAGCAATAGTTCTTCTCATCTACGTAGTTGAACACCACAGCTAGATCATCCCAATCGCTGCGAGGTGTCACCATGACCTTACCGGTCCAGACGAAGTCACCTATAAACGGAGTCTGATGAACAATGACGTTGCGGAGCGGATCAGACCCTGCGCTCGCATATGTCGTTAAAGCGAGATTGCCACTTGGCGTCTCCCACACGCCTTTGCCATCTGAATTCACACCCACAGTCCAAGCAGCCAGATTGAAAGCACCGCTTTCAATTGAAGTTACCTGTGGCAACGCTGGTGGACTCAGTTCCGTCACTACGTTCAACGACGGGCCTGACGTCCAATTCCCCTCGCTGTCCCCAGCTTCGATACGGAAGTGATACGAGGTTGAAGGTGTTAATCCTGTGAGCGAAAGCGACAAAGTATCACCGCTTAAAGTACGCATGAGATTCTCCCCGTCAAACAATCGATAACCCGTCACATCCTCATTATCAAAGGCTTGGGGCCAAGATAGCATTGTCTTCGTCTTAGACGTACCTGTCGCTGTAAGCGTACTTCCGACTGGCCACGTAGGGATATTCACCCCTGATGGCGGACGTACCTCTATGTTGAAATGGGTTGTTTGACCTTCAGCAGTCAAGCTAATTTGCTGCGATGCGGCTGGCGCGCTGCTATCAAAGCCGCTCACTGCGTAAGAGGTCAATGGCGTCACCGAGCCATCTTCATAATGACCACCTACGACCAAACCCGTCAGATCCAGCTTATCACCTGGATAATAGACCGTTTTCAGCGGCGGATTGATGACTTCAATGGCGGTCAGAGGCGTTTGAGTCGTCCTCAGGACGAGCCGCGGTTCTTTGCCCACACCTGCTGCATTCTGCTCCTTAGAGGCAAAAGTGATCTGCTGACCATGCACCTGACCTAAGAAAGCAAAGGACAAGGCTTCATCCTGCCAATGGGACTTTACATACGCTGTCACATCGAAATCATAGAACTTGGTTGCTGGTCCTACCGTGACGACAGCTAGTGGATCTGCAACATTGGCAGGCGCATTATTCCACGTAATGCCTAGCTCCTGCCAGGAATTATCATTGACCGGGTACACACCTACGCCGCCGGTTGTTCCCGTCGTATCGGTTCGATAAACTTGGAGCGTAACGCTGATAACCTTCTGAGGATCCCGGATGCCTAGGTCCGCCAGCGCGAACCTCGTATAAATTTTGCGGTTTGTATTGCTGTTGTTATCCCTCTTCAGAACAAGTAGATCCCAACTACCATAATTGGTGTCTGCCCTTGAATTGAGGGTATAGGCATCAGCTGAAGGCTTTACCACTACCTCCTTGTACACGCTTTCATTAATGCTTGTAGTGACACTGCTGTGCGGACTAGCATCGCCTTCACTTGCAGCATACGATATAGAGCCGATCCCAGGTGAAAGCAATCCAAGCATCATAACCCATATAAGACTTATTGCAATTGTCCTTCTCATCCTCATTTTCCCTCCCATGCTCATTTTTGGTAGCGTTTATTATACTACCGGGCTGCGCAAAATACACAGCCCGGAAACCAATTGATTGATCAGCCTTTTTTATAGCGCAAGTAAGCCTCATTCTTAATTTTTAGTACTTCGTCAATTCCTAGTGTTTTGAGTTGTTTGACGAAATCGTTGTATTTGGCCTCAGGTGATTCAGCCCCCAACAACCACTTCTGCCCCGTCTCCACACGATACGTTTCAATTTGTCCTTCCAACTCTTTCAAGCGCTCTTGTTCTTTCACTGTAAAGTTTAAGTTCGGCACGCTGACTTTCTTAATATACTTCGCGTTATACTCATCAATGGAAGACAGTACGCCTTCTGGGGTATATTGCTTCTCATAATCAAAATTCTGATAGAAGCCGATTTCTTGTTGAGCCCCCATCTTTTGCAGATTGAGCAACACATTCCCAGTGTCCAGCAGCGACTTCTTGAAAACCGGTTTGCCGCTAACCATATCATAAGTTTGACCTTCCAAACCGTAATTCGCCATTCGGCGTCCTTCCTCACTGAACCAGAAATCCATGTACTTGATTGTTTCTAATTGATTCTTGTTGGAACTGGCAATTCCCCAGCCGGATGGACTCACTGTAGCACGGTAATCGAACCAGGACACATCCCCGGTCATACTAGCTACTGGCGGGATTGGCGCAAGATTCACAGTAGGTACTTTATCCTTGGCTTTCACATTGTAACCATACGTACTTGCAAACCAGTCATGCGTAGAACCACCGAGGTTATCTGATAGCATAACCAGCCTAGTGTCGCCTTTACGAGTGAAAATTTCTTTGTCTATTAGCCCTTCCGAATACCACTTAGCGAGGTTCATCATTCCCGTTTTGTAAGTAGGGTTGATCGGATCATAGACAACGGTATCCGTTTTCGGGTCTACTTTGTAGCCCGTACCAGCATCCCATAGGTTAAGCAGCGAGTACACGCCAAAGGATTGACGATTAAAATAAGGAATCTCATCTTTCTTCCCGTTTCCATTCGGATCGTTATCTCGGAAAGCCTTCAAAACACTGTAGTACTCATCTGCTGTAGTCGGCTTTTTGAGTCCTAGTTTATCGAGCCAATCTTGGCGAATAAACCAACCCGTTGAGGCTGCTCCATCTGGGACAAAGGAGACATAATAGATTTTGCCATCTGCAGAAGTCAAATATTTACGAACATCCGGACGACTGTCCAAGAACTTCTTGATGTTAGGCGCATTTTTATCAATTAAATCGTTAAGTGCAACAAGACCGCCCTCTCCCCCAAGCTTGTTGGCATCTTCTTTTTTACTAAAATGAATAATATCGGATAACGTTCCTGATGCCAGCATCAAATTGTAAGCTTCAGCACTGTTCGTCAGCGTTTTAGAGGCGGTTCCTTTTAAGCTAACATTCGTTAATTCCGCTGCTTTTTTGAAGACGGGCCACTCGTCATTAAATACCTTATCCCCGCCACCACCATTCCCATAGTGCATATGAATGCTTAACGTAATCGGTTTGGAGCTCGCTTTTGAGGATTGCGGACTTGCCGGAGCCGCCGATGCGGATTGCGGTGAAGCCTGTGTAGAAGGAGAAGCTTGCGTTTGTTCCTTATCCGATGAGCAACCTGTAATCATACTGACTGATAGTGCAGCTGCAGCTGCTGCGGTCTTCCATGCTTTGCGTTTCATTGACATGCAACCTCCCTAGGATTGTACAAAATGATATTGATTTATTTTCTCTACAATTCGTGCCTATCGAGGAGGCACCACCTCCCTTATCTTTCTCTATTTACCCCTTGACGGAGCCCACCATAGCGCCAGCGGTGAAATATTTTTGAATAAAAGGGTACACCACAATAACTGGAAGGATGGCAATGACAATGGTGGCGTAAATAACGGTTTCTTGAGAGAACAACACGGTTGTATCGGTTGTAGCCATCATGCCTTCAGTTGGATTCATAGATACGACTAATCTGCGTAAAAGCACTTGCAAAGGAATCTTGCTCTCATCTTGTATTAATACCATAGCCCAGAAATAGGAGTTCCAAGTGCCTACTGCATAGAAGAGTGAAATGGTTGCCAGCGCAGGCTTGGATACGGGTAAATAGATGCGGGTCAAAATTTGAAAGTCTGAAGCGCCGTCCACCTTAGCCGCCTCTTCCATCTCTTCCGGTACGGACTGGAAGTTCGTTCGCAGCAAAATGACCAGAAAGGTCGTTACAGCAAAAGGTATCAATAGTCCCCACCTGCTGTTCAACATGCCGAGCTCTTTGATCGTCAAATAGAAAGGAATCATGCCTGCATTAAATAGCATCGTAAATGCGATAAAGAAACTGATCGGGGTTCTGCCCATGAATCTTTTTTTGGATAATGGATATGCGCCCATAATGGTGAAGGCCATCTGTATACAGGTTGCAGCGATCGTATAGAATACCGTATTCCCATACGCAAGCCAAATGCCCTGCTCTGTCAAAACTTGCCTGAAAGCCTGCAGCGTCAACTCTTTGGGGAACAGCACCACATCCCCAGATAACACGGCATTTGATGAGCTTAAGGAGGCTGAGACTACATACAGAAATGGATACAAGGTGGCTGCAGCCAAAAGGCCTAGAAAAATATAGTTACACAATGAAAAAATCTTTTCTCCAGGTGTCAGGAATTTCATAGGTCATCTCCTACCATAAACCGCTTTCGGTATATTTTTTGCTTAATTTATTCGCACAGATGACTAGCACAAGACCGACAACCGAGTTGAACAAACCTACGGCGGTCCCAACATCATAACGGCCATCTTGCAATCCCGTCCGGTACACATACGTGCTGATGACATCGGAAACCTCATACGTCGAGGGCTGATACAATAAAATAATGGCCTCATATCCGACATCCAACAAATTGCCGATTTTTAAAATCAACATAATCATGATCGTCGGCATAATACCTGGCAGAGTTACGTGCAGCACTCGCTTCCATTTGTTCGCCCCGTCAATGACAGCGGCTTCATGAAGTTCTGGATGAATGGCGGAGAGTGCAGCGATGTAGATGATGGATCCAAACCCTACTTCACGCCATATATTCATGGAGATGAAGATCGTTCGAAAATATTCCGGTACCACCAGAAAGTACAGTTTTTCCAGACCCAATTTCGCTAACAGCAAATTTACAATGCCATTGGTCGGAGATAAAAAATTAGTAACAAATCCCGCTACAATGACAATGGAGATAAAATGCGGCAAGTAAGTGAGCGTCTGTACGGTACGTTTGAACAGCATGTTCTTCACTTCATTCAACAGCAAAGCCAATATGATCGGCGCTGGAAAAGCGAAAATCAAGCTGTATAGACTGATCAGGATCGTATTTTTCAACGTTCTTAAGAAGTAGGGACCTTTGAAAAAAGTTACAAAATTATCAAAACCTACCCAAGGACTTCCAGATAGTCCCTTGTATATACTGTATTTTTTGAAAGCCATTTGCAACCCCAGCATAGGATAATACTGAAAGACAAGGTACCAGGCGATAAAAGGAACAATAAGTAAGTAAAGAAAGCGGTCTCTTTTTAGATTGCGCAAAATCCTATGACCTGTGCTCGCTCTCGCATGCGCTCCTGGTTCCCATATAGCTGTTTTCATACTCATGGACAATTCCCACTCCTTCTCGTTCTCTTGTTGCTTGGTTCTCACGGTTGAAGTGTAGCATCGGCTTCCTTTCCCAGTAAATCCTTATTATTTTTCTGCATGTCGATAATTTTGATGGGTAGGCGATATCGATTATTTTGATCATCATGAATTTATTGATAACGTTTACATTTTAATGGGCATCCTCTATTGGTAACAATACAAAAGCCCACGGCATGTGCCGGGGCTTTGTTTCAAAAACTACTTTTCAATGTAGTTCATTCATTTCGCTTCGCATACTGGCCGGGAGATACACCTTCATACTTTTTGAAAATACGGATGAACGTATTGACATTGTTGCAGCCTACTTTGCCTGCCACATCATTGATACTGTATACTTCCTCAGCGTTTAGATATTCCTTTGCCTTGCTTACTCGGTATTGGTTCAAGTACTCCTTGAAATTCTCCCCTGTGAACTTTTTGAACAATAAACTGATGTACCCCAATGAGAGGTTAAATTGCTCAGCAATATCAGAGAGCGAAATATCCTCATTGAAATGCGCATGAATATGCGCCAGAAGTTGCTCCGCTACGGTATGATCCTGCTTCTCACTGCGGTTCGCCATACTCGCCATAATGACCGCAAATACGTCATAAATTCTTTCCCGCACCCGTTTACGGTTACCAGTCTGCTTCAGCTCGTCATAGAGTGAGTCTTGACCAAATAGCTCCCTGTAGCTCTTATTCATCTGATTTAGAATCCGATGCACCGTTACATCGACAGCAAGCACAAAACGGGCCAACTTCTCCCCGCCTAGATAACTTTCCTCCATGTGCTCATCCAGAATACGAGATAGAATAGCCTGTACCTGGTCTGTCTTCCCTTGTAGGACAAAGGTAATCAGTTCACGCTCGAGCTCTAGTGGATAGGTGTACATATCTGATCTTTGGAGCACGACATCATTCACGGTAATGACTGTATTTTTTTCCAGCGAGAAACGTCGCTCCAGCAAACGTACGGCATCTTGGTAAGACTCTGCACTGTTGCCTAATGAAATAACGGGACGGCCAATGGCAGCAACCACCCGAATCTCCGTGTCGGCTTCAATGCCGGATAAAATATGGGTGAAAATCCGTTTCATTCGATCAATTTGCTGCTCTTTGACGATGAGAACATGCCGCTTGTGTTCCAGTTCTACTTGTTCATAGTCGAATTCTTTCTTGACCGCCTCTAGGATCATCCTGAATATCCCCGCTTTAATCTCTACCACCGTCTCAACTGGAAACTGTGCATCTAAGTCTTGAGCATCCACAAGTTCCATCACGACAACGGTAACGTCATGCTGCACGTGCTCTAACCCATATTTATCCGCATTGTTCCTAACCTCCGCCTCGCCGGTAATCCCATAAAGCATGTTGCGTAAAAAATGATCACGCAGGGACAGCCGATTATTCTGGATGGTTTCCTTCAGGCTGTCATTCATACGGGAGATGTTCACAGCGGTTGCCGTGATAAAGGACATGTCATCAGTGCTCTCCAGTGCTTCTTCACCAACACCTCTTCGGCCCTGATCCAGTCCTTTGAAAATCGTTAGCACATTATGAATGGGACGGTAAATATTCCGTGAAGCTAAGAAAGCCACGCCGGCACCGATCACAAGCAGCAGCCCGAACAACAATAACGAATGAGACATCAGGCCGGACAACTGCGGCTGCCAAGCATATCCTGTAAGCATGAACAGATATCTGACATTCGGCAGCACAGAAGAACTCACGAGATGCGCCTGATCGTCGCCGTATTGTTCGACATAAGGAGCTCTCCGCTCCTTCACCTGAGCCAGCACCTCATCTGGAATTTCGCCATTAGCCCCATTTTCTTTGACATCCACTAACTGGTCACCAGAAAGCACGCCGATACGGTTCACCTGGGTATCTAACTTGAGCAAATCGGGGTAAAACCCACCTTTGAAAAAGGAAATTACAAACATGAGGTCATTCCTGCCGGTAAGCTCTTTTTTCACAAAAGAGATCGTATCGTAGCCGTAATTCTCCATCTCGGACAATCGTTGTTGGACTAGAACAACATTGGAATACTTCGCATCTTTGATGTACCCATCGATCTGCTCAATGTCCGCGCTTTTCAGCGCCATTTCCTTATAATACTTGTCCTTATCGATGGTACCAAATGTCGTAATGACCAAATTGTCATCAGGCTTCATCACATCGATTCGGTAGCCATAGTTCTCGAAAGCTTCCCTATTTTTCTTAAGTTGTTCCAACACCAACGTAATGTTGGCGTAATTGCGCGTGGAATCGTTGCTGTAATTCAGAAAATGCTCCGTTCGCTTCAATTGGTACACCAAATTAAAGGCTACCTGCAGCCGAATGTCCATCTGTTCCCGCATCTGTTCCACAGATCTTGTGGCATTGGCATCCCACTTCTGGTTGAGGGACTCCATATTTTTATAGACCAGAAAACCAACAGCAATACTAGCGTATAAAAAGACAATTAAGATGCATACGAGATACACTTTGGTGAAGAACTTCTTTTTTTGCACATCCGCTGTTCTTAACATCCACTTCTCCCTCCTCCGCCCACTAGATGCCATTTCCAAGTAACCGCTATCATTTAACTATTCTCTACATCCTAAGCTAACTCTCAGCGGCTGTAAAGAGTATCCTCCTATTTCACTGCATATTTGGAATAAACAAACAAAAATGACCCAGCCATGAAGGCCAGGTCAACAGTTAAAATTAGTCTAATGCCCCATAAATGGCATTCCGCAGTCGTGGATGTATGATCGGTTCTTGGCTTGGAACCAACTGCTGCATGTACACCACGGATAGCTCTTCCTTCGGATCGATCAACATGTATGACCCGGCTAGACCAGCCCAGCCGAATTCACCGATGGAACTATTGATGCCGCCAGCAGCTGGATCCATCATGACACGAACGCCTAAACCATAGCCATAACCACGTAATTGCTGCCAATTGAAATCATTCAGCTGCTGCGGATTTAAATGATTAGTCGCCATCAATTGAATCGTCTTCGGACTAAGAATCCGCACCCCTTCATGCTCCCCTCCTTTGGCGAGCATCTGCGCATACCGGCTGTAATCCCCAAGGGTCGAAAGCAGGCCAGCTCCGCCACTTTCATATCGACTTTGGGGTTGATAGCTAGCGTCCATCTTGGTATTCGGTGTCAGCACCCCGCCATCTGGACGATCATAGATGGTGCATAGACGCTCCCTCTTGTCTTCCGTAATCCGGAAAGAGGTGTCGATCATCCCTAACGGATCGAATATTTCCTTTTGGAGAAAGGCTCCAAACGTTTGCCCTGTCAACACTTCAATTAATGCGGTCAGAACATCGTGGCTGAAACCATACTTCCAGCGCGTGCCAGGCTCAAATTCCAACGGAATGGATGCCAGTCCATTGGACAATGTCTGCATGTCCATCGTCTCTCTTCTAGCGGTCTCCAACATGCTGCGGGTGAGCCTTTCGGTTTCCGTGCCATCTCCACCGTAGGTCAACCCTGAGGTCATTGTGAACAAATCCTTGATCAGGATCGGAATGGTCACAGGAGAGGAAGACTTCGTACCATTTTCGTTGAGTTGAAAGGCTTGTTGGTTTTTGAACGCGGGCAGGTATTTGTCTAAGGGATCGTTAAGCAGATAAAGTCCTTTTTCATACAGCATAAGCGCCGCTGTGCAAGTAATGACCTTCGTCATCGAATAGATCCGATAGATCGTATCCAGTGTGATCTCCTTCTGTTTCTCTACATCCGCATATCCTAGGGTTTCCTCATAAAGGACTTCTCCCCGTCGTACTACCGTACATGCACAGCCAGCCGGTCCATTTTCCATCATACGCTTCAGCAGCGGAGTCACACGTTCATTTAAGCGCTTACTTACGTTCATTTCCAATCGCCTCCCTGAAATGGTTTCCTCGCCAATTATAACATATTGTTCCATTTGAACATGAAATCTTTCTCCGTTTAGCTACAAATCTCCCTACACAATTGACTTACTCTTTGTGATAGAGAGACCGAAACTTCTGGGGATGCAAGCCGGTGTACTTTTTAAAAACAGTGCTGAAATAAGTGGCATTCACGTAGCCTACCATCTCTGAAATATCCAGAATTTTTAAGTCTTGGTCCTGCAATAGCTCCTTCGCTGCCTCTATACGCACCTTAGTCAAATACTCCGTTATGCTTTCCCCTGTCTCCTTTTTGAAGACCAGACTAATGTAATTAGGAGACAAAAAAATCTCCTCTGAAATCTGTGCAACTGAAAGATTCTCCATATATTTAGCTGCGATGATATCCTTTATTTTATGAATCGTTGTGCTATTTTTGCTTTTGTGTCGGTTCGACATGTATCGCGTCAGTGTCTCCATGTACTGCTGGGTGATATCCATTAATTCTTGAGCGCTTTCTTGCAGGTAAATTTCCTGAATCATTTCCGTTAAAGACAGACCAGCGACCTCCAGCTCTTCCCCGAGTTCCAAATACCCCTTGGATGCCTGCGTGATCAGTCCTGCACACGTGTTCTGAACGTAGCGAATGGGTGTAGATCGGCTAGCGCATAGTAGAAATAAAATCTCTTGCACCTTGATCTGTACACCCTCTGAATCTCCTAATTTCATCAGCTGAATCGTCTTCAATTGGCTGTCAAATAGGGCGTTCAGATCCAGTTCCATGCGACTGTCACTGATGTCACGGATGTCGATTACAGAATTTTTACCAGAAAAAAACTTGTACTCTACGGCTGCACGTGCTTCCTTATAGGAAAGTTGAAGTTCCGTCAAAGTATGTACTTTATTACCGACACCAGCGGACATCGGAATTTTCAGATACCTATGGATGGATTGAACGATCTTGTGGCAGACGTCCATAATCTGTCTATCTCTGAAGCCAGAACACGGAAAGAGTACCGCATACTCATCTTCCTTGATGGTTACCGCCATCCCGTGTTCTGTATGAACCAGAATATCATCGATAATATTTCGAATGGAAAAGGTCAACAGATTCCGATATTGCTCACTAAAGAATTCGACCGCCTCTTCATAGTCGTCCAGTTTAAACAACGCTACCTTCCAAGAAGTGGTATCCTCCAGAACAATCTGATAGGCATCCAGCTTTCTTTTAATTTCCTCCATATCCTTAAAGATCCCAGCGAGCAAGTCGACCATGAACTTTTCCTTGACCACGGGCATCGATTCCTTCAGATTTTGTTGGAGCCTTTCCATGTGCTGGTTACGACTCTGTTCCTGCTCCAAGGAGACAACTACCTGACTAACCGTCTCTGTTAATTCATCAAGCTTAATCGGCTTCAGGATGTATCCGTCTGCCTCCAGCTTGAGCGCCGTCTTCACATAATTAAAATCCTGTATCCCACTAATGATAACGATGCGCATCAGCGGCTCTTCTCCTCTTAACTTGGAAGCAACTTCCAATCCATCTAGCATTGGCATGCGAATATCCGTCAGTAAGATATCAGGTTTTTGCGCGATGCACATGTCATAGGCTTCTTTTCCATTCGCTGCCATCCCAATGATCTCAATCCCAAGCTCCTGCCAATTTACGACCTCTTTTAGTCCTTGGCGTACATTCAATTCGTCATCTGCGATAATCATTTTCCATTTCATGCTTATAATCCTCCATTTCAAGTCGGAATGGGAATGAAACGGTCACGGTAATCCCGTAATCCTCATTAGCAGCAAAATGCAAACCGGCTTCACTGCCGAAAGCTTGTTTAATTCGCTGGTTTACATTGTTTAGACCGAAGGAGACACTGCCTTCTTCATTGGCACTCTGCAGCATCGCATTCAGGTACTCCACATCCGCACCAATCCCGTTATCCATAACCTGAATTCGAACCCAATCATTTTCGAGCTTCGCAGTAATATGAATTTCGCCAGGGCCAAGCCGCCGATCAATCCCATGCAAGAGAGCATTCTCTACTAACGGCTGCAATATTAATTTGATTGTGTAGCCATCATAAACCTCTGGCTCCACCTGAATCGTATAAGAGAGTCGTTCCTGAAACCGAATCTGCTGGATCGCTAGATAACTTTCCACCTGCTTTAACTCATCCCTGACATGAATGATGGAATTCCCTTTATTCAAACTGTACCGAAAGAAATCGGAGAGTGAAGTTACCATTTTGCTAATATCGGGAACTTGGTGTCGCAAGGCAATCCAATTAATAGAATCCAAAGTATTATATAGAAAATGAGGATTGATTTGAGCTTGAAGTGCTTTGAACTCAGCTTCCCTTTTTTGAACTTCACTTATCGTGAGTTTACCGAATAATTCCTTGATCTGCCGAATCATTTTGTTGTATTGATTAACTAAATGCGAGAACTCATCCTTGGACTCGTACGTCACTTCCATATCGAAATTACCGTTCTTCGCATAAGACATCGACCGAATTACCTTAATAATGGGGCGTGTAATACTATTTGAGAGCAACACCGCTATGAGGATAGCAAGTGCCATACAAACCGCTAGCACGACATACATCACATTGCGAAAAGCAATCAGCTTGCCATTCAAATCATTAACTGGCGAAACACTAACAACAGTCCAGCCAAGATCCTTCATGCTGCGGTATGTAACCAGTGAAGGTTTATTCAAAAAATCAGTTTCAAATGAATCGGTCATGTGTTCAGCCTGTTGAAGCCTCATCGATTTGACAAATGGATTATCCGACATATTCGTATTGAGTTGTGCAAGCTCAGGTGTCATGATCACTTTACCGGACTCATCTAGAACAAAGATCGAACTATTTCGTGATGGTTTTAATCGAGACAGCATCTGATTGAATTCTTGGAGATCCACTTCTAACGTCAACAGTCCGGAATAAGGAAGTGCAATATTGTTAAGACCAAAGAGTCGTTTACCTAGCATTATGGAATAATTCGTATCGCGGGGTCCATGATTCTCTCTCAGACCGATAACTTGAAATCGCGCTTTAGGTTCAAGCTTTGTATACCATTGGTCATTCTCAATGAGTTTCAAAGAAGATACATATTGGGAGAAATTGTACTGGATATATTCGGGTCGATCCAGCATGTACAATTTGGGGGAATATTCGTTGCTAACACTGTTATGTAACACATATCCAGCAATAAGCTTATCAAGGTCGGCCAATTCATTAACAATGCCAACCTCATCTACCGGTCTATCTGCTGAAAGCTTCGCCGTCATTTGTGGATTTAAATAAATGGAATCCATGAGGGTATTCATTTCTTCAAACTTCTGAATCAATAAGCTCTCCACCATGGATAAATTTTTCTGAACGGAGGTGCTGATATTCTCTTTGATCGTCTGATTGGAATTCATGTAAATCGTAATCGAAATAATGGAAGTAGGCATAATGACAAGAATCAAAAAATAAAGAAGCAGCCTATTTCTTAGACTTGCATGATAATATAGAACATAATTGAAAATCTTGCTTACTGAAGCAACCATGCTCTTCCGCCTCCATTTGGGCACTGCAGGATGAATTCAAATTTCATTATACTGAAGGAGCTGTTATTTTGAAATTGCAATTTTTGATTCGCTCTGCCTTATTATTATCCGCTATTGCTGTAACGCTTACAGTTTCATTCGGTTGCAGCAATAATGATCCCAACAGTCAAATTCTCGAGGAGGCCGATGCATCAGCAGAGAAACCACCGATCATCCGATTGGCCGTTCAGTCCTCTGTTCATACACAGAACCTTGATGACATGATCGAGCATTTCAATGCCAAGCATACTGGCTATAAAGTAGAAATCATCAGTCTGCCTCGCGAAAGATACGATGAAACGTTGAACATGCTGCTGACTTCCGGTCAAACACCTGATTTGTTTCAGGCTTCATCTGGGTGGCTCAGCACCTACATATACAAGAACTGGCTCATGGACCTCTCCAAAATAGCCAAGCCAGAGGTGCTGCAGGAGTACCCGAAATGGGCGCTGGATTACACCAGAGAGAATAGTCATTTTTTTGCACTGCCTACGGAATTTGTACCCTTACGGCTCGTTTATAATAAAAATATGTTCAAACAAGCGGGTCTGGACCCCGAACAACCTCCTCACACCTTGCAAGACTTGAAGACAAAGGCCAATCTGCTCTCTCAATCAGGCATTGGTTATGGACTATTCGGCTTTGCACTCCCCGCAGGAGATATTGAAACCTATCGGTTAGCTCTAGAGATGGCCAGCACATCTAGTGGAGATTACTATTTTGACTTTGCCAAAGGCAAGTATGATTTTATGGTCTATCAATCTTGGTTCGATACCATGCTTCAAATGAAAAAGGAAGGCGGACTCTTTCCCGGGGAAACAGCTCTCATGCGGGAAACAGCGCTCGCCCAATTCAAACAAGGGAATGTGGGAATGATGTATATGACAAATAGGGAGTTCTCGGAACTTTACCGCAATTCCAAGCTGAATTTCACGCCAGGTGTAGCCCTGCCCCCACTTACCAATGGAAGCTCCCAAAAAGGTGCATTGATGGTTTCCCTACAGCACCCCATTGTAATCTCTTCTGTTACGCCTTACAAGAATGAAGTTTCCGAGTTATGGAACTATCTGCATGCCAGCGAATTTTTGGACAGCATGTATGAGCGTGGAGATCTCATTCCCATTCCTCAAAGTGTGAGACAACTTGATAACAAGGCTCCCGTGTGGTTAAAGGATTTCCTGCCAGGCAAGTCCGAGTCCCCTTATCCACGAGAACCGAAATTTATTCTGCCTTGGACCTCAGGAGACACCATTCGAATGACGGCTTACACAGAAATTATGCGAGGCCAACAAAAGCCCTCCACCAGCTTGACGCAATTAACTGAGCAGCACGCGAAGTATCTATCCGATATTATCTATCGGAATTATATTAATATTGACGATTATACGGAAGATGACTTCAATCCTCTATTCCCTATGAAAAACTATAACACACCATAATACATCTGCTGTTCAATACTCATTAGATTTTCAAATGCCGCAGTAGATTTGTTTATTCATTTCGAATTTCAGCAATTCTATAATGAAACCGTACTCAATTATAAATACGGAGGGTTACTATGAAACAACTGAAGTTGACATCATCATTATTGGCACTCGTTCTGCCTATGGGAATGGCATTAGCAGGTTGCAGCAATGGAAGTTCGGGTACAGCGGAGAAAACAAATCCCGTCACCTCGTCTGCTGCCCCTGCACCCACAATTAAAGCAGCGGACTTAAAGCCAGTGGAGCTTTCATTCTATTATTCCGGAGGCTCAGAGCAGAAAGATCAGGCCGTTGTCGAAGCGGAATTAAACAAACTTTTGAAGGATAAGATCAATGCCACTGTCAAACTATTTCCAGTTGATTACGGCAGCTGGGCGCAAAAAATTAATCTGATGGTAGCCGGCAATGAGCCATTCGACCTCATTTTTACGACTGGAACGGATGGCTTCAGCGCCAAAGTAGCTGCTGGAAACTTCGCACCCATGAATGAGTTGATTGATAAATATGGTCAGGATTTAAAGAAAACCATTGATCCACTGCTGTTGGATGGCAACAAAATCGATGGAAAACTATATGCCATTCCTGTACAAAAGGAAATCGCAGCTCATCAGGGTATCGTTCTGAATAAACCGATGGTAGACAAATATGGCTTTGATATTACGAAGATCAAAACACTCAAAGATCTAGAACCTATGCTGCAGACGATTAAAGATAAAGAGCCGTCCACCGTCGTGCCATTCTGGGCTACAGGCAATGTTCCCGTGTTTGCTCCTTTTGAGTTCATTGGATCCAGACAAGTGCCTGGCGCTATTACAATTGGCAAAGACACGAAGGTTTTCAATCAATGGGAAACACCAGAAATCAAAGAAATCTATAGCTTGATGAGATCTTGGAATCAAAAAGGCTACTTCCAAAAAGATCCGACAACGCAGAAAGACGCCGCAGCTTATAACAAAGCAGGCACTCTATTTGCTCAATGGCAAAGTCTCAAACCTGGCAAAGACAAAGAAATGAGCGCAGGCAAAACATACGAATATGTACAAGTAAATATAACAACACCTTATATCGCAGCTAACGGTCTAACAGGCGCCATGACTTCCATCTCCAGAACGTCCAAAAATCCTGAGCGTGCCATGATGCTTCTAAACTTGCTGCACACCGACAAACAAATTCTTAACACACTGGTCCAAGGTGTTGAAGGCGTCCACTATACCAAAGTCAATGACACTGTCATCAAGAAAACCGACAAAGCAGCCAATTACGCACCAGGCATCAACTGGAAAATCGGTAACCAATTCTTGAATTATCTCTGGGATAACGAAGATCCGAACAAATGGGCACAATTCAAAGATTACAACAAAAATGCCAAAGTTTCTCCTTTGCTAGGTTTCGCCTATGATGCTACCAATGTGAAAAATGAAGAATCCGCTATCGTTAATATCTACAACGCGTATAACGATGGGCTGGGTACCGGCGTGATGGATCCAGAAAAAGATCTGGCTGAGTACAACCAGAAATTAAAGAAAGCAGGTATGGACAAAGTACTTGCAGAGAAACAGAAACAAATTGATGAGTTCTTGAAAACAAAAAAATAGAGTACAGATCTCTGCACATGTCAGGAGTGAGCATGCCGTACAGCAGCTCATTCCTGAACATGTCAGACATCACGGAGAAGGAGTTGAAGAGCGCTTGTTGATGTCCCATACCTTCCAATTTTTACGAAATATCGTTAAATTCCGGGCACTCTATATCATGATGATTCCAGCTGCGGCCATCCTGATCTTTAATAACTACATTCCCATGTTTGGTGTCATTGTAGCATTTAAGGATTATGCCTACGCAAAAGGTATTTTCGGAAGCCCCTGGAATGGACTTGATAACTTTATCTACCTGTTTAAAACCGATACAGCGCTTATTGCAACGAAAAATACCGTACTTTATAATATCGTTTTCATTGTGACAAGCACCATCATCTCTATTCTCTTAGCCATTGGTCTGAACGAGGTATTGAATCGTCGTTTAGCTAAAATTTACCAAAGCAGTTTGCTATTCCCTCACTTTTTGTCTTACGTTGTGGTTAGTTATCTCGTTTATGCTTTTCTCGGCGGTTCCGGCTATGTGAATACCAATATTTTAGAGCCTTTAGGCATTAAACCACTCTCTTGGTATAGCAACGCGCATGTATGGATCTACATCTTACCTATCGTCTATTTGTGGAAAAGCATCGGTTATTCCATCGTTGTCTACTTGGCCTCACTCGTTTCAATTGATCATGAATATTATGAAGCGTCGATTATTGATGGAGCAAGCAAATGGCAGCAAATCAGACATATCACAATTCCGCTTATGTTCCCAGTCATCACGATTCTGTTTATTTTAGATGTAGGCAAAATATTTAATGCAGACTTCGGCCTCTTCTATCAAGTCCCTTTAAACAGCGGCCCTATTCAAGAGACAACCAATGTCATCGACACCTTCGTGTACCGTTCCTTCCTACTTAATGGCAATGTAGGGATGTCTGCGGCAGCTGGTTTCTACCAGGCTGTTGTAGGACTTATTCTTGTACTAACGGCAAACGCGATTGTTAGAAAAATAAATTCAGAGAACGCTTTGTTTTAGGAGATGTGACAAATGGCCAAAACTCTATCTAGTCCTGCAGTAAGCGAGAAGGTCATGGTAACCAAACGTAAAAAATTCTATGACGCCAACGCTGTAACCATGCCGGTGAATATTAGTTTAAACATCATCTTTATCGCGCTTACCATTGCCTGCTTCTTTCCTCTCTTGCTCGTCATTGCCGTTTCATTTACAGGAGAAAAAGAAATTCTGGAACGTGGTTATAATCTCATTCCGAACGATTTTACACTCGCTTCGTATAAATATCTTTTTCAAGATGCTGATAAAATATTTAAAGGATATGGCATCTCCATACTTGTCACCGTAACTGGAACCGCTCTAAGTTTGCTAATCTCCTCTATGTTTTCCTATCCACTCTCTCGTAGAGAACTGCCTTATCGCAACACCATCGCCTTCTTCGTCTTCTTCACGATGCTATTTCATGGCGGTTTAGTGCCTTGGTATCTGCTTTACACAAGTGTGGGACTAAAGAATACGTTGTGGGCACTCATTATTCCAGGATTAATTTCACCGTTCAATCTCATTATCATGCGAATTTTCTTTACCAATACGATTCCTCCGGCGCTAATCGAATCCGCCAAAATTGATGGCTCATCCGAATTCCGCATATACACACGAATTATTCTTCCACTATCACTCCCTGTCATGGCTACCATCGGGTTATTTCAGACACTTCGATACTGGAATGATTGGTTTACCAGCATGATATTTATCAGTAACAATGATCTCATTTCACTGCAATTTCTCATGTATAAGGTCATTTCGCAAGTTCAGTATCTAAATTCAGGCATGGTGGATTCAGCTGTCGCCAATATGGAGCTGGATCGGATTCCAACGGAAACTGTGCGTATGGCGATGGCGATCATTGGTATTGGTCCTATCATTCTTGTGTATCCATTCCTACAGAAGTACTTTGTTAAAGGACTTACGATCGGATCTGTGAAAGGTTAAAAAAATAGAAACCAAGGCTGCTTCACGGCAGCCTATTTGGTTATGGGGAGAGACTCAGATGAAAAAGGTTGATCTCGTCGTGATCGGCGGCGGAATTTCGGGATGTATGGCTGCGATCCAGGCTGCTCAGAACGGTTTGAATGTCGTGCTTGTCGAGAAGCGTGAGTATCCTGGAAGGGAAATTGCTGCTTATAATCATACATTTATTAGTCCTGAAGGACATGAACGGATGAATCTAACTTGCCCGGGGTGGCTTGCCCGTCTGTTTACCATGCGGAATGATCGGGAAGCCCAGGCTCCTGCTGGTTTAACCCGCCAATGGCTCATCGATGAATTAGAACGTGTTGGCGTGACCGTTCTGTATGCAGCAATAGCTGTTGGTGTGACGCGTGATCGGACTGGATTAACAGGCGTGGCACTAGCTACACCCTTCGGTGTCATGCACGTAGCAACGCGTAAGGCTCTGGATGCGACAGAAAGATTCAACTTAATTCGCATTTTACAAAATAGACCTTATGCCCAAGGTGAAATTAGGGTGAATGCGACATTTGATATGGAGAATATCGACTTGTCGTCTTTGGTGAATTCTGTGGCAATGAGTAAGGTAGAACACGAACTCGATCTAGTGAAAGGCAGCCTCCGGTTGCATCCTTCCGCTCGTAAAGATACAACTATTATCGAATTCGCTTATATGGACGAAGCCAACAATATGTTTGCATCACGTAGTAAATTGGAAACCCGACGGGTATCGAAAAGCTGGCAAGTCTCCTCGTATCTCACTGAGAATGTAGCTGGTTTCGAGCAGGCACATACAAATCACTTGGCCTACGATGCTCATCTTACAGGTGATGAGACTGATTTCGTTAGTAACTTGGAAGGTCTGCGACCTCTAGCTTCGTTGCCATGGAATTTCACACTAGGCCATGTGGCAGATGCATGGGCTCAAGCTTTTGCAGCTGTGGAATGGGCTGCTTCCCCCCCCTCTGAACCTGATCGTCTTGGTGATGAGCTCCTACTCCTGCGCGAGGGAAGTCAACCTTGGGATTGGAGTAGGCTCATCCCTTATGAGGATGATGGTATGACGATTCAGCTTCATCGTATTCCAGAGGACCTTTATGTGAAGTTGCTATCACAACCTCTTGAAGTTGATGTCTGTGTCATTGGTGTTGGCGTAGGAGGCGGCATGGCTATGCTGGCTGCAGCAGAATCTGCCAAGCGAGTAGCAGCCATCGAGATTCACTCCCTATTCGGCGGCACACATACGCTAGGGAGAGTTATTGATTATTACGATGGTTATCGCAAGGGCATGAGTAAGCAGACTGGCGAGCGTTCTAATGCTTTTACCCACAAGAAACGAGACCTGAAAGAACAAGGCGGCATTCCTTACGCTACTTTTCTCAATAACTGTGTAGAGACGCACGGTGTTGCTATTTTTTCAGGCACTGTCGCCTGTGGAGCGCTTATGGATGGTAATCGGGTAAAGGGTGTCATCGCTGCGAATGAGGACGGACTATTTGCCATTAAAGCCGAAGTCACCATTGATTCCACAGGAAATGCCGATATGATTGAGTTCGCTGGAGCCGGCTACGAGATTGGCGATTCCGACACAGGCATGGTGCAAAGTTACAGTCTATGGGGCATGGAACTCTATCCTTTCCCCAGTTATTTGATGCATCGCTATTATAATGATCGCGGTATCTGCCACCCTAATCATTACTCCGAGCGACTGCGTGCGGTTCGTGACGGACATTACAAGAATTCTCCGCATCATATTTCTCCCATGGTGACGGTCAGAGAGTCTCGCCGGCTTCAAGGGGAACATTATTTGACCGTCCGGGATATTCTGGATGACAAATTATATGATGACGTCATTGCAGTTGCCAATACAAGAGCTGACAGTCATGCGTTCACCTCCTCCCCTTTTGCTAGATTAGGTGGGCTTGGTGCCGGCAAAGAAATTCGACTGCGCATACCTTATGGAAGCTTCATTCCTAAAGGTAAAGAGGGTTTGCTCATAGCCGCAAAAGCCATGTCAGGGGAACGCGATGCCACGAGCTTCTGCCGAATGAATGCGGATATCAAGAATGCTGGGTATGCCATTGGTCTTGCTGCTTCGATGGCCGTAGATATGAACTGTGGTGTTAGGGACATCGACCTTGACACACTCCAGGATAAATTGATTGCAATGGAGATATTACCGGACTGGGCATTCTCCGCAGCCCAACCGCCAGATATTACCGTGCTGGCTACGCGTGTCGCTGACGGAGATGAGGAGGCTCTCCTCGCCTTGTTGCGTCGTTCAGCAGAGACAGCGCTTCCGCTGCTCGAGAACAATTACCATGGTGGCAAGCGCGGGTTAACCGCCCATGCTTTGGCTTGGTTTCGCTCTGCACTAGGCGGCGAGGAAATTGCTAACCTCCTAGCTGCAGCCATTGCTGAAGGTCGGCATCATACCTTGCCGATGCAACAAATCTACAGCGGTCAATTTCGCTGGGGACATCATTATGGCGATGACTTTACCTACATCAATCGCTTGATTATGTTCGCAGGACGTTCTACGCATCCTGCGCCTGTTGAGCCATTAGCTCGTCTCATTGCCGAAACCGAAGGATACGGTCCTGAACATCCGTGGATGTTTATCTATGATCAAGAGCGAGAGGACATGGTCCAGTATCCTTTTTTCAAACGGATTACGAACATTGCTGCAGCTGCTGCTGAACGTGCGGATAGTCGTCTATCTCAAGCGATGGATACCTTATTATCCAGGGATGGCCTTACAGGTTACGCCATGGGGCTGCATACGATTGGACATTCCAATTATATGATGGCTCACGCAGAAATCAGTCTTGCCAGAGCCGCCGTACGCTGCCAGAGCGCGAAAGGGCAAGAGATAATGTCCACCTTCCTGCAAGACAAACACACCTTCTTCCGCCGCACAGCACGGTGCGAATTAGGGCTTGAAGGGAAATAAGTGAGCTATTTAATAAACTGTATAACGACTTGACGGAGGAATGAAGTATGGATCAACAGCACATTTACTCACCGGATGGACGCCTGCAACTGACGATGTTACTGGAGAGTGGAAGTCTCTCTTATATAGTAAAAGCGGGCGAGCGAACAGTTATTGCGCGCTCCCCTCTTGGGCTCGATACAAGCATTGGAGATTTCACACAAGGGCTGATAGCTGTAGGAACTGAATGTAAGACGATTGAGGAAACGTTTATCATCCCTGCTTTCAAAAAGCCTGAATGCCACACCAACGCCAACAGCCTGACTTGGATCCTGAAGAAAAATAATAGCGTCATTCATGCGGAAGCATGGGTCAGCAATGATGGCGCTGCGGTAAGGCTTGTTCTGCCATCGGACAGCTCCATAACTGTGTATCGGGAAGCAACTGGTTACCGTGTGCCCAAGGATACTGTGAATCTATACGCGCAAAAGCTATTATTCTCTTACGAAGATTTCTACCATCCTGTCCCCCTTGAAGATATCTATCAAAATGCTTGGGGCTTCCCACTTTTGTTAGAGCTCGGTCACTCGTTGTGGGCCTTATACACAGAAGCAGCTGTCTTCAGCGGTGATTATGGCGGCTCTCACCTTATCTCTAGCCGGCAAGATCCGCTTCTTTTAACCATCCAGCGTGCCTCTGATCAGTTGAGCTTCACGGTCAGCGAGCAAACGTTGGTAACACCATGGCGAACGGTGATTATCGGCAATCTTGCTACCATTGTGAATTCCAATGTGCTGGAGAGCCTGAACCCGCCTTCCATTGTTAGCGATCCCTCATTCATTAAGCCCGGGCGTGTTCTCTGGAGCTGGATGTCCGATAAAGGCGCTCATTTAGATCAATTACGCATGCAGGAATACGTGGATGCAGCAGCTGCCATGAGCTATGAATACTCCCTTGTTGACGGAGGCTGGGCTGGGAACGTTGACATTCCCGCTTTAGTTCAGTACGCTGCTGCCAAAAACGTAGGGATCTGGATCTGGGCGCATACGCAAGATTTACGTAATCAGAAGATTGCCGAGGAAAAAATGACGTTGTGGGCGGAATGGGGGGTTGCCGGACTCAAACTTGATTTCTTCGAATCCGATTCTCAGGAACGCATTCGTCAATACAATATGTTAGCTGAGCTTGCTGCTTCCAAAAGTCTGATGCTCAACCTGCACGGCACTACCAAGCCAAGCGGTGCCAGCAGAACCTGGCCCCATGTTCTGACCTACGAAGGGGTCATGGGAAGCGAATTCTATCAGGGCTACAGCAGCTTTTCCTTAGCAGGCCCCGACGCTGCGCACAACTGTACATTACCTTTCACTCGTAATGCGGTTGGACCCATGGATTATACACCTGTGGTCTACTCGTCATTCAAAACAGGCACATCCGATGCGCATCAGACAGCGCTCACGGTCATATTTACCAGCTATACGCTTCATCTTGCGGAAAAGGCTTCTGTCTTGCTTGATCATCCCTGCCGCAAGTTTCTCGAACAGGTGCCTGTCGTCTGGGATGAAACACACCTATTGGAAGGAAAGCCAGCCAGCTATGTGACCATGGCTCGGCGACGGGGGGAGCGTTGGTTCATTGGAGGCATCTGTGCAAGACGTCCAAGAACCGCCGAAGTTCATCTGGATTTTCTAACAGAAGGCAACTATGAGGCCAATTTGTACAGTGATGACTTGTCCAAGGCACTGCCTTTTGATACAGCCCTTGGCGCTGTTCCACCTGTGAATGAAGACGTTATCCGCTTTCTGGATAGTAAAAGAGTGCGTCCTTCCTTGCATGAGCATGACATGCGAGCCTTGAAAACAACCTTTTTCACCGTACGCAGTGGAGAACGAATCTCAATTCCGATGGCTGTAAACGGCGGGTTCGCTTTGGAAATAAGACCTTGCTCTACTTCTTAGTGTATACGTATCTAACGCAGTCATAATGGCTTGATACCAAAGGAGCGAAATCATTTGTTTACCTTATCCGCCTTTGCCGATGAAATATCCAGTGATCCTCAGTGTCAAATCCATGAACTCTTATCGGAGAACATCCAATGGATGGAACTGCGGAGTATGTGGGGAGTCAATGTGCTGCAATTCAGTGAGGAGCAGATGAGGGACGCGAAACAATTCTTAGCTATAAGTGGGGTAAAAGTAAGTGCCATCGGATCACCGATTGGTAAAATTCACATTACGGATCCATTCGAACCGCACCTCATTGAATTTGAGAAAGCCATTGCTGCAGCGAAGACATTGGATGCTCCTTATATCCGTATTTTTTCTTTCTTTATACCCAAAGAAGCAGCACCAGACATGTACAGAGATCAGGTCATGGAACGCTTAAAAGCTCTGTGTGAGATTGCACAACGAGAAAAGATCATTCTCCTGCATGAAAATGAACGCCATATTTACGGCAGCACACCGGAGCGTTGCCTGGATATCTTCGAAACAATTGCATCCCCTTGGTTGCGCAGCGCATTCGATCCTGGCAATTTTGTCAAGGAAGGTGTTCGGCCGATGACGGATGCCTACCCGCTCCTCAAGGATTATGTGGATTATATCCATATCAAAGATGCCAGAATGGATACCGGCCATGTTGTGCCAGCAGGTGACGGAGACGGTGAATTGCCGGAGCTTCTTGCTGCCCTGAAGGACTCCGGTTTTAATGGATTTCTTTCCTTAGAACCACACTTGCGCTGGGCGCCTGTGTATAAAGAAAAAGAACCGGAAGAAGTGTTCACCCTTGCATCAAAAGCTTTAAAAAAACTGCTTACTAACATCCACGCTGAAGTTAAGTAGGCTTACGTCATACACGAAACAGCCTTGCCTATCGGGAATCACCGACGGCAGGGCTGTTTTGTTCATTTCTTCCCTTTTCACAATGAACTCAGTAGAAAAATTAAAGAGACTATAGTTTTATTTATGTTCTCTTCATGAGGCAAATTGTATGATGTAATCGCTATCATCAAGGAGGAAAGGAGAATATTGGGATCACAAATAACTTATTAAGAGGAGGACTTTATGTATAACCTTACATCTCGTTGGTTTATATCTTTCCTCATCATGACCCTGCTCACCGTCTGTATGCCTGCCACGCTAAGCTATGCTGCAACTGCAGAGAATCCAGACTATACACTTCTGTCTGGAGATCTCGTTATTGACAACAGTGATACCGGTCAAGTTACACTAACGGGTGCCTGGTCCGCCAGCACTGCCGCCGGCAGTTATGGCACCAATGCACTCTACACAGCTCCCTCCAGCAGTAAGGATCGCTCTGTGACCTACACGCCTAATGCACTTGCAGCAGGACATTATAATGTCTACATTTCCTATACTTCAGCTAACAACCGTGCGAGTAATGTGCCTGTGGACATCTATCACGATGGTGAACTTACCTCTGTTAGCGTCGACCAGAAGGTTAATGGCTTTCAATGGGTATCCGTGGGTACCTACTATTTCTCCGCTGACGGGACTGATTTTGTACGAATTAAGAATGCGGGAACGCCAACTTCTGGAGATGGCTATGTCATCGCAGATGCCGTTCGTTTCTCTCCCAACACCACCGTCTCCCCTCCCACTGCATCCTCTCCTCAGTACGGAATCATCACGGGTGATAAAATTATCGATAATTCCGATGCATCAGGCGTAAGTCGCATTGGCTTCTGGTCAACTAGTACGGCAGCTGGTCGTTACGGAACCAACTCTTTGTACACAGCCCCTGGCGACAGTAAAGACCGATACGTAGAATACAAGCCACAAGGGTTAGCTGCTGGGAATTACAATGTGTATGTATCTTATGTGTCTAGTACGAATCGAGCCAACAATGTACCGATAGAAATTGCACATAATGACGAGACTCATGCCGTGACGATCAATCAGCAAATCAATGGATTTCGCTGGGTTAGGGTCGGTACTTACTATTTTGCAGGCGATGGTAATGAGGTTGTCCGCATCAAAAATGCAGGTACACCCGCTTCCGGTAATGGGTATGTCATCGCAGATGCTGTTCGCTTTTCTCCCAATAGTGTCGTGCCGGTGCCGCCTCCCAAGCCAGATATGAAGCTAAGCAACCTCACCGTAAGTAAAGGGAAGCTAGGGCCAGTCTTTGATTCCAACACGATGACGTACACCTTAAACGTACCCAATACCGTCAGTAGTCTTGCCCTCACTGCAATAACAGCAAGCTCCTCAAGCGAAGTAAGCTTAAGCATTAGTGGAACCGTTGCTACCTCAGGCACCGCTAGGACCATTTCACTTACAGCAGGCGCAAATAACGTGCCGATTGTCGTCACTGCGCTTAACCAGCCAGCTTCCAAAACATATACACTCACAATTAACCGTGCTTCAGCGACAAGCTCAGATGCGACACTTAGCAGTCTAAAGCTGAACAAAGGTACTCTTTCGCCTATTTTCCATCCGAATACCACTTCGTATAGCGTAGCTGCCGGTTATAGCCTGTCATCTGTGACGATTACTCCGTTCGCTAATGCGGACAGCTACCAAAACATAACTGTTAATGGGGTAACCGTAGCCTCTGGCTCCTCAAGCAGCGTCAACCTCGCTACAGGTGTTAACACCGTAACGATCGTTGTCACAGCGGAAAATAACACAACCAAGACGTATACGCTGACGATCACAAGAGCTGCATCTACGAGTAACGACTCCGCGCTAAACAGACTTGCGCTAAGTGAGGGCAATCTGCTTTTCCAATCTGCTGTGACCAGTTATCAATTAAAGGTAAGCAGTCTTGTAGATAATCTACGAGTCACGCCAGATGCTCGCTCTCCCTTCTACTCGTCCATAAAAGTTAATGGGACGACTGTGGCTGCCGGGACGGGGAAGGATGTAACACTGGCTACCGGCGTCAATACCGTGACGATTGAGGTAACAGCTGAGAACGGTACATCCAAAACAACGTATACCGTTCAAGTCGAACGCAATACATCTGCAGGAGAAACCGTAGGGCAAGCCGGCATAACCCGTGAGCCTATTGCAAGCAGAATTAACCAAGCGGTAATGATGTTCGCAGGTAATCATGAAGCCTATTTAAATAATGTGCGCAGAGCCATGGACTTGAATAGCGATGCAGTTAAGCCTTTTAAGCAGGGCAATCTCATTTATGTTCCGCTCAAATACACAACAGAAGGCTTAGGTGCAACTTCTACAGCTGCGAATCCGGTCAGCATGACGGTAACCCGGAATAGCAACGTGTATGTTTTTACAGCGGGAAGCTCTCAAATTAGTGTAAATGGTCAGACCACCGCTATCCCTGCCCCTGTTATCGCACAGGCTGGACAATTGTTTGTCTCTGCTGAGACCATTTCTCAAGTGACAGGAAGCAACGCCTTTCAGGATAGCAGCGGCCTTGTCATCTTTAGTTCTACGGCCACTATATTCCAGTTGCCTGGCGAACAAAGTCTGGTTCAATACATCATAGACGGATTCCGCTATCAATGGGGCAATGTTGACATTTATCCCGGCGGATTCGTTACTGGCATGGTCATTCACCCTACTGTTGCCGACCTTAAATATGTGCGAACAGATGTAGGCGGTGCCTATCGTTGGAATTCCGTCAGCCAGCAATGGGTCCCACTCATGGAAAACTTCGGAACGAATGAATTAAACCTACAAGGCATAGATGGCCTTGCCGTCTCTCGTACCAATCCGGATATTGTCTATGTCGCAGCGGGTATGTACGGCAATAAGCCATCAGAACCTCATGATGTACTGAAATCTACCGATCGAGGTCAAACTTGGCAGCGTACGAATCTGAATAAACGCTTTTATGGGAATAGTACCGGAAGCGCTGGAGATCAAAGGTTGGATGGTGAGCGCATCGCCGTTGACCCTTACAACGCTAATATTGTGTACGTAGGTACGCGGTATGATGGGCTATGGGTAACAACCGATGGCGCACAAACATGGAGCAAAGTGACCGCTATTCCTTCAGGAAACTCACCGGCTGGCGTAACCAACGTTGAGATCGATTACAGTGCAGGCTCCGTGAGCGGAAAAGCAAGTACGCTTTATGTAGGTGTAGAGGGTAGTGGTGTGTATAAAAGTGTAAATGGTGGGGTGACATGGACCTCCACGATGTCTTCACTAACTTCTGGACCCGTATTCCCTCGTCGAATGTCACTTTCTGGTGATGGAAATCTCTATGTCACCTCCATAACCGGACTAAATCGAGAGAATCTGGCAGTAGCCACGGCGCCAACCAACGGTGTGTTTAAATACAATGGATCGACATGGACGGATGTAACCCCATCAGCAAGTACAGGAAAACCATTTGGTCCTATCGCTGTTAAGCCTGGTTCGCCTGGCACACTCGTAGCCGTAGAAGGTTATTACGAATCCTCCAAAGTTTACCTTTCCACGAACAGCGGTGCATCATGGACTTATAAGGGTGATTCCTATGGAGCTAGTTCTCAGTTCCTCTTCGATCCGCACCATACGGAGGATCTGTATGATTTACATGGGTCTGGTATTCATAAAACGCAGAACATTACGACTCAGGCTATCAGTTGGATCGAAGCCGGTTATGGGATTGAAGAGCTGTGCGCCTTAAAGCTGCTGTCGCTTCCTAATGGCAGATTGATTATGGGGACTTTGGACAGAGGCGGGTTTTCCACAACCGATATCAGTACACCAGCTACACGATTGACTGGCCCAACGACAAGCGAGAATACAGCAATTGATTTCTCCGAGGTTGATCCCAACTACGTGTTCCGACTTGCCAGCAGCCAACTTGGTGAGACGCCTCGTGCATCCTATTCCACCAACGGCGGACAAACATGGACGGAAGTCACCTATCCTTATGGCTTTGGCGGCAGTGTCGCGGTCTCTTCACAAAAACAGGCTAACGGCCTGCCACTCGTTGTCATTTTCACGAATGGTCACACGCCTAAGCTATCTAGAGATTTCGGCCAGACATGGGAAGATACCGTTTTCTACGGTGTTCCAGCTCCTGTGTATACCGGCAATATCTACAACTCCCGACGTTATAGTTTGGAAGCTGACAGAGTGAACGGCAATGTCTTTTATCTGTACGATACCGTAGTGGGTACATTCTATAGCAGCAAGGATGGGAAGAATTGGACGCTTCAATCCAACGCCCAATTGCCAAGCAATGGCTCTTCCGATATCGCTGGGGTACGTGCAGCGCCATACCTTGCAGGCGAAGTGTGGGCCAGCGCAGGTGATAGCGGCTTATTCCGCTCCTCGGATGACGGCCGCAATTTTACCAAAGTTGCTGCTGTTCAGGAAGCGCTTCTCTTTTCTTTTGGCAAGAATGCCACGGGCAGCAACATGCCGAGCGCCTATGTCTATGGCAGAATAGACAATCAGGACGGTATCTTCCGTTCCGATGATCTTGGAATTACTTGGACGCGCGTCAATCATGACGCCTACCAGATTGGGGATGATCCGAAGTCGATGGTCGGCGATCGGAACCAATATGGTACAGTCTATGTCGGCACGGGAGGCCGAGGTATTTATTACGGCCGTCTTTTGCCTTAACAAAAAGCAGGGACCCTAGGGTATGGACTAGGGTCTCTGCTTTTAATTTATGAATGAGAACTTGAAGGAGATACTCGAATTTTCCGAGTATCTCATCGATTTTCGGGCCTGCGTGTTCGTTTTACTCGAATTTTTCGTGTATCTCCTTGCTTTTCGCACCGGCAGGCTCCCTTTACTCGAATTTCTCGAGTATCTCATCGCCTTTCGGCCAAGCTCGCTCACGTTACTCGAATTTTTCGTGTATCTCCTTGCCTAACACAATCAAAAAGCAGGAACCCTCGTTTATGCACAAGGGTCCCTGCTTTTTATGAATGAATACTTGCCTCCGTTACTCGTGCTGAACCACAATATGTAAGCACATAATTCCGGATATTCTCGACGGATTCATACTCGAAAGTCAGCTTCGGCATCGTCGTAATATGAAGTAAATGACGATCATCTTTGAAGCTATCCAGTAGACTTGTTTTTACCGAATCATCCAGCTCAGGATGCTTCATTGCAATCTTAATTAAAGAAACTGCAGCATGAGAAATCACTTGATAATACAATTCGTTAAAGTTTTTGCTCGTGTTAAACTTATAATTAACTTCTTTTATGACATGGTATAAATCCTTATCAAATTCTGTCACATCACACAAAATATCTTGCAGCATCGGCACACACGTCTTGTCTCCTAACTTGCCTAGGAGATAAAGTGCAATGGCAGTGCGAAACTGATTCGTTCGACGGCAATCTTTGTAATAGTAAGCATCTCGTTTGCGAACGATCTCGTGTAACACAGGAATTGCCGAATCTTCACCAATAATTCCAAGACTGATTGCAGCTCCCCAACGAAGCCAATGATCTTCGGCAGCCAACCATTCTTTTAAATGCGACGTGATCTTGTCACCAAGCAATTTACAAGAATAGATCGCGATACCCGGCATTTCTGTTGCAAGTTCTGCCTTGATTGCCGCTGGGTCCGTCATCCAATGAATCTGCTCCTTACGGAAGGAATCATCAAACCAAATCCCTTGGTCATGATCGTCGGCGAGACAACCGCTCCTCTCAAGAATATCCTTAATCTCTCCATAAGGCACACGCCCCGTTTCCACTCCTTGCTTAGCTGCCAAAGCCGCTACAACGCCTGCACTCTCGCCACACTTCTGCATATCTCTCTGCATACGCAATAAACTGGCCACATCATGATCCATACCCAGATGGCGTCCGGCTGCTAAAATGCCTTTAAACCCTTTAGGTGTCAATGAGCGAAGTGAAACGGGAACAGAAAAACAGGCTGTACTCAAATTAGCTGCCACATAAAGATCCTGTAAAGCTTCTGTCTCCAGCATATTGTCTTTGCCGTGCTTATCAAAATCACAGTATCCGTAGAATAAAGGCTCATCCTCTTTCTCGCAAATGATGACCTCTTCCATTGTAATATTTTTTTCTGCATCTATGACTCTGCCTTCTCGAATGCCTATGAAAGGAGCAAAGAACATAACGCGCTTCTCGTCATCGCTAAACTCCTCCAACAGTTGACTAGCGTGAGCCTGCAAGATCCCCTGCGTCAATTCGAAAGGATCATAATGATTGACATATCCACAATCGTGATTGGTTCGAGTAATCGTTCCTTTATGATGTAACCATACTTTTACACTGGTAAAAGGTCTACTCATCCCGTCGGATTCCCGCCCTTGATGCGTTGCACATCCTGCCAATATACATACTTCTGAGTTGGCAGTAGCATCAATCACTACGTTGCAAGCAACATTCCATTGCCGACCATCTGAGAATAAGGATACGCCTTTTACTGTATTCTCCTCTACAAATACCCCAGTCACCGTGGTTTCAAGTGAAAGTTTCGCACCAAGCTCCGTGATTCTGTTTTCTAGAAAATATTTCTTCGGTTCTACTCTGTCCAAAAAATGAGCTCGACCTAAACGCTGCGCCTCATCATCAATATTGATATGCATGCCTCCAGCCAGACCATAGTAATAGCCTGACACATACCCCATTGTGCCCATGCCGCCAATGCCCATAAGGCGATCTACGCCAAGAACGGATGCCCCCTGAGCTGCTGCAGAAATAACGGCAAGCGCACCAGCTGTGCCTACACCTGCTACCAGTACATCTACTTGTTGATCAAACGTTATATGAGCAGCAGGCGTTTCGATTATTGCACCATTAAGTTTGCGGCGATAGATCATCATGATACCAGACTCCTTCCCAGTTGGACGCCAGCATTTATGCTTTCATCCAGTTCTGTATAGCAAGCTGCGGGCCATACAAAGTACCCCTCATCCTCTTTACGTTCGCCACTCGCCACCCGATCCTCGAAACAGAAAGCAATTGCCGCTACTTTCCAATTACTCAGCTGTGTAGGTCGAGCAAGCCAGTGCTCTATTAACTTGTGCCGCGCTTCAGCGACGGTCCATTCCAATTCAGCATCTAATTTTAAAATCGCTGTGCTATACGTTTGGTTATGGTCCTCCCCCACAATCGTGATGCCTGGCCAATCCACCTGAGGGACAGCATCCCCTTCTTGCTGGATAATCAGTGCATTCAACGATTTCCCCAACATCTCGGTCTCTCTCTCTGTTGTCGTATCGACAAGCAGCTGCGTTTCCACTTTATGGAATCCAGCTGTATTGAGAATTTCCAGTTCATAGCCACCATTTTCTTGTTTCGTGATGGAAACGACTTCTGTACCTAGAAGAATATCGGTGTTCAGATCTCTAAATTCCTTATAAAAGGACGCGCCATTCGCATAAATTTCTGGTTTTTTATAGGCATTAACAAAATCATAAGCCACCATTTCCGTTTTGTTGATAATGAGTGCTTTGAGACTAGACTGCACTGTCTTCGCCAGTCCCAGTGCGGTAGTTGTCGCCCCGATAATTATCAGATCGTACTGCATCCATTCTCCTCCTTCATTCTGTTAGGCTTACATGGTTTGTATGTTCAAACACTTTTTTATCTTCTACCCATTTATACCAAATTGCTTAACAAGATGAATTAACAAATCAACGATGACTTACGTAATTCTACTGACATTTTGGTAATCAGGTACAAGTACGCCTCCGAAGCATAGTAGCTGCGGAGGCGCAATGGACCTCTGTTTAACTTATTAAGCATTCACCTTACTTTTCTTTCTTGTCTTTATCTTTATCTTTATCTTTGTCCTTATCCTTGTCTTTATCCTTGTCCTTGACTTTATCCTTCTTATCCTTCTCCGCTGCCACTTCTCGCAGGATCGTCAAAATATAGCTCTTTACCGTTATTGCATCTTGCGCAGTCACCGCGATTGAAACGGTATTCAACCCTTCATCTAGGTTTACAGTCATTGGAGCGCCTGATCCAACCGGCTGACCGTTTACAGAAAGCAATTTATACACACTAGATGTTACAGTTGGCGTAATCGTCAGATGCTCCACAGCATGACTCACCGTCACCGCATATTCCGTAACTTGCGGCTGAAAGATGATACTGCCAGCGTTTAGAACAATACTGCTCAAGGAGGCATCATCACTGAGAATAATTTCTGGTTCCGGTGCAGGGGCCAGCTCTAATTGACCGAAACCTGCTGGATTCTTGTAATTATCCATTGTGCCGTTCCAGGCAATAATGGACTCCCTGTTGCCATTGGCGTTGTTGCCATCGTTGTCAATATTATCTACATCAAATCCGATAATCTTTCCTAATGCGGCAGTTGTATTTAAATTAGCCCATGGAATTAATATCTCCATCGTATAGCCCTCTTCAGTAATCTGCCGAGCAAACTGGATGCCCGTACTGCTCTTATTCCCGCCTACCTTGACAATGTTCCAATCCATTCCGAACATAAGCTGCTTGTCATAGGTACCGTACGTATTATTCCTATTGTCATCTGGACTGACATAGACCTCCAGGGAATCACCTTGGTACACCGTTGTTGGATGATTGACCAACTGTTGATCTTTTACCTTAAATCCTACATAGAGATTATTCTCATCCCACATCGTGCCAAAATACGTGATATTATTGGGTCTGTTTAAAAGTGGTTTCCCCATCAAATGAGGAAGGTACCAATCCTCTTCAGATAACACTCCATCTACGGTTACTGTGCTGTCCGTGAAAGGAGCTTGTATCTTCGGTATGATCGTTTCTTCAGGCAGCGTATACTGAATCGCGACATCCTTTGGCATCGCCTCGTTGCCTGCCTCATCGACTGCCTCGATGCGATAAGTCGTTAGACCTGGCTGCAAAAACAGCAAACGCTCAAACGTCCGATCAGGATTCAATTCGACAGGGTCTCCATCGATGAAGACGGTTGACTTTTCACTCACAGAACCATGAAGCAAGTAATAGTCATGATCCGCCGTAACGGTCTGCGCAACCAGATTAATAACCGGAGACACACTGTCCAGTGTCAGATGGAAGGTAATCGGCTCAGCAGATTGATTGGCACTGTTGACAGCAGTTACCTCAATAGCCGTTATCACGCCTTCTTGCAGGTTAATCTCCTTACTAAAAGTCAGATCCGGTCCTAGCGTTGCTAGCTGCCCGTTCACGCGAACAACCGCAGACGTATTCGTTATGCCTTTCACCGTATAAACGGCTTGATTGGTATACGTTGGCGACGCATCCAGTGAAATACCAACATAAGTGGCATCATAACGAACGTTAATGATGATGGGGACTGACGCGTTGCCTGCGCTGTCCACGGCTTTTACAGAAATCGCGTTATCTCCAGGTGCTAGCTGAATGGTTTGGCTAAACGTCCCCTTCTGCATTGCTGGATATGCTAAGTCATTCACATACAGCGTGGCATCCTCACTGAGTGTACCAGAAACGGTATATAGCGCATTCCGCACCGCATAATGAGCATCTTTGACTACAGAAGTGTGGGATTGGTCAACTGTCAGCTTTGGCGGGACATCGTCTGTTTCAAGTAGATGACCATAGTAAATTCCACGTCCGCCTGTTCCAATGTAGACTTTGCCATATACTTTACGATCACCCACCATCGACTTCGGATCATCGGCTATCTGATAGGCATCATGATTGATTCGCGTCCAGGTGGCTCCCATATCATCGGAGCGGAATACCCCAGTGGCATTATTAATCCGCCCGTACACGTAGGCAGAAGGATTCGTCTGACCTGGCTTATTTTTACCGAATGAGAAAAGTCTTGCTTCCTGAACATTACCAAGCTTGGTGAAGTTCTTTCCATAATCGCTGGAACGATAGAGACCGCCTTTATTCGCACTAGCCCATACTTCACCCGCTACGTAAGGTGCGGCTTTCACTCCCGCAATCGTCGAAGCATCATTCTTAGGAAGAATGGCCGTGGATTCCAGCTTCCAGTTCTTCCCGTTCGTGCTGGTATACAATTTGCCCGCTACAGTGTCAAACAAATAGAACGTATCACCTGTTACGCGATCTGCCTCTAACCCATATCTGCGGGAAGTAAACGTAGTTCCTGTGTATTTAGGTGCTGTAACACCTTCGAATAAAGTATCCTCCCAAGTAAGACCAAAATCTCGGGATAGTTTAGGTGTGTTGTTATTCGTCCAGGCTACGACCAAAGGCTTGCCATTCGCCTGTTTGGTTGAAGATACGGCTACACTGCCCCCGATACCGTACGCAAACGGAGTCCCAGGCTCGTTCCACGTCATGCCACCATCTGTCGAATATGCCGCCCTTGCAGTCGCACCAGCTGAGGAGCTCATGAGCCTAAATACATAGTTCGGGTCGCCTTCAGAGAAATCTAGCGCTGTATTCTCACTAGATTCAGGTGTTAACCGTATTGCCGGAACTGTTATATCCGTCGATGTAAATCCTCCGCGATCCAGCGTTCCCATGATTAGTGTACCGTTAGGAAGAGAAAGCATCTTTGTCGCACATAATTCTTCAATACCGTTACCCGCTTCGATCCAAGAAATGGATTGCGTAGCAATATTCATCGTCTTGTGAATTCCGGATCCGTGAAGATCGTACAAGGCTTCTGGATGCAGCGGATCAAACAGAAATTGTGAGCTCGCTCCCACGGAATTTCCTCTCTGAACCCAGCTGGATCCTCCATCCGTAGAAACATAAACTTTGGAAGAACGGTAATACCCTTCAACAGCTACCACGAGATTGGGATTCGCTGGATTGACGGCTACCGGACCAAAAGGCAGATTTTTGCTAGCCGCAGGCGTAACGTTAGACCATACCCCAAATTGATATTTAAACACACCATTCGTAGGCGCTGAAGTCACATTAAGATCACCACGATTCAAGCCTGTAATTGAAGTAACATACACAGTACCATCGCTTCCAATGGCCATTCGCCGTGGATATACTGCGCCAGAGGTCAAATCGGTCATCGTAGATTCCCAGTCTTGCCCCCCATTCGTACTCTTATATACGCCTTTCCCTTCGACACCAATGTAGATCACCTTGGCTCGGCCATCGATCATCCCTGCACTGTAATCAAATTCTACGTTAGTGACACCTGCTGGTGCTGTACCAAAAGGAATAGCTCCTACTTGCTCCCAATTGGCCCCGCCATCTAATGAACGCCATAATCCGTCGTAACGTGTTCCGACATAGACAATTTGGCTATTATATGGATCCACTTGAATTCGTTCACCATCAAGACGTTGATCTCCTGAGCTGCCTGTGCTATTGCCAAAAAAGCGTTTATTGAGCCCCGTTCTGTGCCAAGTTTGACCGCGGTCTGTCGATTTAAGCACGTCGTGAGGTTCCGTTGTTTTGGTGCCGTACATCCCAGCTGCCACATAAACAATGTCTGAATCGGTCCGGGACACCGCGATACCGTCAACCCCAATCAGATTCAGTTCATCTAATCCAAAGCTTTCCATAAGAGGAACCCAGGTCTGACTTTCAGGATTCCATCGGTAGGCACCGCCTACATCCGTTCGTACATATTTCAATTCTGGTTCCACGGGGTGAAACACCATACCAGTTACAAAACCGCCAGGATATATTTTCACATTTCCCCATTCATACAAAAAACCATTGACCAATTCATCCACCAATGCAGCTTCCAAAGGTAATATGAATAATTGAGGGGTGTTGCTAACAATCACTAAGCCCCTGCTGTCCTGAAATAAGGATTTTTGGAAAACATCCGCCACAGTCTCTGCTGTAACAAAGAGTTGACCTTCATTCAAAAGCACTTCAGCAAGAATAGCTCTCGATTGACCGTTCACTACAACCTGATTGCTTCCTCCTGTAAAAATAGCAGTCACTCCGTTATAGTTCGCAGTAAGGGTATTGGCACCTTGAGCCCAGGATACTTGCGCCCCTATCCCTCGCGCCATATACACAAGTGGCACATAGATATGACCCGCTTCTCGGAAAGGTTTGATCAGACTATTATTTAATTCAATTGCCGTGCGAACGTTATTCGTGTAAGCTTCGTTCTGACCTACAAACAACGCAACAGCTTGACTAAGTTTTGGCGCAATTTGCCCGTTGGCAACTCCCGTTTGTCCGACAATTTCCCCGGGCGTTGCAGCCTTCGTAATCCGCAGCGTATAGGTTTTCGTCGACACCATATCTTCTGCTGTGACTTGAATGGATACGACATTGAGTCCTTGCGAGAGAACCGTCGAGTAGGGATTGCCTGAAATGGCAGCAACACCGTTTACCGTCATGCTTTTGTACGTGGATTGAGCGATAGGTGTGATCTCGATGTTCTGGATCATACTGCTGACAGACACATTGTAATCCGTTCGTTCTGGCTGGAAGGACATAGAGCCAGCGCTGATCCACAATGCGCTTAGCGTCGCATCATTGCTGGACGAAGCGACACGGTTCACCTGCAGCAGATAGGTCGTTGTCGAATCATTCTCAGCCGTTACCGTAATCGCAATGGAATTGTTACCGACATTCAATGGTACCGAATATGTGCTGCCCGATACCGTGTTACTCCCGTTTACTGTCAAACTTTTATAAACAGAGGAACTCACCGTTGGGGTAACATCCATGGTTGATACTAGATTGCCAACATTTACTTGATACGTATGCACATTGGCTTGAAATATCGGATCAAGCGTCCCCGGATTAATGGATAAAGCTAGTAATTGACTGTCACTGCTTACTTCCTCCGTACGTGTAACCTGTATCGTATATGTCTTGGTAGATAGTGGGTTAGTTATTGACGTCACCGTAATGGTAACCGAATTGGCTCCAGGATTTAAAGAAATAGAAGTGGGTTGTCCGGAAGTTGTGGGAACACCATTAAGTGTTAAAGCTACACCTGCAGAATCCGCAGCGATTGGCGTGATGTCCACCGAAGTGACGCTCGAACCAACAGTGACGGAGTAGCTAGTAACGGAAGACTGAAATCCCGGCGATAACAGACCAGAAGATAACTGGATGTCACTTAATTTCAGATTAGGGGGAGCTGTAATGCTCGTGTTCGGGGAAAAACGAATAGCATCGGCAATCGTAAAGCCGGTTGCGGTAGTGCCGTCACCGTTCTTTCGTATTTTGACAAACTCCGTGCCATCGCCTGTAAAATAATAACTGCCTACTTTAAACCAATTCTCATTCCCATTTTCTTGCTGATTAACAGTAACCGTATGGGTTTCCTCATTGTGAAATACATCAACCAAGACATTATTAGCCCACGTCGAGGACCGCTTGTAGGACATATATACATCATAACCGCCTGGTGTCAGTGCTTTGGCTCCCTTTGGTGTGTATTTCACAAAAGCTCCGTCCGTAGTCGATTTCGGTGCAGATAATGCCGTCGTTCCATAGACAATATTTCCTTGTGTGCCTACAGCATTCCAAGGGCTTCCGCTTCTGGTGACGTACGTAGTGCCTGCATTGTCATCAATAACAATATCGTTCTGATTTAATTGCTGATTCAGGTTATCATCATACACACCTGCATAGGCGATTCCTGCTAGGGTTCCATTCGTAATTGCCCCCAGAAACAACACTACAATCATAAGACGGCATAGCCAAACTTTCATAATTACGCATCTCTCCTTTTGGATTCACAGACTGTTAGCGTTTTCATTATAGCCGATTGATTCGTAATTAAAATAAACATATCTATGCTTACTTTAGAAAATCTAAGGATCTCACGCCAAAAAACCAGCCCCCTGCTCCAAGCAGCTGTCTGGTTTTTCTATCATTCCATGTCATGCTTACTTCGATAACAATAATATTTCCTCGTCAGTTAATGCTTTCTTATACACAGCCAAGCCACCTAACAAGCCAGCAAAGAAATTCCCCATCTCCCCCGACCGATGTACAGCACCAACCGTAAAGTCAGCGCCTGTGGCTCCACCATCAAACAAGCCTTTGTCGTACAAGTAAGGGTTGTAGGCTTCTCGTCTGTCAAGAACCCCGTCTATATACACTTTGGCATATGTGCCATCATAGGTGAAAGCAAGTGCGTACCACTTTTCATTCCCAAGAGGCGTTTCCCCAATTGCCGTCGTCATACACCATGGATGACCTGGCGTTGGTCCCCCTTCAGCGGAGACATGTCCACCTACTTGATTAGCACTTTGCCAAATTCGCAAATCAAGAAACATCGCGTATTGGCGCTTCTTCTCGGTTTCATTCCACATACCAGCAATAGCTTGGCACTGTTGATTGACACGATTGTCACGTTTGAGCCAAGCCAAGATCGTTAGCTCTGCTCCTAATCCATGAAAATCAAGCTCAGCACAATCTTTTCTCGCCAAATTAAACCATTGACCAAACGCCAGTTGGGCCGCATACTCCCCAAAGACCCCTTCTTCTACCCGCTCAATTGGGCCTTCCATTTCCTGAAGTGCATAGGCAAATGGCCCTTTAGCTACTCGCGCCTCACCAGCTGCTTCTTGAAAATCCCAAAAACTAACCAAGGATTCCTGTTGCAAAATCATTTTCGCTTTATTCGACATACGCTGCATCTCCATTTTCACGCCACCTTCAATCGCAATCTGAACACGCTTAATTGTGGCCTTGTATTTACGCTTGTTTTGCGAAGTGAATCTTCCATATGATTTCCATATATCTGCCTTGTTCTTTCTTATCCAATTCTTTGACCCATAGGGATTTCGTTTGTAACGGGCCATGCGATGTATGATACAGAGGATCCGCAACCACATTCTCGGTGGAAACAAAAGTCAATCCTGTTACCTCGAATTCAGCAACAGCCCCCGAACCGAAACAAATGCTGTTCGCATGAACCTCGGGTTCACTTGAAAAGGTAGCGAACTCCATGACAATTCGTTTCGGCAACTCTCCGCCTGTGAACGTGAAGGTGTCCTTGCGCGTAATGGATTTCTCTCCAAAGGTGTACGTACTGACAGTGCGTATGCCTGCATCAAGCTGAAGTATCTCCTTCTCCGTTACTTGACCGAGAATATCTTGTTCATAGCGTATCGTATACTTACCCGTGTTTGTATCCTCCTCTGTCTCCACTTTCCTGGCAAAAGCAACAGGTGCAGCAACGCGACCATCCGCCCATTCCAAAGTAGGGATGAGCTGCGCGTGACACGTATTGGGCGGAGCTTCAAGCACACGTGGCTGAAAAGGAATCGGCAAATACGGCGTATACACCCATTTACCCCATACCTCATTCACGATCGGAAGCGAGTAGACGTTGCCATGCTTACGGATTATAGCCATCGCTCGCGTAAATTCACCCTCCGCGAAGGTAACAAAAGTATGTTGTGGTTGACAGTTTAACAGCTCTTGGTACCTCTCCTCGGACACTTGCTTATTCTGGTAGCCAAGCTCATTCCATTGCTCAGAGAGCCGAATGATGCCAATGTATCCTTCTAAATTCGCCATCAGAATCCGATGCTTATGCCGATAACTATCCGTTCGTCGACCTTTCTCCCATAGATTAACCGAATTCATCTCAGGATCATGCCAAAAATGAATGAGTTTCTCAGCGCATTTAATATGATACGCATAGGCAAGTTCTGTTTCTTCTTCCGATAGCCATCCCAGCTTAGCAGCTGTCAACAAGCAGTGAACGCCTGTATCTCCATAGAAACCGATGCTCCTCCCATAGGTGAAGCCATCTCCGTGTTCATTCGCAAGCCTTAGATAAATGGAAGTAACACTTCTCATCATCTGTTGAACTTGTTTGGATACTTCCAACCCCAACTCAATTAGTGTTTCATAGATTTCAAAAGGGATTGCCATTGTATAAATATCGAATCTGCCATGGCCATTCGATTCATCCATATAACTGTGGTCCCCTGAATAGGAGGAAATATGATGCATTAACTTCTTAAGCAGTTCATTTGCAAAAACGGGGGATTCCCAGCCTAGCTTCTCTCGCAATACGGCAATTCGAAAAGCGACGCCATAATAATTCGTAGGATAATTGCTATGTAATTGTAAACCATCCTCGACGACAAAGGTGCGCCAGTCCATCTTTTCTTTTAGATACACCATCATCTCGGGAGGAACGACCGCTTCCAAAAGGCCCTTTTCTTGCAAGGCAAGCAATCCTTGTAGATAGAACAGAATTCCCCATGTCTTGGCAGGCAGCTCTGAACTATACCGGATCAGCCCTGGGATCGCATCCAATAACGCTGCAAATGAGTCATGTTTTTGCTCCAACCGTTCTAACACAAAAGTTGCCGAAAGCACAGCGGAACCGGATACAAAGCCCTCTTTGTCATCAAAAACATCCATACCATCCAACTTCATATCTTGTTGTTCCTTGCACATTTGCTCCACATAAGCCTGTAATCTTGGCAGTGCGTATTGCTTGGCTAGCTGATTAAGAGTCATCCTATTCCGTCTCCTTCTATTCGAAAATTAGAATGTCATGCTCACTTTAACTATCGTAACATTAATAAAGTGTACTGCAACAACGTTTTTCTTTGGTCTTCTCCCTCCGTCCACGTATAATAAATAAGTGAACATTCCTCCAAAAATAGTGAATACAACTTGCAAATGCTCAAAATAATGAACAGTTCCATCTCAAAACAGTATTGAATCCACGCTTTTAATTTAGTTTACTTATAACAGCAACGAATTCGGAGGTCACCCATGAAACTCCAAACTAAAATTATGTTTTCTGTGGTCTTGTTTCTGATCATTCCATTCTGCTTCACTTTTTACTTGATTGATAAACCCATGGAAAAAACGATTGAACAAAAAATTGGCAAATCTAATCAGGAAGCGCTTCACATTACGCAATTAAACCTGCAGGAAGCTGTGGGAGAAATGATGTCTTTGACGACATCCATTTCACTCGACGAGTCATTAATTCGCATATTAAAACAACCTGATCAATTTAGCGTCTATGAAAGACTGCGTGCAGCTGACCAGACGCTTTCCAAAATGTTCAGCATTTATCTGCATCGCTGGGAGTATTCCATATCCATCCTGGATGAACAGGGTCATCTGTATTCCTCGCTGAATAATCAGAAGACTTCGGATGCTTGGCTCTCTTTCTACGACAACTATACACGAACCGAAGGAACGCGAGACCGTTTTCAATGGGTCTACCATGAGAATCCCTGGTTTGCACCATCCAAGGGCCCGTTTATTTCACTCGTCAAATCGATCAATGATTTCGAAACGAACCGACGCGCCGGCGTGGTTGTCATGACTGCTAGCTCCAGTGAATTTCTTCATCTTTTTAGTGAGCTGGAAGGAGAAGTTCTGATTCTTGATGACGGAGGCAAAGTCCTTGTACATCCAGACCGAGCCATGCTTGGCAAAGATTTATCGAGTGAAAGCTACGTTGGGCGGATTCTCAGTGGTACAAGCGGACAGTTGGTAGATGAAACCGCAGAGAATAAGGAGAGAATGATTATCAGTTATGTAACCGTTTCCAAAACGGGTTGGAAGCTCATCCAGCGCATCCCTTATAATTCCGTTTTCAAAGAAATTTTTAAGCTGCGGGAAATCAACATCACCATTGTTGGGGTCATTTTTGTCGTGTTTCTATTGATCACCTATTCGATTGCCTATGGGGTAACGAGGCCGTTGAAACTGCTCCGAAGAAAGATGCTTCACATCGAAAAAGGAAGTCTGAACTCCCCCATTCAAGTACGCGGCTCCGATGAAGTCGCGGCGTTAATGATGTCCTACAATCAGATGATTGTACAGATCAAAGAACTAATCGAGAATGTGAAATACGAACATCAGCAGAAGGAGCATCTCAGGTTCAAAGCGCTGCAAGCGCAGATCAAACCGCATTTTGTCCTGAACACGCTCAACAATATTAAATGGATGGCTTACATGCGACAGGATCATGAAGTTGGTGAAATGATTTCTGATTTAGCGTTGATGATGGAAGCTAGTATCGGCCGAGGTGAAGATCAGATACCGCTAAGTATGGAATTGGGCTATATTCAAAGCTATGTGCACCTGCAGAAAATTAAATATAACGAGAAAGTATCGTTGGTGATCGATGTGCCAGAAAAGCTGCTGAGTGTATCCATCATTAAATTTTCTTTGCAGCCCCTAGTGGAAAATAGTATCTATCATGGCATCGAGCCACTCAATGGTAAAGGGCTTATCGAAGTTAAAGCCTGGGCTGAGCATCAACAGCTGTTCATCCAAGTGGCTGACAATGGAATTGGCATAAAATCTGAGAAAGTTCTAGAGATTCAAGAATCCTTGCAATTGCCCGATCCGCCAGCAGATTCGTTGCATGTGGGCTTGCTCAATGTCCATCACAGAATCAGGCATCAATTCGGCGCTGCATATGGCCTTTCACTGACCAGCTCGGAAAATGAAGGAACAAGAATTCTCATTACGATTCCATACGCCAAAGAGGAGGCAGATCTGGATGCTGAAAGTATTAATCGTCGACGATGAGATGCTCGTACGTGTCGGGATGAAGTCATTGATTTCCTGGGAAAATCATGGCTTTGAAATTATCGGGGATGCTGGCGATGGCGAGAAAGCGCTTGAGATTATGGATAAACAACTGCCCGACATCGTCCTAACGGATATACTTATGCCCAATATGAATGGTCTGGAGCTGATTGGCAGGGTCAAAAAGCGCTCTGAGCATATCCGAGTCGTTGTCCTCAGCAGTCATAGTGACTATGACTATGTCCGTGAAGCGATGAAACTTGGTGCGGATGATTATATTCTCAAAGCATCGGTTAAGCCGACGGAACTGCTCTCTCTGCTCCAAGAACTTGCGGAGTCCATTCATCAGGAGCACAAGCTGATCTTGAATCGATTAGAATCTACGACAGATTCCAAAAGTGGTATATTAGAGGATCGGACCCAATCGTATCTTCGACTCCTTTGTGAGAGTGAGTTGACCGTTGAACAGTTAGCCGATTATCACAATCGATTGCACTGGGAGGAAGCCTCCGGTTCTCAGATGGCGCTATTGCTAAGGAATCATCCCATGGATGCCTTCAACAAAGATCAGGATCAGCTGTTGAAATCGCTGACTTATCTGGCCGAACAACAGCTGTCACCGCTAGGCCGTATCGATTCCGTACGTTATAAGAACAATGAACTAGCTATATTCCTGTTAGATATGGATTTACATCGAGAACCACTGATCGAGGAACATGTGCAGGATTTGATCATTGCCGCCAAACGTTTCCTCAATATCACAATCAGTGCAGGGCGAAGTCGTTTGTTTCAGGGGATAGGCGGCCTATTAACAGCATTCATCGAGGCTAAGGAAGCGTCCAAATATAGTTTTTATCAGGAAACCGGTGGCAATTACGGCTATCAGAGTGATTATTTCAGCCGCCGCTCCACAACGGGGTTCCCCTACGCGATCAAAATCGGTGTTGATTTGGAGCAAACGATACAGAGATGCGATACCGACAAACTTGATCAGTGGTTATCTGGCTTATTCATGGACCTGCAAACGAAGCGCTATGAAATAAGCATCGTCCTCGATATCTACATGGACGTCTATCATCAGTTAAAAACGATCGGCAACGGACTAGAGCTCGATTGGTCCGCAATTGACACGACCCACTCCCCTCTATTTGAGCAAGTTCTTCACCTGGAGACGCTTCAGGATATGGAAATACGCGTCAGGCAGCTAGCTACCTCGCTCATTGAGGCATCCGAACGCAAAAGAAAAGGTACGTACCGCGAAGAAATTCATTACCTTATCGATTATATGCAGCAGCATTACGCTAGCAATATTACACTGAGCAGTGCTGCCAAATTAGTCAACATGAGCGAGAGTTACATCAGTCATTTATTTAAAAAAGAGACGGACATCTCCTTCATCGAATTTTTAACCACCGTACGAATGAATAAAGCAGCTGAATATTTGCAATCTACGCATTTGCCTAGTTATTTGATCGCGGAAAAGGTTGGCTATGACAATATTAACTATTTTGGCCGAGCTTTCAAAAAGGTCATGGGCGTAAGTCCGAGTGAGTATCGGGAGCATGGATCAAAAACCTTCCAATAAAAGTGAATAGGATTACCCGAAAAAATGAATACGAGAAAAAAGACCAAATTTAATGAATCAACACCATAATAATAGTCATTCTGGTACATTTGGCCCCCCTTTATAATGGGAATAGAAAGAAGCAGTGCCAGTTTGCCTATCAACCATGGAGGTGCCATTCATGAAAAAGATTACAAGAGGGTCAAGCATCACTTCGCTCGTACTTGCTACAATGATGATTGCAGGCTGCAGTTCATCTGGAAGCACAGGAACTTCGCAGACTTCCAGCCAACCGGAAGCTACAAAGTCAGCTGCACCAGCTGCAACGACAGCCGCACCAGCTGCGGCCGATAAAGCTGCAAAAATATCGTGGTGGGGCGCTTGGAACGAGGATCAAGGTCCTGGTGATATGATCAAAGAGTTCAACAAAAAGTTTCCCAATATCAAAGTGGAGTACGTCAAATTCGCGAACACCGATGAAGGGAATGTTAAGGTCGATACCTCGCTGATTGCAGGTCAAGAAATGGATGTTTTCTTCAATTATGGTGTGCCACGGGTGGAAGCTCGCGCGAAGAAAAAGCTGCTGCAAGACTTAACGGAATTTATCAGTAAAGATAAATTCGATGTAGAGGCTGAGCTGGGCAAAGAAATTTACAAGCAGGATGGCAAGTATTTCGGGCTGCCTGTCAGTTCGTTAACGGACTCCGTTTTTATTAACAAAAAGTTGCTCGATGAAGCTGGTTTACCCGTACCGAAAAGCTGGTCTTTGGAAGAATACAAAGAGTATGCGAAGAAGCTGACGAAGGGCGATGGTCCTGCGAGAGTTTATGGCACAAGCGATTTCCATTCCTTGTACTACTGGACAATGCCGGTTCGAAGTGTGTTGGGAACAAATGCCTGGTACAACAAGGACGGAGCTTCGAATTTTGACTATCCTGGCTACAAGAAGGCGTTAGAATTTAAATTTGCGATGGAAAATGTGGATAAAATTCAATATCCATACACCGAGATTAAATCAACCAAAGCACAGGTTTTCGATTTATTTATGCAAAAGAAAACCGCCATGGCCGTTGCTTCCAATGCCATTTCTCGCTTTATCGGTGATACGACTCAGTATCCGAGGGACTTTGTCACAACCGTTGCCCCGCTTCCGACTCTGGAGAAGGATCAGAAGCAAAATCTCAATAACGGCCTGCATTATTTTGGCTACTTATCCATGAATCCGAATACGAAAGAGAAAGAAGCTTCCTGGCAGTTTATGAAATGGCTGGCAACCGAAGGTTCCATACATCTAGCCAAAGTTGGACATATCCCAACGTGGAAGAAGACGAATAAGGATGCGCTTGTGAAGGTCATGTTTGGCGAGGATGCCGATAAAAAGATTGATTTGGAAGCATTTAAGCGAGTTGTGCTCGATTATGACTCGGTTTCTTATAACGATACAATCTTTACAGGTTATGCTGAGCTCAATAAACTCCTGCAGGATGAAGCCGAGAAAGCACTCTTTGGTGTACAAAAGATTGATGAAGCCCTTGTCAATATGAAGAAGAAATCAGACGAAGCTATTAAAAATAGCAAGTAAACTCCAATGACCCGCTGACAAAGCGGGTTATTTGTCATTGCTTTTTACGCTGACCTAATTTAGGTTCGTGTGGCTATAAACAAAATAATGAACACCCTTTTAAAAAATGTGAACAGCCCCAAAAGGGCATGGAATAGTGAAGAAAGCCGATAAGATAGTTGATTCTAGCCCAGCCTCGTTTCTTCTACAATAAAGTCATCCTCAACACAACATTAGAGAAGGTGAGAATTTTGAACTCCAAACGAGAGTTAACAACTGGCTATTTATTTTTACTGCCGAGCTTGCTTGGTTATGTGGTATTTCTGTTGTTTCCTATTCTGTTTTCCTTATGGCTAGCCTTCAGTGAATGGGATCTGATTTCGGGCTTAAACCATATTCAGTTTGTCGGACTTCGTAATTTTATCGAGATGTGGCATGATGAGCTATTTCTAAAATCGTTGAAAAACAATGTGATTTATTCCATTGTCGTTGTCCCGGTAACGTTAGCCGTCTCCTTATGTGTCGCGCTGATATTAAACCAAATGGTGTATGCTCGAAATTTTCTTCGGCTGCTGTATTTCCTCCCGTATATTACGACGATTGTCGCAGTTGCCATCGTCTGGATGCAGCTCTATCATCCGACCCAGGGTCCGATCAATCAGCTGCTCATGACGCTTGGCATCGATAACCCGCCCAAATGGCTCGGCAGTACTGAATGGGCGCTTCCTTCCCTCATGATCATGATGGTATGGGTAGGTCTAGGCTATGATTTAATTATTTATATGGCAGGACTACAAGGCGTTCCGAAAGAGCTGTATGAAGCTGCTGAAATGGATGGCGCAGGACGGTTTCGTCAGTTTCTCAACGTCACGATTCCCATGCTGTCACCTACCACCTTCTTCTTGTTCATCACACGGATTATTCACTCCTTTGAAGTGTTTGCCCCGGTCAATATCATGACCAATGGCGGGCCAGGCGATTCGACCTCAGTCCTTGTTTATTACATTTATGAACTCTCTTTTAAATTTTACAAATTTGGCTACGGCTCTGCCGTCGCTTGGGTGCTGTTCGCGATCATCTTCGTCATTACACTCATACAATGGAACCGCCAAAAAAAATGGGTTACCTACTAGAAACGGAGGTCTTGCACGATGGAGCAAGCAGCAGTAATTACTAAGCCTTCCCGTCCAACCAAAATGTCGTTCCGCTTGGATGTTTCTAAGCTCATCATCACACTCCTAATGCTGCTGTTCGGGTTATTGATGATGATGCCTTTTGCCTGGATGATATCAGCCTCACTCAAGAAACCAATCGAAGTCTTTCAATATCCGATTCAGTGGATACCTCATGAGCTGCAATTCAGCAACTATAGCAAAGTCTGGTTTAACAAAACGTATCCCTTCTATTTGTTCTACTGGAACTCCATTAAAGTCGCCATCCTGACAATTAGCGGTACCGTATTGATTAGCGCTACGGCCGCGTATGCGTTTGCCCGCATGGATTTTAGAGGGAAGAATATCGTATTCATGTTGTATCTGTCTACGCTGATGATTCCTCCTCACGTTACGCTTGTGCCGCGATTTATTTTGTTCCACTGGATAGGTGTTTACAATACGCACTGGGCACTGATCCTACCGGGAATGTTTAATGTCATCGGCATCTTCATGCTACGGCAGTTCTTCATCAGTATTCCAAAGGAAATATCGGAAGCTGCACATATCGATGGGGCCCATCATTTCAAAATATTTTACAAAATCATCATGCCTCTCTCCATTCCCGGCGTCATTTCGCTGGTCATCTTGTCCTTTGTTTGGAACTGGAACAGCTACATGGATCCGTTGATATTTATTACAAGTAAGTCTCTCTATACGATTCCACTTGGACTTCAGACCTTGAATGATGCCGAAGGCGCTCAATACAACTTGGTTATGGCCGGGGCTACTTGTGCGATCATCCCTATTATTGCGGTGTTTCTTGCTGGTCAGAAGTATTTTATACAAGGCATTGCTTCAAGCGGGGTTAAGGGTTAAGGCTTCAGCGAAATCGGTTAATTTACAAACTATACCATATACAGAAACGAGGTCATTTTCATGTTACAAAATAAAAAACTAGCCGGTGTCATTCCTCCTATCATCACACCATTAAACACAGATCGAACCGTGGATACGGAGGCGCTTCAAGGATTGGCCCGCTATATGATGGATTGCGGTGTTGATGGCATTTTCGCTATGGGAACTGCTGCAGAATCTCCCATGTTGACAAGAACACAACGTGAACAAGCGCTCATTGCTTTATCGGAAACGTGTAAAGGTAAAATCCCCCTACTATTTGGTGTGATGGAGACCAGTACCGACCGTGTGCTTGAGCTTGTTAGAGAAGCTGAGGAGCTTGGCGCTGATGCCATCGTAGCTGTAACTCCCTACTATTTCCGCGTGAAGCAGCAAGAAATTGTTAAGCACTTTGCGGCAATACGCGAAGCTACCGATTTGCCTCTCATTATTTATAACGTTCCGGTTTATACGGGCAATCCAATCGAAGCGGAGACCGTTAAACAGATTGCGCAATTCCCCAATGTCATCGCCTTCAAAGATAGTTCAGGGAACATGCAACAGTTTCAGAAAACAATCCGCTTGATGGAATCGGACCCTACCTTCTCTGTTCTGCAAGGGGTTCAAGTATTAAGCATCATCAGCTTGCAGATGGGAGCTAGCGGCCTGATCCCGGGTGTCGGGAATCTCATCCCCGACCAGCTCGTTTCCCTCTACAAAGCTGTACATAGCTATAACCTTGCGGAAGCATACCGCATTCAGGATTTTATTGAACAATTGGAGGCCTCCTTCTCCATTGAGGGCTATTCCCTTCCTGTGCTCAAAGCAATGCCGCAGCTGCTCGGTTTCGGCCAAGGCATTCCGCATTACCCGCTCTCTCCTTTATCCTCGGATGGACTGGATCGCCTTAGAGCCGTGCTCCGGCGTGGCGGTGTATCGATGAAAGAGCTTCACTCGATTTAGACTTAAGCAATGCTGCCGATATGAGCAGCATTGCTTTTTGGCTTTTGCAGGCGTAGTGTGGCTCACTTCGTACTGCGTAAATATTTGAACACGCCAAACATGTCATTAAAAAAATGAACATTTTAAACAAAATCGTTGCTTCTTGCCTGCAATTAAAACGCTTACAATTAATATGAATTTACTACTTTATCTGCGAAAGGAGCTATGATTATGGTTGTGAAACGTATTCGAAAAGTAAGCTATCATTTGTTGTTGAGTCTATTTGCATGTTGCCTGACACTCCATTTATTTCCCGGGAAAAGTGAAGCAGCCGCACCCATCTTTACTACATCGACGATTTGGAGCAGCGGGGAAGACAGTATTGCGGAGCATTTTGTTTACGGATTGACAGTTGTGGGGAATGGCGATGTACTAGCTTTTGCAGAAGGACGCATTACGACAGGTGATACCTCACCGCATCATATTATGATGAAACGCAGCACAGACAATGGTGCTACTTGGGGTTCAACAAGTACGATCGTTACCAGTTCAAGTGGGGAATGCTATGCAAATCCCACGCCTGTCATTGATCGAACCAACGGCAAGATCTTCTTATTTTATGCGCAAAATTACAGTAATAACTCCTCCGACGTTTATTATATTTCCAGCACGGACAATGGCACGAGTTGGTCCTCTCCTGTCAGTGTAACTTCTAAGTTCAGCGGTGATCCAGAAGCGAGAGAGTTTCACCTCCCAGGTCCTGGTCACGGCATACAACTTAGTGGAGGACGGTTGCTGATGCAGGTCTGGCATCGCCACCCTGTCAACCTGTCGGTCAATTTACGTGAATATGGGGTGTCTGTTCTCTATAGTGACGACGGAGGCACAACTTGGAATGCCGGAGGCTATACGCCAGTTAGCAGTGCTTACCCCGCTAACGAATCACGACTTGTTGAGCTCGATAACGGCAAAATCATGATTAACGCGCGATACGCTGCAGGCGGTACACAGCTGCGGATTATCTCCACCAGCAGCGACAACGGGTTAACATGGTCAAGTCCTACCTACGATATGGCCATGATTCCCTTTAGTGCCGTTGACGCCGGCATGGTGAAATTATCCACAGCCTCAGGTGGAAATCCCGGTCGTATTCTGTTCAGCCGACCAGCTCATCCAACCTCGCGCGAGAACATGGTCGTCAGCCTCAGCTATGATGATACGAATTCTTGGGCAACCAGCAAAACGATAACAACGGGCAGCGCCTCGTATTCTGACTTAACGGTGCTGCAGGACAATTCCGTCTTACTGCTGTATGGGGTAGGCACTACCGTTGTGAAAGCTGCCCGTTTTAATCTCGAATGGCTGACGGACAGCAAAGATACTTTTGCTGCCGGTCCTTCAACGCTTCAACGCAAGTATGAAGCTGAAACGATGAGCGTAGCCGCCACGTCAGGCGATGTCATTGGCACCTATGCGGATACCGCTGCAAGCGGTGGCGCAGTATTAAAGTACTTAGGCACAGCCGTAGGTGATTATGTCTCCCTGAATGCCGCCGTACCATACGCGGTTAACGGCAACATCACCGTCCGTTCTCGTACAGCGGATAACCGTGCCACCGTTCAGCTTTCCATTGACGGCGCAGCACAAGGCGGCGTATTTGATCCTTACAGCTCTGTCATCGGTTACCGAATGGATAACTTAGGGATCAAATCATTCACCACCGCGGGGACCAAAGTATTCAAATTTGCGGCAACTGGCAAAAATGCGAGCAGCACCGGGTACGGAATGTTCCCGGATGCCATTACGCTAACACCTGAGCAAATCTACGAAGTTGAAGGACTACCGATCACTGCTTCCTCCGGAGATACTCGGAGCTTAACGAGTAACGAGCCAAGCGCCAGCAGCACAGCGCTTAGTCAGTATGCCTCGAATGCCGTAAATGACTACCTAACTTTCAACGTGAATGTCAAATATCCGGGCACCTATCAGGTTAAAGTTCGTACGAAGAATTCAAGTACAACGGGTACCGTGCAGTTGAACATCGACGGCACCAATCTTGGTTCAGCATTTGATACGTACGCCGCTGCAGCTACCTATCAGGAACATACCCTTGGTACGCTAAACTTTAGTACTACTGGCAACAAGGCCTTCAAACTAACCGTAAGTGGAAAGAATGCCTCAAGCACCGGATATGCTATGATGCTAGATTCGATCATTTTGATCCCGCAATGAGAAATAAGGAATGGATGCTGTAACTCGATTATTTCGACTTACAGCATTCAGAAGACCGCGATTGCCTGCTGTAAGCACCCTCCTGCGTAACGAAAAGAAACCGTTCCTTCGTATAGTGGAAAAGTTACTCACCACATAAAAAGGAGACGGTTTCTTTCTTAACGTGTATGCCTAAGGCTGAATCTTAATTTCAGATGTGCCGTTAATCTCTAGCTTGCTTTCAATAGCCCCGCAGATAATCTTAAGCTGCACGGGTTTATCACTCGATACCGTGATGAGATATGATCCATCCTCCTGCTCGGTTGCGATCAGATCCATCGTCTTGCCTGCAAACCAATATTGCTTACAACCGATTGTCCCCATACCTGCTTGAAGTCGCCATGTTAATTCGTTCTTCGCAGCATCCCCTTTGAGACCAATGGCATGCTCCAGCAGATAAAGTGTCGATGCAATACCAGACCAGCCTACGAAATCTTTCTTGTCGGCATTCCCCGAGTCAACGGAATCTGGTGGATAATTCTCCCAGATTGAACCCGTATCCTTAAAGACTTGCACAACATTATCCAGGTGGTTGATTGCAATTTCTCTGGCTAAATCCACATATCCGTATTTCTCCAAGCCGCGAATAACCATCGTATTCGTCGGAGCCCAGACGGAACCTCTCCAATATCCGCCTTGTGGATCATAACCTGGCTCATCCGCAGCACACACCGGAACACGGTGTACACGGTTGAAGGTGTTCGGATCATTCAGCCACTCGGCTAGCTTTGCAGCCTGAGACTCATTCGCAACTTCAGCGAGCAGCGCCCAATAGGCCGCAATTGTTTTGACAGGAGCGCGTTGTCCGTCATTCTTAACATCATAATAGAAGCCCGTTTCGGCATCCCACATGTAAGTGTTAATCGCTGTTGAAAACGTCCTAGCATCTTTTTCAAATTGTGCGATTCGACTGGCCAGATCTTTGGCAGCTTCTTTGGAGCCTTCTTCTAATTTTTTATCAATCAGGATGCCCCCGATCTCAATCAAACTTCGAGCCACAAGCACCATTTCACAGCTAATATCAACCCCGCTGCCCAAATATTTGTTGCGCGGAGAATTATCCATACTCGCCCAATCAGTCACAAATAACCCATACTGATTATACAGGTGGTAATAAAGCGCATCGTAGTATCGCACAAGTGGTTCCCAAACCAGCTCGAGTCGCTCCCGATCTCCCGTATGCTTAAAGCTTTCCAACTCCGCCCAAGCAACGATCGGGTGATTCAAGTTGTCAAGTCTAAAGTACGGTGGGTTTTCAACAGTGCGTCCTAAATCTGGCTTGTACATCACATCAAAGTCAAGATCATTAATTTGCGCGAGTCCCCGGTGCTTATAATGATTATGGAAGAAAGAGTGCAATGGTTTACGCTCGGCATTGACCCATTTATAGAACTCGATACCTGAATTCGTCACATATTCACGAGCGATTTCCCCGTCGTCCAACTGTTTGCAATAAAAGTTATCTAGGGAGCGGATCCCTGGAATGTATGGATGAGCGAGATTACAAAACATCGTGATAAAAGCGGTATCCCATAAGAAAATTTTATCATTAAATGCAGCGTCAATGAAATTACTTACAAATCCACTTTCCTTGGTTGGCACGAACGTATTTCGATAAGCAATTTCCCATGTGCGCCAGTAACATTCGATATAATCAGGGCGGCTTTCGAATATAGGTACTGGAAGAGAAGCGCGCGCCTCCTCGAACGTCAGAAGCGGCGTATCCGCATACGTCTTTTTATTAAAATATAACCCTCTTGTCCATTGTTCTGGCTGCGTATGATTAGTCGTTGGCATTATGAATTCCTCCTACTCCAATGAACCTGATGATTGAATAATATCGTAACGAATGATTGCTTCTGTAATTTCTTCGGCAATGAGCTCATAAGCGTATCGACTAGGATGAATATGATCATTTTGATCGATGAACCACCGAATCGGTACACCTGCATTCACCTTTTCATTCACACGCTCAAACACATTGATATACGGTATATTTTCATTTTGCGCAAATTGGACGGCAGCTTGCAGGTACATCTCGCTGTATCCCGCCCATTCCTGCCTTAAATCTTTGGCAACGTTCCGATACGTCGGAATATGATCCAAGAAATTTTCTTTATCAGGCGGTATCGTAATGAGAAACACCACTTGAGCTGGTGTTGTTGCTTTGATTTCCTCTAACAATTGACGCAATACGGAATGATAGTTTTCAATGCGATGCTTTCCATCCAGCCGATGATTGTAGGCGAATGATTCCACGACAACGAGATCGGGACTAACCGAAGACAGACACTTCTGTATGCCGGTGCCAGACGGACTGGGGAAGTCATGGGAGACACGATAAATCCCATATTCCGCCCGAGTTCCGCTTACACCGTAATTAAAGAGTTCAAAGGGCTGATCCGGAAATTTTCGTTCTAAGGAGGCCTTAAGCTCGGGCATTTCCGTCCCCCAAAATGCCGTCATGGAATCGCCTAGACAAGCGATTTTGTAATTGCGTTTCATATCGGTATCTCCTTCTTACCCTTTTACAGCCCCTGCCATCAAGCCATTCACAAATTGCTTTTGAAGTACGAGGAACACGGCAAGCGCTGGGATTAATGACAGAACATTGGCCGCTAATATTTTGGACCAAGGAACGTTGTCAGAATTGCTTAGCATCATCGCCAGCTTTAACGGTAAAGTGAAATGAGACTCGCTTTGCAGAATGACAAGCGGCATTGTAAATGAGTTCCAATTTTGCACAAAATCAATAATAACTAGTGCCGTAATTGCAGGTCGAATCAATGGAATAATGATCTGGATGAATGTGCGGAAATCTCCTGCACCGTCCATTTTCGCTGCTTCCAGCATTTCATCTGGAATGTCATCGATATATTGCTTAGTGAAAAATATAGCAAAAACCGTGACGGAGAATGGCAAAATTAAACCTAGTAAGGAGTCAAACATGCCTAGTTTCGTAATAATGAAGTAAATAGGCAGCATCAAGACGGTTGGCGGAATGATCATGGTCGCGATCAAACTAGAGAATAGGACATTCCTGCCCATAAAGCGTTTCTTCGAAAACGCGTATCCAGCCATACTCGAGAACAACACCGTAAGTAGTACAGTAGGAACGGCTACGATGAGTGAGTTCGAAAAGGTCACGCCGAAATTGAGTTTACTCCAAATATCGGGATAATTACTCCATACTAATGTATCTGGGAAAAACGTTGGCGGAAATTTTACAATGTCCTCATCGCTTTTCAAGCTGGAAACCAATACCCAGTAAATAGGTATCAGAAATACGATCCCAATTGCCCAAAGAGTGACTGTGGGCAGTACGTTTTTATTTTTCATTTTACGAACCCCCTAGCCTAATCTTCGATCTACAAGCTTTCTTTGAATAATCGCTACACCTACTACAAAAATAAACAGCAAGTAAGACATCGCGGCAGCAGGACCGAACTCATAGTATTTAAACGCCCTGTTGTAAATAAGGAATGGAACCGTAATGGTTGAATCTCCCGGGCCGCCACCTGTCATAATGAATATTTCCTGGAACACGTTCAACGAATGAATTAACAGCAATATCATAACGACTAACGAGATTCTCCCTAGCAATGGCCAGGTAATCAATCGGAATTTTTGAAATTTATTTGCGCCTTCTACATCGGCTACTTCATAAAGATCTTTAGGGATATTTTGTAGTCCAGATAAATAAATCAGCATATAGTAACCGATATTTCTCCAGCATGACATCAACACGATGACGGGCATCGCCCACGTAGCATTAGCAAGCCAATTAGGCCCTGTTAAACCGAACTTCAATAGCAATGCATTGACTAAACCTTTGTCCCCATTAAACAAAAACATGAAAATTAAACTGCCGCTTACAATGGAAATGATATAAGGGATAAAGAAAATCGATCTGACAAAGTTAACACCTTTGAGTTTCTGATTCACAAGAATAGCTAGAAAAACAGCACCAAACATAGAAATCGGTATGAAAAGGATACCGAAATAGGCTGTATTTACAATGGCTTTGAAAAATAACGGATTATGAATGGCCGCCGAATAATTATCAAAACCAACAAATGTCCCCGGAATTTCGAATAGACCTGCATTTTTGAGTGCAATCGGTTTAACATTCTTAAAGCTGACGATGACCGACCAAATGATCGGATAGACTAAAAAGAGACCTAGAATGACGATAGAAGGTAATAAAAAAAGATATGCGTTGAGATCACCGAGCTTGCTTCTTAAAACCTTCACTGCGAGTCCCCCTTCAGAAATGGGAGCCCCCGGACGATCGAGGTGCTCCCCACTTGTTTACTTCGAATTCTTAATAATGGTATTCCCTTTGTCTTGAACTAATTTCAAAGCATCTGCTGCCGAAATCTTGCCGGATACAGCTTGATTTAATGCACTTGTGTACACTTCATCACTGATTTGTGCCCACTGTGGAATTGGGAATAGGGCTACTGGATACTCGACACCCTTCATAAACGTATTAAATTCTGGGTGGTCTTTATAGAATTGCGTGTCTGCCATATCTTTACGAATTGGAATACGGAATGGATAGTATTTCCCATCTTCGGCTTTTTCACCCTTCATGACCATTTCTTGAGCTGGTTTAGAGCTTAAGTATTTGATGAGCTTCTTGGATGCAGCAAGCTTATCCCCTTCAACCCCAGTTGGGACGGAAAGCAGGTAAGATGTCACTTCAGTCGCTTTACCAGCAGGACCTGATGGTACTTCAGCTACACCCGCTTCGAACTTACCGTTCGTTTTCCAAGCTTCGGCAACGCCCCAAGGACCCGACAATTCCATCGCAACGACTTGGTTTCTGAAATCTGTTTGAATGGCTGCGCCATCTTTATTCAAGGAATCTGGCGGTGATGTTTCAGTCAACAGCTTCGTATAAAATTCTAAGGCTTTAATACCTTCAGGCGAGTTAATCGCAACTTCGCTTTTCCCGTCCTTCGTAGTAACAAGCTTAGCTCCCGCTTGGCCAGCGAACAGACCGTACATCCAGCCCAAGTCGGCGCCTTGCTTACCTGATAATCCGATACCGAATTGATCCGGCTTACCATCTCCATTCGTATCAACAGTTAATTTCTTAGCCGCTGCATAGAATTCGTCCCATGTTTTCGGTACTTCTTTAATGCCAGCCTTCTCGAATAGGTTTTTGTTATAAATAACTTGGATTGTGTGACCCAACCACGGCATACCTGTCAATTGGTTTTCATTCACAGCAAGTTCCCAAATTTGCGGCATGTAATTGCTTTTCTCAGCACCGAAATCCTTCATCAAATCAACGAATGCCCCTTGGACTGCCAGTGGTTTCGCATCGCCGTAGGCAACTTGAAGAACCTCAGGTGATTTTCCGCTTAAAATTTGTGTTAGAAGTTTCTGCCCCGTTTGTACGCCGCCAAGCAATTCAACTTTCACATCTTTATTTTCTTTCTCAAACTGGTCGAGCATTTCACGAATTGCTTTACCTCTACCTGAATCGCTTGCCCATGCAATCTGCATGCTAATGTTGGTTACTTTGCCATTGCTATTTGCCTCTGTACTTGCAACTGGTGCCGCGGAAGATGTGCTGTTTGTATTCCCGTTGCTGCAAGCAGTCATGATACCTACTAGACATGTCATCGATACTAAACCTAATTTTTTGTTCATCGTTTGACCTCCTCAAGTAATGGTTCCAATAGTAAGTGAAGCGATTCATATGAAAAATTCATTTTACCAATCTTGAAATTATGCTTGACCATCCCTGTATACGCTTCTTCATCCGTTAGCAGCTGTGCCATCTTAGCGGCCGCCGCCTTCACATGCTTGCTATTCACACTCGCCAACCCATTCGCTTCGATCTTATGCGTGTTACCTAAGGAAACGATGTCAAACCCGAATTCCTTAATGTCTTTCTCATAGACCGGATATTCATAGATCAGGAGTGGTTTCTGTGCGAACACAGCTTCGAGCAATTGGTTACCCCAGCCTTCAATCACGCTTGGAAAGGTGACAAAATCAGCGATAACATAGGCATCCCAGAGTGAATACCGTTTCTGTCCATTAAAATAAGAACGCGATTGATCAATGATTGGGTTGATAAACCGAATATCAATACCAAGGTTTTCCGCTTTAATTCTTAGCTTTTCCGTGTACTCGTAACTGGATTCCGGCATGCCTGCTAGGACATAAACGAGTCGGTTACGATCCGAAAGCGTTTTCCCATTATAGAGAGTGGCCCCCCGTTGCTTTAACGATGTTAATTGAACTTGCAGCTCTGCCACCGTATCAATGCCAAGTTCAATCGTCTTACGTTCCGTTATCCGGGTAGCTTGCAAAATGACAATATCGTCTTCGGTAACACCAATGTCTCGACGCAACGAGGCATTGCAATCGTCTTTTTCCCAAACCTTCGCATTAAAATCAAATACGTTGGGAATGATGCTGGAGCGCAATTTACGATGCTTGATGAGTTCAGCTTGATATAAACGATTCGTGACCACGTGAATGATATTCGGCAGGTCTGGTGGAAATAGGGTCTTAAGCCATTTCGTCACCATAGGACATGTCGGATTTAAATATCGATCTCTTTGCCAGAAGAAATTGTGGTGAAGCGCTATGCAAGGAATCCCCGTTACCTTTAAAGCATTAGTGAAGGCGATTCCAGCAGGTAAGCTCCAGCCTAGTGAGAACAAGTTGTGTGTAATGAGCAAATCAATAGATTCCGACGCAATGAAATCAAGAATCTTTTGCTCCATACTGTCAGCGAAAGCCACCACGTCGTCCACAAATTCTTTTTCCGAATCATAATCAATCAGTTTGTCATAAGCGTTGTACACAAACTTCTCGTTCATCGGATGCTTATAATGAAGTTCAGTGATCACATGTGCACGAACTTGGCCTTCACTTCCTGCCAACAACAGCACTTCATGCCCCATTTGCTTCAATACTTGCTTCCACTTCTCGATCTCCAAAGAAACACCATCTGTTTCACCGACCCTAAAGTGGGCTAGTGCAATTCTCAACTTTCCACCCCCTTCGCCTTAAAGTGTCCCGCTAGCCGAATCGTTTCAAAAAACCGAATGACGGCTTTCTTCAACAGCTTCTCTCCCTGTTTCATGGAGTCTTCGAGCGTCATAATCCGATCAACGATCGGAATTACCATTTGAATACCTTCTCGTCTTATTGTTTGCTCGTTCCCCTCCGCTATGCCTGCGAAGACGATAACTGGAACTTTAAATGGTTTGGCTAAACGAGAAATGCCAATCGGTGCTTTACCATAGAGCGATTGAGCATCAAACTTACCTTCACCAGTGATGACTAAGTCAGCGTCTTTCAATTGCTCTTTGTATCGGCTTAATTGAGCAATCAAGTCAAAGCCGCTCATCATCGTTAATTCAGAGAAGAAGGAAAGTAAGGCAAAACCAAACCCGCCAGCAGCCCCTGCACCAGGCTGATCTCGCATGTCACATCCTGACGTCTGCGTCACGAGATCCGCAATCCGGCTCATCCGTTGTTCGAAACCGGCTAGCTCATTCGGCTGCAACCCTTTCTGTGGACCAAAGACATGAACAGCTCCTTCTGGTCCCAATAACGGATTTTTGACATCGGACGCAACAACAAGTTCTACTTCATGGAGACGTGCATCCAATTGACTGGCATCCATGCGAACAATAGCATCTAAGCGAAAGTTCTCGCCGATGATCTCGTTATCGTTCTCATCAAAGCATCGAAGCCCTAGCGCTTGCAGGCAACCGATTCCCGCATCAATGGTTGCACTTCCCCCCAGTCCGATAATGATCTTCCTGGCTCCACGTTCCAACGCGTGACGAATGAGTTGACCTGTGCCATAGGTCGAGAGGCCTGCTGGCATACGTTCACTTTCCTTCAAAAGCGTTAACCCCGAAGCGGCAGCCGTCTCGATGACGGCCGTTTGCTCCTTCTCCATCCAGCAGTAACTCGCTTGAATCGTCCGATGACAGGGATCCATCACTTCGTGCCAGATCATCTCTCCTCCAGCAATCATCCGATACGTTTCTGCCGTACCTTCCCCTCCATCTGCCATCGGAATTATGATGGTTTCAGCGGTAGGGAACACGGAGAGTATGCCAGCTTCGATCTGAGTGGCGGCATCGATTGTGGACATTGATCCTTTAAAGGAGTCTGGCGAAATGATGATCTTCACTTGTCATCACCCCCTTCAAGGCGCCCAATCCACATCACTTGGTAAGGCGCTAAAGTGAGTTGCAGCGAATCTTCAATCGCAATATTTTGCTCACTAATCAAGTCAAATGCCACTTGTCCGTGCTTCCAACCTGTCTGTAAAGCTGCGAAATCTTGCTGCACCGTTTCATTGGTAATATTCACGATGGCGAGAAGATCTTGGTTTTGCTCCGATGTTCGAAGTAATGCGAATAGCTGGCTGTCACTCGGTAGGACACGTTGCGCAGCATTCGGGTGGAAACTAGGCTGCATAACCCGAATCTCGATGAGCTTCTTCAATGCTTGGAAAACTTGCTGACGTAGTGAACCTTCTGTATCCAGTTCCAACTGCAACTGATTATGCTTCAGCTGCTCTCGGTTAATCGAACGGAAACGGCCGGTCGCTTTCAATCCTTCTTGATCGTTTTGAGATCCGAGCAAACTATGAACGTAGATCGCAGGCATGCCCATGAAAGACAAGAGAATGGAATGAGCCGCGACAACGCGTTTGACCTTAAGCGCAATAGCGTCATCGGGATGCGATAAAGCGTTTAAGTAGTTAATATTTAACTCATAAGGACTCTTTGTTCCGTCACCATTGTTTTTGTAAGAAACATTCCCACCATGTTCCTGCACCTTTAATGCCATGGTGTTAACTTCTTCCTTCGTCAGGATGCCTTCTACTGGACGTACGCCAATGCCATCATGCGAAGCTAGGAAGTTGAAGAATGACGTCTCTGGTGTCGTCGATCCGAGCGATTCAGCCCACGCCTGAAGCTTAGAACTGTTACCCGTATGCAACGTATACAACGTGAGTGGCGGCAATGGGAATTGATACACCATGTGCGCTTCATTCGAGCCATTACCGAAGTAACTGATATTGTCATGATGCGGCACGTTCGTCTCCGTAATGATCACAATGTCAGGTACTGCTGTTTCCAACACCTCACGTATAACCTGCACGATAGCATGCGTTTCTGGTAGATGCATCGACGTCGTGCCAAGCTTCTTCCACATAAACCCGATCGCATCCAAACGAAGGTAACGAGCCCCGCGTGCTGCATACATGAGCAGTATTTCTATGATTTCAAGTAAGACCTTCTCATTGGCAAAATTCAAATCGATTTGATCATCGCTGAACGTTGTCCAAATGTGCTTGTCTCCCGCAGTTGTTTGGAACTTCGTTAGCAACGGCAAAGCCCGCGGACGTGTAACACTGCTGTAATCCGCATCTGGATCCGCTTCAACGAAGTAATTCGCGTAGTCTGGATTGCCCTGCAAGTATTGCTGAAACCATTCACTGTGCTGTGAAATATGGTTGATAACGCCGTCGAACATAAGATCGAAGTCTTGGGCTAACGCCGTAACATCATCCCAATTGCCCAGATCTGGGTTCACTTCACGATAATCGATGACGGAAAAACCATCGTCCGAAGAATAAGGATAGAACGGAAGGATATGAACAGATGACAGAATCCCTTCGCAATTCCGAAGTAAAAATTTACGCAGTGACTGCAGCGGTGCCTCGTCTTCGCTTCGGATGGAATCACCGTAAGTGATGAGCATGACATCCTTTTCCGATACCCAACGCTTATCCTTCAGCTTCCCTACCGTGTATCTGTCTAGCACTTGTTTGACTTGCTCAAGAATAGCAGGAGCCTTCTCATTGCCATATATAATGTTAAGTTTCTCTAGTAGTGCATGGGATTGGTCAGTTGCCATTCGTTGTAGAACCACCTTTACTCTCTGGTATACCTAAATCGTAACAGGTTCTGAAAGCGCATAACATATTACACGTACCAATGATTCGCACTATATTCGCTTCAATTATTGTTACCTGTACCAAGTCCTATTGCTGAAGAAACTGCATTATTGGTTGGATGAAAATAGATGGCTAAGTAAAGCAGCACAGCTTCTTCGAAAACACGGGGATCGTACCCGGTTATTTCCTTGATCTTGATCAATCGATATTGAAGCGTGTTCTTATGAATAAATAGCCTATCGGCCGTTTTATTAATCGATTGATTGCACGCAAAAAATATACGCAGCGTTTCAATGATTTCTTTGGGATCTGAAAAAGCCCCTGCATTCAACGTTTTCCGCACAAAATCATGACTGCTTTCCACGGGCACACTATCTAACAGCATTTCCAGCCTGAGATCGTCATAAAATAAGAGGCTCCATTCATCCGTTGATCTCGCATAAGATTCGGCCTTCTCTGATTCCAGAAAAGAAATCGGTATCCCTCGGATGAAATCATAATATCCCCCGACACCTACTTTAATCGTGTAATTCTCCGATTTAGGAAACTGTCTCAAAATATATTGAATTTTATGAGAGACGACATCTTTTTTAGTTTCTTCACTGGGACCTTGACATGTTAGGAGAAGAGCAAATTTCATGAACCCAACTGGGATGATGACATCTTGGTCATTAAATTTTACGGCTTCTTGCAAATAACCCTTATAGCGATTTTGCTCTTTTTGCAGATCGTAAGACGTCCCCCCTTTTTGAATATCGATGTTGTAATGAATATGGACAGTGATGACGACACGCGGCAAATTAACGTTAAGTCCAATCATCCATCCCCTAGAGGAGAGGACTTTATCTTCGTTCCATCTCCCTTCCAACCAATCTCGAATAAAAACCTCTTTCGTCTGATTCATGATCTCGTTCTGCTCATCGATGAGTTGTTCCTTGATCAAAATCTCTGTCATCTTGCGGATAATCTCAGCCATCTTCAATACTTCCGGTTCCGTAGCCGTAATGCCAATGACACCAATAACACGATTTTCAAAATAAACAGGCAAATTAATGCCTGCTTTGGATCCTGCAAATTGATTATCTTTAACCAATAGTTTTTTTTTCGTTTTTAAAACGACTAGAGCTCCCTCATGAACCAATCCGATACGAGACTGATCCGTACTTGCGATAATAATCCCTTCATCATTCATGAAGTTAATATTTCGGTCTATAATTTTGGAAAGCTCTTTCACGATATACTGCGACTTTTCACTCGAGATCATTGAAATCAGCTCCTAATGCTCTTGCAACATATGATAAATGCCCATGAGCGTACTCCTTAAGGTATCATGACTAACGACCACAGAGGCGTGTATCTCTTTATGAATGAATTCACGACAAAAACTTGGGATAAATAGTTCACCACTTTTGGAAATTTGACCACCAAGCACAATAATGTCAGGTTTAAATGTGTTCAATACGCTTGCTAATGCCTCAGCCATTCTCTCTCCAAACACGTCAAACAGTTGCTGAGTTGAACCCTCTCCAGCACGTGCGGAGGCGGCTAACTCCTTGACATCCCGGCCAGCCAAGTTAATTCCTAGTTCTGATGCCAGCGCTAGTAACCCACGCCGCGAAATATAATCATCAGCGATACTGGAACGGTAGGGGATCGCATACACCCAGCCGCCCGCTGGAACATCTTCTCGCTGTGTAATCAACTTACCTGACTCCACAAACCCCGATCCAATGCCAGTTCCAAGCGTAAAACAAACAGCCTTCCTATAGGTTGCGGCTTGTCCGAAATGCGCCTCACCAACTGCAAACAACGAAGCATCATTTTCAAAACGAAGCAAGAAATGAGGGATAATTCGATCCTTTAACCGCTTGTCCAACATCATCTTTGTCTGTAGCTGTTCGCCAACCTGCATCCCGTATAACGCATCGAATTTATTCAAGCCTTGTATATAGCTGATGCCCTGCTCATAATCGAACGGGCCGGGAAAGGCATAACCGATCCCAGCAATCCGTTCTTGGCCTTCAGGATCTGCTATTTCCAGCAAATCTACAGCCATTTGTACAAAATGATCAAAGATGTTGTCAGCAGACTCGTTCGCATGGGACGGATACTCCGAAATCGTGTGTGGAATAATCATTCCCGCGCTATCTATGGCTCCTGCTTTAATGGAAGTGCCACCAACATCGAAAGCTAAATAAATCCCTTCCTTCATACTATTTCCCTCCATCTGAACCTGTATGTCATCCTTTGACAAAAGCCTTGATCGTCGCGATCTTCTTACCGATACTTGGGCCAGCAGGTTTAATGACGTATTGCTTAACCGAAGCCGGAATAATAAACGTCTCCGCATAATGAATAACGAAAGGATCAAACAGACCTTCTGGACTTTCCACGACAGCCTCTTCGCCCTCAACGAGATTAAGCATTTGAACACTGCCATTGCCTTCATGAAGCACAGGCTCTGAGAACCAGTGGCGGCGTGTTTCAATAAATTCGAACTCATGAAGTCCTGTACGCTCTTCGCTCCAGCCTTCTCCCTCCGCAACTGGTTCCACTCTACCCACTAATTCTTGCTCGGTCCAAGCTGTCTTACGGTCCCATTGAATCACTTTGGACCCATGATCAATATGAACAGGGCGCGGCTTGCCATCTAGACCTACACGATCCCAATCCCACAGTTTAAACGTGAAGATGTAAGGTGTCGCACTAATTTCGAGCACCATGCAATCACTCCCAGAGCAATGCACCGTACCGGCAGGAATCAAGAAATGATCATGCTTCGCAGCTGGAAAAATATTGACATATTGTTCAGCAGGGAAAGGCACGCCTTGTTCAGCTTTCCGTAAGTCATTGATCATTTGCTCGGGCACCACATCATCTTTGAGGCCCAAATAGACTTCAGCACCAGGCTTAGCATCCAAAATGTAATAGCTCTCATCTTGTGTATAGTTCATTCCAAATTGATTGCGAATATAATCAGTTGTTGGGTGTACCTGTAAGCTCAAATGCTGACCGCCAACCGTATCGAGGAAATCGAATCGAATTGGAAATTCCGCGCCGAATCTGGCATATACTCGCTCTCCAAGCAGTGACTTCGGTTGTAAGAATACGAGGTTAATCGCCGGCACATCCAATTGAATCGAACCGAAGTCCAGACACAAGCTGTTTTCTTCTGGCACGCCATCGAAGCCCCATGCGTATGGATGCTCTTTGGGCTCCAAAGACATCTTCTCCACCAACCATGTGCCGCCCCAAACACCTGGATCAAAATAAGGGACAAGTCTGAAAGGTCTGCGAGCAATTTGCTCCATACCATCCAGCAAGGATTCCCATGAAACTAGCTTCGGATCGTCTTGTACGTTCGTGTCGAGATAGAAATCAATATGTTCAAATAGCGACCGCTTCAAGCGATCTGCCATACGCCATTCGTAGAAATATCCCCGCTTGTATTTACGCAGCATATCTTCATTTTCGTTATGAGCAAGCCAATTACCAAATTCCTTCGAACGGTACCGAAGTTGAATTTCCCAACGTGTAATATCTGCATACACAAGCACATCGCCTTTGGAAACAAGCGAAGCTCCAAAACCAATCAGAACGACAATCCCTTCTGACACCGCATCCACTTGTTCTTTCAATTGTGACAATTTGGATGCGTCATACAAATCCTCGATATGAAACGGAGACATGTATCCGAATACCCGGTCATCCGTTAGATAACGTTCCAACATGCTCTCCATCTCTACTGTGTCTATAGCAGCAGCTTCCACATCAATGATGACAGAGGGCTGTAGATAAGGCTGAAGCCCATCTAGAATCTCTTGTTTTCTAACACCTGGATAACATTCGATAACAAGGACTTCTTTTTGCTTTTTGTGCAATCGAGTACTTAGAACCTCAGCAATATCCGTGTAACCTCGTCGTGCTTCTTGCTCGTGCCCTTGAATGAGAATGGTTGGTTTCTTGTTGTATGTAATCGTCATGTGTGATTACCTCCATTGAATTTATCATTATATAACATAAGATAACACAAATTAACACATTCGACCACAAAAAAATCTCCTTGTAGCTAATTTGCTACAAAGAGATCGATGTTAACCTGTTAAACCACATGTAATTCTACGCCTGCTAACTCACACGCTTCACGTACTTGTTCATTCACTCCGCTATCTGTAATCAGCACCGATACCTCATATAATTGCGCTACCGTAGCGAACGATCGACTGCCGATTTTGGAGGAATCCAGCAGCATGATCGTTCTTGACGCCGATTGGATCATTGTTTTTTTGACTTGCGTATCCATCATGTTCGGATCTGTAAACCCTGCTTCGACTGTAAAACTAAGAGATGACAGAAACGCTGTGCGTGCATGATACTGTGAGAAAAAAGCTTCTGCAACAGGACCCACAAATGTGCCTGAAGGTTCTCGCAATACACCGCCGCAACATAAGACCGTGTGCGTTCCTGCTACTTCCCTTAGCTGCTGGAGGGCATCCATTCCGTTGGTCATCAGTGTCAAATGAGCGTGCTTGAGATACGCGGCCATTCTGGACACCGTCGTCCCTCCCTCCACAATAAGGACATCCCCATCAGATACAAACCGCTCTGCGGCATAGGCTGCGAGCCTTTCTTTCACCTCAGGATTCCGCGATTGCTTCTCCGGCAGCGCTGGCTCTACAATAAGCTTATCTACGTAAATGGCTCCACCATGAGACCGCGCGACCAACCCTTGTTGCTCTAATAGCTCAAAGTCCCGTCGAATGGTCATCTCAGAAACCCCATATTGGGTACTTAACTCCTTGATCGTAGCGCCTCCATGGTTAGCCAAATATTCGCTGATCACTTGCCTTCTTTGGATAGGTAACACGATCGAACACCTCATTGAATAATTTGTGTATAATTATCACATAACATAACACAAAATAGGTAAGGCGTAAAATGCGCATTTTTTGAAATAACACAAATGAAGTAGCGTAAAATGCTCAATCTTTGACATGCATATAGAGGATGCCCCCTGCCATTTTCGTGGCTTTTGGGACATCCTCTGATATTCAATCGCGTTACTCGAATTTTTCGAGTTACGCGGCTGCTTTTGCTCTTTTCGCTGCGCGTAACTCGAATTTTTCGAGTTACACGACTGCTTTTGCTCTTATCGCTACGCATAACTCGAATTTTTCGAGTTACGCGACTGCTTTTGCTCTTTTCGCTGCGCGTTACTCGAATTTTTCGAGTTACGCAACTGCTTTTGCTCTTCTCGCTGCGCGTAACTCGAATTTTTCGAGTTACGCGCCTGTAACCACACTACGCACATTACTTGGGCGCACCAGTCCCAGATTCTCACGCAGGGTTCTTCCTTCGTAAGCCGTGCGAAATAACCCCCGGTTCTGAAGCTCTGGAATGACCTTGTTCACAAAAGCCTCTAACCCGCCGGGAAACGTCTGCGGCAATATATTAAACCCATCGGACGCGCCTCCGCGGAACCATTTCTCGATGAAATCGGCAACCTGCAGCGTTGAGCCCGTGAAAGTAATATGTCCATGGCCGCCGGCATGGCGGTAGATCAACTGCCGGATCGTCATCCCCTCACGGCGCGCCGCATCGAGAATGACTTCCTGACGGCTGCGAATGCCGTTAAACGCTTCCGCCGTTTTGGCTTTGTCGAGCGGCACGGGGCCATCCAAAGGATACGCCGCCAAATCAACATCGAAGCGCTCTGACATCGCCTGCAGTGCTTTGGGCAGATCCATTAACCCATTCAGCTCAGCCTCAATGTCTCGAGCTTCAGCTTCCGTGTCCGCCACGATTGGGCTGAGCCCTGGCAGAATATGCAGCTCATCCACAGACCGACCGTACTTCTTCAGTCTTCCTTTGACATCGGCGTAGAACTCCTGACCAGCGCCAAATGTCTGTTGCGCAGTAAAGATGACCTCCGCTGTACGCGCAGCCAGCTCCCTGCCTTGCTCTGATGAGCCTGCCTGAACAAGAACAGGATAGCCTTGCGGTGGACGAGGAATGTTGAGCGGTCCTTTGACGGCATACACATTCCCCTTGAAGTTAATCTCTCGCACTTTCTCTTCTGCGATAAAAATACCCGCCTGTTTATCGTACACGAGCGCGTCATCCTCCCAGCTATCCCATAGCTGTTTGACGACTTCAACAAATTCCTCTGCGCTAATATAGCGATCGGAAAGTTCAGGATGCGCGGATCGGCCAAAATTCTGGGAAGCATCGCCAGCACCTGTTACGATATTCCATCCTGCCCGTCCTCCACTAATATGGTCTAACGAAGCAAATTGTCTCGCAACATGAAACGGTTCATTGTAGACGGTCCCCACCGTGGCAATTAATCCGATATGGCGGGTAACCGCAGCCAAGGCCGCTAATTGGGTAAACGGCTCGAGTTTGGCTGTTCGCCCTGCATAGCCATCTGCCAAAAAGACCGAGTCCATCAACCCGCTCTCGGCGATCAGCGCCATTTTAGCCAAATAATGAATATCGAGATCCCCTTCGGGATGCACCTCTGGATGTCGCCACGCCGCTTCATGATGGCCAGCTGCCCGCAAAAACACATTCAAATGCAGCTTACGCTCTGTTGCACTCATCGTGCGATCAACTCCAATTGCGTCCCGCTTGTGATTGCATCAATCTGTTTAAGTTCCTCGCGATCCAGCTTCTCGCCTAGAACTGGGAGTGCTTCCGTGATATGCTGCGGCTTCGAGACACCTAGGATAGCTGATGTAATCGCTGGTTGACTAAGCACCCAGTTCAGCGCTAACTGACCTAATGTCCAGCCTCTTCGCTCAGCTAACGGCTTCAATTGTTCCACGATGCGGAAATTGCGCTCCTGCTCTAGCAGTATCTTCAGCCGCTGCTCGCCAGCTGCCCCACGCGTTCCAACCGGCGGCTGTCCGCCATAGCTGTACTTGCCTGTCAACAGGCCGCGCCCAAGCGGACTATACACAATAACGCCGACGCCTTCTGAAGCCGCCAATGGAAGAATCTCCTGCTCAATACCACGCGCAATGAGGCTATACTCCGGCTGGACACTTTCGTATCGTTCCAGTCCGAGCCGAGCTGAAATCCCGTGCGCTTTGGCGATCTGCCAAGCAGCATAATTGGAGGCGCCGATATAGCGTACTTTTCCTTTTCGCACCAGGTCATCTAGCGCTCTCAGAGTTTCTTCCAGCGGTGTCTCTTCGTCGAAACGGTGCACCTGATAGAGATCAATATAGTCCGTTTGCAGCCTTCGCAAGCTGTTATCAATTGCCCTTTCAATATGGTATCTGCTTTGGCCAGCATCATTAGGTCCAAGTCCTACTCTGCCGTGCACCTTGGTGGCAAGTACGATTTCATGCCTACGCGCTCCAAGGAGATTCCCAAGAATTGTTTCCGATTCTCCCGTTTCGAGTGGGTTGCCTTTATCCATACCAGAGCCATACACATCGGCTGTATCGATCAAAGTAATACCCGAATCTAACGCCGTATCGAGTACTTCTGCCGACGCCTTCTCATCAATCCAACGACCGAAAGCCATCGTTCCGAGACTTACTTCCGATACTTTTAACCCGGTTCTGCCTAAACGTCTTTGCCCGATACTCATACCAACATCTCCTTATCCTTATGTTTATCTACCCTCTGTGCTCCGTTCAATTTCGGACCTTTATCCATTAAAGCTATCTCGCCATTTCAGCAGCTTTTTCTCTAATATCCGCACAAGTGAATCCGAACCTTTTCCAACAAAAGCAAATATCAAAATACCGACAAATACAACCGCTGTCTGTGAAAATTGGCGGGCATCCATGATCAAATAGCCAACGCCTTCGCTTGAGCCCATGATTTCAGCCACAACTAAGCCCAGCCAAGCTACCCCGATGGATAAACGCAAGCCTAATAAAATATTGGGCAACGCTGCCGGAAGCACCAGCTTCGTAATTTGCTTGAACCGATTGAATTCCAGCACACGCGCTACGTCGAACAACTTGGAATCCACGTTCCGAATACCTAGGAAGGTCTGTACATAGAGCGGAAAAAAAGCGCCTTTGGCAATGAGCAATATTTTTGAAAACTCCCCAAAACCGAACCATAAAATGAATAACGGAGTAATCGCTAGATGCGGAATTGTCCGCAGCATTTGGACCGAAGGATCAACCGATTGCTCAAATTTGCGGAATAGACCAACCAATAGACCAAATAACAGCCCCAAACTTCCCCCTACCAAGAATCCAACGGCTGCGCGCCAAATACTAATTTTCAAATGCTTAAACAACTCCCCCGTAATTAACAGGTCATAAAAAGCAACCGCAATTTCAGCGGGCGTCGGCAACAACGTTTTGGAAATAATACCTAGCGATCCGACGATTTGCCAAATAATTAGTACAGTTAGCGGCAAAATTGTTCCTCTTACGATGAGCAGCCATTTAGGATCCTTTTTAGCTGCTTTCAGTGTGCTTTGACTTTGCTGAGGAGCTTGCGTTTCTTTGGGTGACTTAGCTTGAACAAGTCCCTTGCTAACCCCTGTTACCACTTCTGCTTGACTCATACGAATTCACCTCTTCTCTCATTTTTAATTAAATGCCCGAGCTATCAATTAGTTCTAGTTCATCGACGCGTTCGAATTCATTCATGACAACCTTACGCAATTCCAGAAACGAAACCGATGCTTTCTTTCTCGGATGGGGAAGATCAACCGGAATAATATTGCGGATCGTACCTGGCCTTGCATTCATCACCACAACACGGTTCGCCAGAAAAACGGCCTCATCAATATCATGGGTAACCAGCACCATTGTCGTGCGTTTCGCTTCCCAAATATTCAGAGCTACCTCCTGCAAATGTGATCTTGTAAAAGCATCCAACGCGCCGAATGGTTCATCTAGCAGCAATACTTTAGGATCACGCAGCAGTGCTCTTGCAATCGCCACACGTTGGGACATGCCCCCAGACAATTCTCGTGGGTAAGCTTTCTCGAAACCCTGCAATTTGACCAATTCAATCAATTCGTCGACTCTTTTGCGCACCACAGGATCTTTCAAGGAAAGATCGGCGGCTATATTTTTCTCAACAGTTAACCACGGGAATAAGCGATGCTCCTGAAAAATAAATCCTTTATCAATGCCAGGCTTCACGACCTGCTGCCCATCGAGTAACACATTTCCCTCGTGATCCGTATCTAGTCCTGCGATTATCTTCAAAAGTGTGCTTTTACCGCATCCACTAGGTCCGATAATGGTAATAAATTCACCTTGTTTGATCGTTAGATGAATGTTGTTTAGAGCCTCAATACGAGTACCCTGCGGTGTGTGAAACCATTTGTGTGGCAGATCAATCTCTAATGTAGTTACACTCATTGGGCACTCCTCCTTACTTGCTTCTGCGATTGAATAATGGGCATAACAAATCACTCCTTCAGGAATCTTAGAAACACAAAGACTCCCGACCCGATTCTATACAAGAATCGAATTGGAAGCCTCCAGTTGTCCGGTGGACTTATTAATATGAGATACTGCCAAACTAAAACTGTCAAAATTTTGGATATAGACCGATCTTAACACCGCCTTACCATCGGGTCAATCATTATTTCTCATAAAACCCACTTGTATAATCGGATTAAACCTGATAACATAACTCCAACATCACATATCGCCCATTGGTCATCCAAAGGCTCCCTAACTGACAGCGTCTACGACGTTGAACAGCTTATGGAGTCTTTTTTATTTTATTAAAGGAGGCACAATCATGAGTCATCACAATCAGCGACATATGCATCTTGGCGCATTTTTATTTCAGGTTGGCCACCATGTAGCCGCCTGGCGACATCCAGAAACAGAAGCGCACGGCATTCTGGATCATACCTTCTACGAAAACTTCGCACAGCTGGCTGAGCGTGGAAAATTCGATATGATTTTTCTCGCGGATACATTGGCTGTTGTAGATCGCGGTCAAACGGGCATTAAGCACACCGTCTCGGTTAGACCTGAACCCTTAACCCTCCTTGCTTATTTATCCGGTGTGACGAAGCACATTGGACTAGCGGCTACAGTCTCAACAACGTATAACGAGCCTTACAATTTAGCGCGTGAATTCTCAACACTCGATCATCTCAGTGGCGGTCGCTCCGCTTGGAATGTCGTAACATCAGGTCGCGATGAAGAAGCGCAAAATTTCAGCCTTGCTGCACATCCTGGACATGAGGAACGATACGAACGAGCGCGCGAATTCGTCGATATCGCCAATGCACTCTGGGATAGCTGGGAAGATGACGCGATCATCGCGGATAAACAAAGCGGGCAATTCGCTGATCCCGGCAAGGTACACGAGCTTCACCACCGAGGCCAGGCCTTCTCAGTCCGCGGTCCGCTGAACCTCCCGCGTTCCCCGCAGGGCAGACCCGTCATCATTCAAGCTGGCGCTTCAGAAACAGGTCGACGGCTTGCTGCCGAGACGGCAGAGGTCGTCTTCACCGCTTGGCAGACGTTAGAAGAAGCGCAGCGTTTTTACCGTGAAGTGAAGTCACTTGCCGTGGCAAATGGTCGCTCACCGGAGGATATTAAGATCATGCCCGGCATCTTTGCTGTCATCGGGGCAACCGAGGAAGAAGCTCGAGCTAAAGAGGCATTCCTCCAGGAACAAGTGCTGCCAGCCGTTGGACTTTCCATGCTTTCCGCTTCACTGAATGTCGATTTGACCGGTTATCCGCTGGATGGTCCCCTGCCGGATCTCCCTGAGCTTGCAACCATTAATGGCGGCAAAAGCCGATTCCAGCTCGTTTCCAAGATGGCAAGACGAGAAGGCCTGACGATTCGCCAGCTCATCTATCGCGTAACCGGTGCTCGCGGGCACCGTACGATTGCCGGCACGCCAAGTCAAATCGCTGACCAACTCGAAGAGTGGTTCACGCAAGGCGCTTGCGATGGCTTTAACATTATGCCGCCAACGCTACCCGGCGGCCTCGAGGAATTTGTTGAGCACGTCATTCCTGAGCTTCAACGAAGAGGATTATTCCGTACTGAATATGTAGGATCAACCCTGCGCGAGCATCTTGGTCTTGTTCGTCCTGTGAACCGATTTGCCTACAGGACATCAGCAATTTAAACAAAGGAGGCATCCATTATGGGGAATACAAAAAAACAGCTTCATCTTGGGGCATTTATTTTCGGTGTCGGCCATCACGTCGCCGCTTGGCGTCATCCGCATACGGATACGAAAGGTCTCCTCACGTTGGATTTCTATCGCAAGTTTGCACAAATCGCCGAACGAGGCAAATTCGATATGATTTTCGTCGAGGATATCCCTACATTGCCCGAACGTTTGGATACCGCTGTTCGGCATACCGTGCCCGTTCGGGCAGAGCCGCTTACGCTACTCTCTGCGCTGGCATCCGTCACCAAGCATATTGGCCTTGCGGGTACCGTATCGACGACCTACAGCGAACCATACCATGTAGCACGTAAGTTCGCTTCGCTCGACCATCTTAGTGGCGGCCGAGCGGCATGGAATGTGGTGACGACAAGTATGGAAATTACGGCGCAGAACTTCGGCCGTGATCATCACTTGGACCACTCCCTTCGCTACGAGCGAGCGAAAGAATTCGTCGATGTGGTCACAGCGCTTTGGGACAGTTGGGAAGAGGACGCGCTTGTTATTGACAAAGCTTCCGGCATTTTTGCTGATCCAGATAAGGTGCATACCACAGCCCATCAAGGCACACACTTCTCCATCCGCGGACCGTTGAACGTATCCCGCACACCGCAAGGCAGACCTGTTATTGTTCAAGCTGGCTCATCCACAACAGGTCAAGCTTTTGCAGCGCAAACCGCCGAAGTCGTGTTCACGGCATGGCAAACCCTTGCGGAAGCGCAAGGCTTCTACGCCAGCTTGAAAGGACAATTGCCTGCATACGGTCGATCACCTGATGAGTTAAAAATAATGCCAGGCGTCCTACCGATCATCGGAAGGACCGAAGAAGAAGCGCGCGAAAAGGAAGCTGCGCTACAGGAACTCGTCCACCCTAGCGTGGGGCTCTCCATGGTCTCCGGTGTGCTGCGGCATGATCTTTCCGCATATCCCTTAGACGGTCCGTTGCCAGATCTGCCAGACTCAACTGAGATTAACGGAGGCAAGAGCCGCTATCAGCTTATTCTGGATATGGCAAGACGGGAGCAGTTAACCATTCGTCAACTTATTGCCAGGGTAACTGGCGCACGCGGACACCGTACGATTGCAGGAACGCCGGTCCAAATCGCCGATATGCTCGAAGAGTGGTTTCTCAAGGAAGCCTGCGATGGCTTTAACATTATGCCGCCCTATTTGCCTGAAGGATTAGAGCAGTTCGTTGACCTTGTTGTCCCTGAGCTTCAGCGACGCGGATTGTATCGCACAGCCTATACGGGGCGAACCCTGCGAGAGCATCTCGGCCTTGCCCAACCGAAGAATCGATATACGAAGTCAGCCATTTCATTATGAGATTCGATAAGATCTAACAACCATTATATATAAAGGAGTTTTTAAACTATGTCGATTAAAAGAGGGTCATTCAAGCACTTATCCGTTTTCCTATTTCTGATTTTTGCACTTACATTAACAGCTTGCGGTCAAGGAAGCAGTACAACGACAACAGGAGCCAATGCCGCAACCCCTGCTACTTCATCAACCCCAGGAACAGCTACAGCTGCCTCGGAGACAGCCAAACCTAAGGAAAAAGTGAAGATCAACATCGGTGTACAAGGCAAAACAGGTATTCTAGTCTACGCCCGTGAGAATAACTTCTTCGAAAAAGCTTTCGCTGCCGTTGGCGCAGAAGTAACATGGAACGAATTCGCCAGCGGTCCTCCCCACTTTGAAGCGTTAGCTTCAGGCAGACTCGATTTCGGCAGCGTCGGTGGAACCCCGGTCGTCTCCGGCCAAGTTGGCGGTATCGACTTCAAAGCTATCGGCGTTACGAGTGATGGCAAGAAAGGTAATATGATTGTCATTCCAAAAGGCAGCCCGATCAAAGAACTCAAAGATCTGAAAGGCAAAAAAATAGCTGTTGCCAAAGGGAGCAGCGCTTATAACTTCCTCTATATGGCGATTGCCAAAGCGGGGCTAAAAGACGATGATATCAAGGTTATTCAACTGCAGCCAGATGATGCCAGACCCGCGCTGGACAGCGGCGCTATCGACGCTTGGTCCATTTGGGATCCCTATGCAACCATCGCTGTGTTCCAAGCAGGCGCCAAAGTGTTAGTCTCTGGTGAAGATCTGAATATTAATGCCCCAGGCTTCCTGATTGCCAGAACGAAATTCACGCAAGATCACCCGGATCTCACTGTGCTGTTCCTCAAAACCTATGAGCAAGCTCGTAAATATTACTTAGATCATCAAGATGAAGTAGCGGATAGCTTTGTCAAAACGCAAAAACTAGATAAACCAATTATTGAAACTGTGCTTAAAAACTCATTCCCATTGCTATCCCCTATCACGCCGGAATTCGCCAAAGCTCATCAGGAACAAGCTGATTTCCTTTTTGCCCAAGGAGCTATTAATAAAAAATTAGACACTTCCCAAGTGTTGGAAAGTAAATTCGTGGAACAAGCGCTGAAGGAATTAAGCGCCCAGAAGTAAGGAGAAGATGACAATGACAGAAACCAAACGACAAATGCGACTTGGCGCATTTCTCAGTGGAGCAGGACATCACCTGGCCGCATGGCGGTATCCAGGAGCAAATGAGCAAGGAATTCTAGACTTCCAACACTATAAATATTTGGCACAATTAGCTGAACGCGGGAAGTTCGATATGATTTTTTTCGCTGATATTCTTGCCGTCTCCGAGAATTTCGATACAGCCATCTCACGGATGGCCGCTATTCGACCTGAGCCCATCACCCTGTTATCTGCCCTTTCCGTAGTAACTGAACACATTGGCTTGACGGGCACTTTGTCTTCTACCTTCAGTGAGCCCTATAACGTGGCGCGACAATTCGCAATGTTGGATCATTTGAGTAATGGACGCGCCGCTTGGAATGTCGTTACAACGTCTAATCAGGGAGCAGCGGGTAACTTCGGTGAAACACCGCATTTGGATCATCATCTGCGCTATGAACGGGCCAAAGAATATCTCGACGTCGTATCCAAGCTATGGGATAGCTGGGAAGATGACGCGCTGATACTCGACAAAGAGAACGGCTTATTCGCCGATAAAGACAAAGTGCATGCAGCCAATCACCATGGCACCTGGTTTTCCGTGAAAGGTCCGCTGAATATGCCGCGTTCACCGCAAGGTCGCCCTGTCGTCATTCAAGCGGGCTCCTCAGCGGATGGCAGGGATTTTGCAGCGCAGACTGCCGAGGTTATTTTCACGGCCTGGCAAACGCTTGAAGAAGCGCGAGCTTTCTATCATGATGTGAAAAGTCGAGCTGTTACGTACGGACGATCTGAAGGCGATCTCCTCATCTTGCCTGGCGTTCTTCCCATAATCGGCGAGACCGATGACGAAGCGCTTCGGAAATATGAGCATTTCCAAAGCCTCATCCATCCGGAAGCGGCAATAACCCTGCTCTCTGGCATGATCGGTCACGATCTCACTTCCTATGATCCGAATGACCCATTCCCCGATCTTCCCGATATCTCCAATGGAGTGAAGGGTAGGCTGCATTTAATCCAAGATATTGCCAAACGAGATCAACTTAGTATTCTAGAAGTTAGCCGTAGAATTGCTGGTGCTCGAGGGCACTGGACGATCTTCGGCACCCCTTCCTCCATTGCTGATCAGCTTGAAGCGTGGTTTGTCGGGGGAGGCTGCGACGGCTTTAATATTATGGCGCCTTATTTTCCAGGCGGACTTGAGGAGTTTGTTAATCTCGTGCTGCCTGAATTAAGGAAGCGCGGTCTGTTCCGCAACGAGTATGAGGGCAAAACCCTTCGTGAGAATCTCGGCTTATCGAGGCCGGCGAATCGATATGCGAAAGAAGCGACGCCTATTTAAAGAAAGAAGCCATCTTCCCGCTCAGGGGAAATGGCTTCTTCTTATTTACTCCTGTTACATCTAAAAAGATGCGATTATACATCCTTTTAGCTAGTTTCCCCTCTAAAATCGCAAATTGATGCAAATGTGCATCTTTACTAACCTTATTTATCCATTTATGATCAAACTCCATTAAAAACCTGCATTTTCGCAGTTTTTCTCCTATTTCACGAAAAATCTCCACAAAAAGATGTATATTTGCAGTAATACAGACCTTAATTCCCAACCCCCGCCCTAAACCGTGACGACTTCCCTAGGCTATAAGCTAAGAGGAATTGAGCCGCATAATAGGACGTCATAATCAACGGACCTGAATAGGTGACATCGGAGATAAACATGTTCCACGAGAGAATCGAATCGGAGACGACGAAGAGCATACTTCCGAGGATCGCCCATGGATGCCCAGTCATGATCGCTGAGAATGCCATAAAAGAAATGACAATTAAATAGAGAAGTACCGGGACAATCAAGCCCTCTTTTCCATCGCTAACTAAAGCATGAAGAAGTTCTCGACCCATAATTAGACCATACAGCGTGAGTGGAATAATCACTGCAAAGCGCAGCTTCGAGAAACTCCACCTCTGTAGGAAGCTTGCCGTATAGAATAAATGTCCAATGAGAAAAGCCGAAAGACCGATAACGAACATACTTAATAGGCCGTCACCTAACATGCAAAAAAACAATCCTATGAGGATGTACATGTGGTAACGCTGTCTTTGAATTGGTATTTGCAGATACGCATACCACATAATAAGCCACATCGGAATAAGCTTAAACAGGAGTTTAACTGCCGTTGGATCGGATGGAATGAAGAATATGTAAAGCAAGCTCATCCCAACAATGCACACTGGTAACCCGATTTTTTTCATAAAATAATCCCCTAACAAGTCATGTTACACACTCTATTCGACAACCTTCCTTACAATCCTTTGCAGTTCATCTGTTGGCGTTATCCACACGCAAAAACGTACATGTAGTTATTCGTCCATTCAGGGCTAGAACTGTTTGAATATACTAAATTTGATTATCGGAACGGGATTGTCACATTGCTGCTGAATCGTTTCGAATACTGCAACAAGGAGGTCATCTATGAAAAAAGTTCTCCTGCTAGCACCTAGGAAGGCCCCTCTAACGAACCGGAAAAGCAAGATAGTTAAAAGTAGTCGCAGTAAAACGGTCACCAACAGGAAACGACCGCGAAGAAGCGTACCATTGCGCAAAACGGGGCTGCGACTCATCAAAAAACGCATACCGAGAAGAGCATCCGTCCGATCGACTCGTCTGGTGAAGCGACTGCGTCGACCTATCATTAACATTCCACTAGCTCCTGAACCGGTGGGGGTGCCACAACTGCCCTTAATCGAACCCAGGCCAACGCTATCTGTCATCGTACCGCTCTTGAATGAGGAACATGTTCTCCCCTTGTTTCTCGAAAGTGTCGCTTCCTATGCGGATGAAATTCTAATCATGCTCGCAGGTAGCAGCGACGCTAATGTACGCATCCTGAATGCTTGGAAAACCCGTGCTAACATTCGGATGTTCCATCATAAGCCGTCTGGTCTACCCGCCGATGCTTGGAACGAGTCTGCTGCAAGGAATTTCCTCCTCGATCAAGCCGTCGGGGATTGGATCATGGCAATCGATGTACATGAAATCATGGACGATGGCTTCCATGAGGCATTGCCTGCGCTTATGGCCCAGAAAGATGCAGATACCGTCGCATTCCCGAGGGTACAATTCTGGACGAATCCCGATACGATTCGAATACGTGCAGCAAATGACAGCCACGCGTCTGGCGATAGATACCTCATGTGGCGCAATCACATTGGCATACGTTACGACGACGCTAAGACGGATAATAAACTCCAGCTGTATGGACGCTACATGTGGGAACTTCCCAGTCGTGTTGAGCCTATTTCAGTCTTTCAATACACGGACGCCTTCAGTTCCCAATCCAAATTACGACTTGAACCTGGTGTGTTGACGAAAGTTTTTACAGGGAAACATCCGTCTGTTATGGACAGATACTTGGCTGAACGATGGAAAAAACGAAACGTGAATGGTTAAACGTCAACCTTCGCAACTAAAAAAGTGACTGAAAGTTGAAACTTTCAGTCACTTTTTCTCATCTATACCGCTATAAAGCTGATTGGATACTCGCTAAAGCTTTTGATTTGGAAAAGTACGTTTCCACATACTGCTTACTTTGCTCCGCCTTCTGGTCTAGTAGACGGTTATCATGATATAACCGAATGATTTCCGCAGCGAATGCCTGAGGTGTATTCTTAGGTTCAATCGTTGGCCTTATATTTTGCAATCCTTCGATTCCTGTACTGGTCGCAACCAACGGCATCTGATGGCACATGGCTTCCACCGTTTTGCCTTTCACACCTGCGCCGTAACGTAACGGGATGACAGCCATCTTCGTCGTACAATACAGCTCCCGAAGCTCCTGATCGGAGACAAAACCTTTTACAATAATCCGATCGGATTGTAAACCAAGCACCTCTGGCGGAGGATTAGAGCCAGCGATGAACAGCTGTATGCCAGGAATAGCTTGCTGCACAATAGGCAAGATTTCTCGACAGAACCATACGATCCCATCGGTATTGGGACTGTGGCTGAAACCGCCAACAAAGAGCAGACCACTGCGTTGTTCCCATGTTTTATCTCTTGGTATCGTTCGCTCAAAGAAATAAGCTGGGAGCAATATCGCTTTTTTATGGGGAAAATGTCCATCGATAATGCGTTTCTCGGATTCGCTGCAGGTTAAGACGACATCCGCTTTGGCAAACATGTCGAACTCCAGCCTTTTAATATTCTCGGAAGCAAGAAGTAGCTCGCGATTGTTCTCCAATCCGAACCGTTTCAACTCACGGACGTAATGCAAGTCGTGGCCATAATACAAAATTTTAGCACGAGTATGCGCTTTGATAAGATTGATGTACTTATGAGAAATGTTTGGCCGGTTCAACAGAACATAATCCAAGTAATCCTTGTGCTGAAGAATCCATTGTTCGTAATAGTTGGGATTCTGCGGTCCGTGTATGATTTCGATACCGAGTTGTTCAAGTTCGGAGCTGTAGGGTTCCGGTTTAGCATGGTCATCTGGCATAAACTTTACATTAAAGCCCATGTCCACAAATAGTTTCAAATACATATAGGTTGTTCGACTACCCGCATCTTTGTCATAACTTGGAACGCCGTAATCAATAATGACAATGGTCTTTTTATCCTTGGAGCGTTCCCTTGACCAATAAAGATGTTCACCGACAGGAAGATGATGCCGTTGGAGAACTTCTGCCCATTTCTCTTTGAATTTCTGGTGATTAATGACCTGATACTGCTTAACGCCAGTTTTGACGTCTGTCCCATGGGATACACCCTCGTAGTGCACGACAACCGATTTGGGTTGATAAACGACTTTAAATCCAAGTTGTCTTACTTTGAATGCTATATCTACATCCTCCGAGTATGCGGGTGCAAACCGTTCATCAAAGCCGCCTACATGCTGCCAGATATCTTTACGAATCATGAGCGATGCCCCAGAGATATAATCCACTTCTTTGACATAGTTGTATTCATGTTTGTCCGGGCTATCTAATCGACCGTAATTCCATGCATAGCCGCTATTAAAGACAATGCCACCGGCTTCCTGGAGTTTTCCGTCGGGATAGATCAATTTAGAGCCAATGATCCCAATGGTTGAGTCTTTTTCTGCCGATACGACTAAATGCGCCAACCAACCAGGTGTTACTTGTGTATCGTTATTTAAAAACAAGACATACTTTCCTTTGGACACAGCTGCCCCATGATTGCAGTTCCGCAGAAACCCCTTCTTCACCTGATTGCGGATAATTGTGATAGGCTTAACGAACTGTCCAATTCGGGCAGTTAGATCATTAGAAAGATCATCCACCACAATGATTTCATAAGGGATGTCATGGGTGTGTTCCACAATGGATACCAAACAACGATAGGTATAATCCCATTTGTTGTAAACCGGGATAATAATGCTGACTAGCGGATGTTCCCAAACCGGTACCGTCAGCTTACCAATGGGGGGCACTCCTCTGTGAATCCGTCGTCGTCTCAATCCTAGCGAACGTCTGCGTTTCATTACCTTCGAAAGAGACCGTTTATTCCGCCTCTTCCAACTTGCATGTACGTTTTTTCCACGTTTAAGTATGAGTCGCCGTCTTGCAGTTGTTCGTCTCCGCTTTCGAAGCTTGCGAACATGTATAGACACGACTTTTCTTTCCTTCTTACTCCGAGCCTTCAGCTTCACCCTTACACCCCCGTGCCGGAAATCAATTTCACATAGCTATACTATTCCTTTGGCAAAAGGGATGAATGGGACAATCGTTTATTTTCAAAAAGCATACGATCATGGAATTTTTCACGGTGTACAATCCGTCCATACAAGTCGTCCTACACGCACATATGCTGAATTGGTTACGCATATTTTGGACATCAAATGAACGGAGGAAGCACATGATCATTCGATCAAAAGCCCCTTTACGGTTGGGACTAGCCGGAGGCGGTACGGATGTGTCGCCCTACTGCGACCTATATGGAGGATGCGTACTCAATGCGACGATTGATTTGTACGCTTATTGTACGATTGAGGTCGTCGATGACGGTACCCTTACCTTTGTCGCTGCGGATCTTAATGAGAACTTCCATTCTAACGCTCTTCCAGAGCTTGTGTTGGACGGCTGTTTGAGCTTGCATAAAGGCGTGTATAACCGGATTATCCGGCAGTTTATGCCCAATCAACCGCTCTCTTTTCGGATGACCACCTATTCTGACGCTCCCGCCGGTTCTGGACTCGGTTCCTCTTCCACCATGGTGGTCGCGATGCTGAAAGCTTTCGTAGAATGGCTTAATTTACCGCTCGGCGAGTATGAAATTGCTCAACTTGCTTATGAAATCGAGCGCGTCGATGTCGGCTGGGGCGGTGGAAGGCAGGATCAATATGCAGCCACTTTCGGCGGGTTTAACTTCATTGAGTTTTACGAAAACAATCGTGTTATTGTGAACCCGCTTCGAGTGAAAAACTGGATTATCAGCGAATTGGAAAGTTCTATGATTGTATATTACACGGGAGCATCTAGGGAATCTTCCCGAATTATTGACGAACAAGTTCGCAATACCATAGACCAAAACCAGGCAGCCCTGACAGCGACCCATATGGTGAAAGCCGAGGCTTTTGCCATCAAGGAATGTATTTTGAAGGGAGACATTACGAAGTTCGCAGAGCATTTGGGGAAATCATGGATGGCCAAAAAGAAGATGGCAGCCTCGATCACGAACAACCGAATCGACTTCATCTATGAAACGGCGATCCAAGCAGGTGCCTTAGCAGGCAAGGTATCTGGCGCAGGTGGCGGCGGGTTCATGATGTTCATTGTAGACCCCGTCAAACGCATACAGGTCACCCATCGTTTGAACGAATTAGGAGGCAAGGTATATCAAGTTCATTTCACAAAAAACGGTACGCTTGGATGGAGGATATAAGTGTGAAGGCCTATATTACCAGCGAAATATTGCGAGCAATGGAAATTAAACGGGTGATGACGTCAGATCGAGCTATACTTAATGTCATCGAACGCTCAGCTAGAAAAATGATCGAGGTATACCGCAACGGGAATAAAATTATGATTGGCGGCAATGGCGGGAGTGCAGCAGATGCTCAGCATATTGCGGGGGAATTCGTCAGTCGGTTTAATTTCGATCGCCCTGGCTTGCCTTGCCTTGCACTTACCACGGATACCTCTGTGCTTACGGCAATTGGAAACGACTACGGATATGAACAGTTATTTGCTCGGCAAATTCAAGCGTGCGGCCGTTCTGGGGATTTATTTATAGCCATTTCAACTTCTGGAAACTCCCCCAATGTGATAAAAGGATTAGAAGTGTGCCGTGCCATGGGGATTACTACCATCGGTTTCACTGGCGAAACGGGCGGACGTATGGCTGCATTATGTGATATGTGCATTTGTATCCCCTCCCACGAAACCCCGAGAATTCAAGAAGCGCATATCTTAGTTGGTCATATTTTGTGCGCGATTGTTGAAGAATCCCTATTTGGGAAAGGATTTTAAGCCTATGGAAGCTATTATTTTAGCTGGCGGACTTGGGACACGATTGCGCAAGGTTATATGGGATGTACCGAAACCGATGGCTCCTATTCAGGGCAGACCTTTCCTAAGTTACATTCTTGAACGCTTGGAGCTACATGGTGTTCGCAGGGTTGTACTTGCGGTAGGGTACAAACATGAAGTCATACGCTCCTATTTCGGACACCACTGGGGAGCCTTACAAATCGTTTATTCAATAGAAGAAGAACCACTAGGAACTGGGGGTGCTTGCAAAAAGGCGATGGATCACATCTCCGACAAGCAAGTATTGTTACTAAATGGAGACACGATGTTCCACGTCGATATCCCTCAGTTGGTTCAATATCATCAAGACTGTGCTGCCGACTTAACGCTTGCACTCAAACCGATGAAGCAATTTGACCGATACGGTACCGTTACGCTAAGCTCAGACAACCGAGTCACAAGCTTCCAGGAGAAACAGATGTGCGAATCTGGTTTTATTAATGGTGGTGTCTACGTCGCACGTGCCGACATATGGCGTCCATTTAAGGTGACTGCTCCTTTTTCGTTTGAGCAATTCCTACAAAATCCTGGCGTGCAGGCGCTTAACATGTATGGCTTCCCTAGCGAAAGTTATTTTATCGATATTGGCATTCCAGATGATTATGAACTAGCGAAAAACAAGCTTGGCGCCAGAGGTGGCGACAAATGAGACCAAAAGCGCTTTTGCTAGACAGGGACGGCGTCATCAACCTAGATAAATCGTATGTGTACAAAGTGGAGGATTTCGAGTTCAGCGAGGGGATCTTCGAGAGTTTACTGCGATTTCAGCAAGCAGGTTTTTTACTCATCATCGTGACCAATCAAGCCGGTATCGGACGGGGATACTATACGGAAATTGACTTTTGGGCATTAACAGCATGGATGGTGAGGCAGTTCAAAAATCATGGTATCCATATAGACAAAGTGTATTATTGCCCCTATCACCCTGTACACGGCATTGGTCCATACAAACGAGAGGCCTCGTGCCGAAAACCAAATCCAGGTATGATTTTGCAAGCCATAGAAGAGTTCCAGCTAGATCCCGCCTCATCGGTTATCATTGGGGATCACGAGAGTGATATTGAAGCCGGTTTGCGAGCGGGAATCGGGACCACGATCTTACTAAGCGACAGTGACAGTGAGGCAAGTGCTGCCTCTGCGGCTACTTTTACTGTAAGACATGTGAGTGAGGCCGTTGAGCTTTATTTGGGGAATTAATAGTCAATAAAAATTCCGAGGATCATTGGCATCCTCGGAATTTTTTGTTTGTGCCTGTTACCCTTGACCCTTCGCAATTTCAGCGAGACGTTCTTTAATATTAGCTGTACATACGCCGCCATGAAACGTAATGACCGTTTCAATATCATAATTCAACAGCTTGGCTACCGATTCCAGCGCTAACGGCATGTCCGGCGTGAATTGCGGATTTGGAGGCATCAGCATGCCGTCAAGCGACGTTAGCGCATCTCCGGTAATTAATGTTCGGCTGTTGATGTGATACAAACTGATATGATCTGGTGTATGTCCTGGCGTGAAAATGACTTGAATGCCTCCACAATACGGGAGAATATCGCCATCTTGCAGTGTTACATCCACTTTGGTCGGGGGAGCCAATATCTGGCGTTTCACAGTAGGCACTTCGCCTTGAATATAAGGCTTGCCTAGTTCGTGCGCCAACACTTCGATCCGTCCTTCTGAAGCCTTGACTAGCTCTGGTAAGCTGCCAATATGATCCATGTCATGGTGAGTGATTATGATTTTGGTCAACTTGTCAAAAGGAAAAGAAGCAGCAGCAAGTTGCTCGCGTATAAGTCCTAACTGACCTGGGATACCCGTATCCACAAGAATGACTTCCTGCTCGTCCCAAAGTAATGCCGCGTGTACGAGGAATGAATTCCCGTTGACATTCATATCCAAAATTAAGGGTTGAATTCCTGCTTGATTGGCCATGATGACACCTCCAAAAAGTTAATATGCCTATATTTATATTGTAAGGGTTGGTGTAGGCAAGAGCAATTTTTGCACTAGATGTGATTGCTGACGATTACAGTAGTGAGACCCACTGCAAATATCAGTATTCCTAACGGTGTCGCTATACGTTTAGCTGAGAGTCCGCTTTTTCCAATAAGGTAATTCGCAATGCCGACACTCAAAGCAAAGATGATAGCTTTCAAATATAGATTGGATACCCAACTAATCAAGATTTTATCTGCAAGAATAGACAGCAAACAGATCGCAGCGAAAAATAATGGAAAGTATAATTTCATGAGTCCCCCTTAGCAGACAGTGGAATTAGCATATTTTCACTATTTTACCATGAAACGATGGTTACGTCCTATAGGAAGCCGAAGCAAAAAAAGCCCTAATAGATAAGGCTTCGCGTTTGGTTATGGGTATCATTCACTTCTTCATATGAGCTAACACCTGACGAACGGAATTGGCAGATCTATCTAGATCGCGCTTTTCTTGTTCCGTTAGTTGCACTTCCAGTATCTTCTCAACACCGTCTCCACCGATAACTGTTGGAACACCAAGATAGATGTCTCGATAACCATACTCCCCTTCTAAATAAGCAACGGATGGGAGCACACGCTTCTTATCCTTCAGAATGGCTTCTGCCATGTGCACCAAAGCGGCGGCTGGCGCATAATAAGCACTTCCATTCCCTAGCAGACTTACGATTTCACCGCCGCCTTTACGGGTTCTTTCAACAATAACCTCCAAGCGATCTGGAGGAATAAGTTTATCGATCGGAATACCGCCAACACTTGAATACCGAATTAACGGAACCATATCATCACCATGACCACCAAGTACAAATCCTGTAATGTCCTCTACGGATACTTGCAATTCCATGGCAACAAACGCATTGAACCTAGCTGTGTCCAACACACCAGATTGACCAATGACACGATTTTTAGGAAAGCCGGTCGTTTGGTAACAGACATACGTCATGACATCTACCGGATTACTCAGAACGAGAATGTAACTGGTTGGCGCATAGTTGGCTACATTTTCAGCGACGGACTTCATAATGGCTGCATTGGTATGTACTAAATCATCCCGACTCATGCCAGGCTTTCGAGCCATCCCTGCCGTTATGATCACCATGTCGGCGTCATGCATATCTTCATAACAAGATGTACCCATAATATAACTGTTAAAAGCTTGCACAGGCCCTGCTTCCAGCATATCCAGCGCTTTGCCTTTCGTCGCATTTTCTAGATCCGGAATATCCAGTAACACGATATCGCCCAGCTCTTTTTGCGCCAGCATTAGTGCAGTCGTAGCACCGGTAAAGCCAGCTCCGATCACGGCGATTTTTTTTCGTTTAAACACCACTGTCCTCACCTCTACAGCCTATTCAAGTACATCCCTTTTCGTAAGAATGTGATTGACTCCATCGTCTGGGCGTGCAATCATGTGCGCAGCAATCAAGACGCCGACTCGCTTAGCTGCTTCTTTCCCTGCATCTAGTGCAGCTTGAACAGCGCCAACATCACCTGCCACCAAGATCGTCATCAGTCCCGCGTCTACACTCTCCTGCCTAATCAATGTGACATTCGCTGATTTAATCATAGCGTCGGCAGCGACGACGGAAGCGATGTAGCCTCTCGTCTCAATCATACCCAATGCTTGTGACATCCCCTCACCTGCTTTCTACATCGATTGAATCTATGATTCCGATAATGACAGCATCAATCGGCAAGTCTTTATCCTTGATGACAAGTCGGGCCGCACTGCCTTTGGTCACCATGACGCGATCTCCAACGCCTGCGCCAATACGATCTAAAGCGACCAATGGCGTATCAATGGGTGACCCATTCGGCCCTTCCGGCTGAACGAACAGAAACTTTAACCCCGTAAGTTCATCCTCTTTTCGAGTCGCCCATACATTTCCGATGACTGTACCCACTTGCATAAGTTCACCGCCTCATGACTGTTTGAATAGAATCGTAATCCCTTTATCTTTGGCTGTATCACGCGCTAGCGGGGTAATGATGGTATGCTTGGATAACGTAATCGTCGATACATCCAACTCCTGTATATCGCGCTGTGTGAGTAATTTTTGCTCGATAAGCTGCACATTCTCCTGGTAGCCTTCCCGTTCATCCCGCTTGGCAAATTTCACCCCGTTGTGGCCGCGATTACGTCTAGCTGCTTCGGCCAGTTGCTCATCCAATTCAGTAGTTTGGAGCATCCACTTACAATCGGATGGGTGTAGGATTATTCCCGTATCTCCCGTTGCAAGCCATGCGGCATTCGCCTCATCTGTATCAATGTGCATTTCTAGTTTGTATCGCTCCGACACCCGAATTCGCACGTTGTCATACACAATGGATCTTGGCCCAGCGATCTGGACTAAAACATCTTCACCCTGCTTGACGCCATACATCTTCACATCTTGAGGCGACATATGAATATGACGTTGCGCGATAATGAGGCCCTCAGTCAGATATAAGCTGCCCTTCGGGCCTACGATCGTAACGGGTGAAGACCCTTGAACATCTCCTGATTCTCGAAGAGGCGGCTGATAACCGAGCTTCATAGCATCGGTCCTGCTTATTTCTACTTGGGTCGCTCCACGTGCAGGTCCAAGAATTCTAACATTTTCTATAATGCCTTTCGGTCCGACAATTAGCACAGTTTCGTTAGCGGCAAATTGACCCGGTTGAAATAGATCTTTCTTTTTGGTTAACTCGTATCTAGCACCAAATAAGGTCTCCAGATGTTCTATGGATACATGCACATGCCGTGCTGAGACGCCAATAGGTATCCCTGGTGTTGTTTGGCCAGCCCGATTGAGCCGAAGTACGACTTCTTCTACAATGGACTGGACGATTTGCGGATCCATGATGAATCACCTCAGCTTCCTCTGCATGATGTGCAAACACTTATTTTTCTTGCTCAAATTTAGGCAAAATGCTGTCTAGTTCATTGTGCGGACGCGCAATGACATGGACGGATAGCAGCTCACCTACACGTTGTGCCGCTGCTGCTCCAGCATCCGTTGCCGCTTTGACAGCACCAACATCTCCGCGAACAAGCACCGTTACAAGGCCGCCTCCAACATGTACCTTACCGACGATATGCACATTGGCTGCTTTGACCATCGCATCTGCCGCTTCAATGGACGCAACCAACCCTTTTGTTTCAATCATACCTAACGCTGTCAGTTCTCTGGACATATGAAATTCCTCCTAAGTTTATTGGGATTATATGTGAGCCATCACTTGTTGTACTAATTTGATCACGGTGGCTTTATCTACATGTCCTGTAGCTCCAACCTTATCTAACACAAGATTCACGACTTCTGCGATCTGCTCTTCTTGGTTAGGCTGTCCGGTAGACTTTGAGACAGGGTAAGTTTGGATTGCCGGCTTAGGAATATCTACTTGTTTGATCCCATAAGCCAGACGTTTCACAGTCATAAGATGATGGGCCGTCAGATTATCGGATGTTATATTGCCTCCAAATGAACCACAACCTAGTGTAAAAGAAGGCTGGAGTCCCGTCGTTCCGCCAACCGCACCAAGTGCCGAAGGGGTATTCACCACAATGCGTGACACCGGCATTCGTAAAGCGAAGGTTCGTGCGATTTCATCATCCGTCGTATGCAGAGCTAACGTATGCCCTCTTCCTCCTAAATCCAACAGCTGCTCGCAGATCACAGCTGCCTCCTCCCAACCAGCTGCCGTGTAAAAAGCAAAAACCGGCGCCAATTTTTCGATGGAAAATGGAACATCCCTTCCTATTTGCGATTCTTCTGCGATCAACAACCTCGTCTCAGATGGAACCTGCACACCTGCCATATCGGCGATCGCTTTGGCGCTACGGCCAACAATCTTGGGATTGAGCTTGCCAGGAGCTAGGGAAATGATGGGTTCTAGTCTCTTCTTCTCTTCTTCATTCAAGAAATACGCACCTTGGTTCTTAAATTCGCGCATGACCATCTCACGAATAACCCGATCGACTACGACCGCTTGTTCTGAAGCACAAATCGTTCCATGATCAAATGTTTTGCTATCGACAATGCGCTGCACAGCTTTGGATATATCAGCGGATTTCTCAATATAAACCGGTACGTTGCCAGGGCCTACGCCGTACGCTGGTTTACCTGAGCTATAAGCTGCCTTGACCAAAGCACTTCCGCCTGTCGCCAAAATCAGCTGAATATCTCGATGCTTCATTAAGCCTTCTGTGGCTTCCATCGTCGGCTGTGTGATCCACCCGATAATGCCTTCCGGCGCACCCGCTGCTACGGCTGCTTGCGAACAAATCCGGGCAGCTTCAACCGTGCACTTTGCCGCAGAAGGATGGGGACTAAATACAATGGCATTCCGCGCTTTCAATGCAATCAAGCTTTTAAAAATAGCCGTGGACGTTGGGTTCGTTGTTGGAACAATACCTGCAATGACACCGAAGGGTGCAGCCATCTCGATGATTTTCTTGTCTCGAAATTCGTTAATGACGCCGACCGTCTTCTGATCGCGAATAGACTCGTACACGTCTCGGGAAGCTACTTGGTTCTTAATCGCTTTGTGCGCAACAACGCCAAGTCCCGTTTCCTCAACGGCTAGTGAAGCTAACTCGAAAGCTTTCTCAAATGCTGCATCTGCCATAGCTTTGACGATGCGATTTACGTCTTGTTGCGAGAAAGCTTGAAACTGCCATTGTGCTGCCTTCGCCCGCTTAACGGCATCTCTCATTTCTTGCATGGCTTGCAAATCTTTGTCCAGCTGCATCGTTCCCCTTCTCCTTTCTATTCATTCTTTTCCTCGGGCAAATTAGTAGAGTAGCGGCTTATTGGCAATTTCAATAATACTCGCCCTAAATGCATCCGCTGCAGCCTGGCAAGCAGCTTGCTTGCCTGTCAACAATCCACCGCCAAAGTTCGTCTCCGAAGGCGGGCCAAAAAACTTCATGAGCCGCACATCAGCGGCTTTCAAAGCCGCGTCCAGACCAACCATCGCTTCGAGTGGCGGAGCAATTAAATACGCGATGGGCTCTCCCTCGTTAATGCCAGCCAACTTGGAGAGATAACTCCCCGTTCTTGCTACCACGTGTGCATACAAAGCATGACTCTGATTCTCATTTAGCGATTCAAAAAAAGCCTCATAGCGAATCGTATGTGCAATCGCTTCAAGCCCGCTTCTAACCTCATCTGGATTCGAGCCCGCAATAACTCCGATGAATTCGCCCGATAACGGCCCAGAGGCATGGCTGGCGCCTGCATAACAGGAGCGTGCATACACAACCTCAACATCCGCTTGTTTCGTTGCTTCATCCAATGCTGTATAGCCGACATCATCAATTGTCATTGTCAGCATACCCAAGCTGCGATAACCCGGTTTTAACTGATATTCGATCGCTAACGACTCGTCTACGTTTGGAATGATACGAACCGCCAATATTTCAGCCCTAATCTTTTCCAGCATGACGGGCTGACGCCTCCTTCTGTACCAACGATATCCCACTCGCTTGATAGGCAAGAATTTTGGCGATGACATCCCCCAAGTAAGCCCCTGCCTCGACAGGAGGAATACCACCTGAATGAATGTTGGAAACAACCATCCGTTCCGCCTCAATCATGCCTCTTCGAGGTCGATAGCACAGGTAAGCACTTAAAGATTCGGCACTTAGCAAGCCAGGACGTTCCCCGATAAGGAGGACGATCACTTCCGGCTGCAACACTTCTCCGACTTCATCCATGACCGCTACCCGACCCTTTTCAATGTAAAAAGACGTGCCATAGGCAATCCCTAATTTGTTTAATGACTGCTGAAGTGATAACAGCACATCGGCCGCATTTCGCTCAATGGCTTGCGAGCTGAGTCCATCGGATACAATCATTTGTACTTTGGGTCCATGAACACATCGTTCGGAAATGATCTGAATGGCCTCAGAGGACAGCCGCCTTCCCAAATCCGGACGACGGATATATGCTTCTTTATCCGAAACTTGCGTCTGTACCGCAAATAAGTGGAGACGCTTCAGCCATTCTGGTGAAACTTCCCCGTATACAGCATCCACAGCTGCCGCATGATCCAGTCGAAACTTTAACCATGCTTCCGTTTTGGGTCGCAAACCCGCTCTTCCCACACCAATTCTGGCAGGGGTTGTACGGGTAAGTGCTGACAACTCATCCTTACTATGAGCATCGTCGATACCCACTCGTGTCTGTAGTTCCTGCAAAACGTCATCCAACTGATCAGTTATACGAACAGAACCTATTTCAAAGGATACCGCCTCCTTAGGCAAATGATCCCACACCTTCACCATACCGTCCGTCTGGTGGGTATTCGTCATTTTATCCAGTACCAATCTGGTAATAGATTCAATGAGCTCATGATTCATCCTTTGTTCACCTCCTCCGCAACCTGCATGAACCACTTCTCAGAAATCATGCCTAACGAGAAAAAATAGAGGGATCTCCTGCCCTGCGGCTTAATTTGCCGTCTTCCATAATCCCCATCTTCTCTAGCCAGGTTTCAAACAGAGGGGATGGCTTCCTATTCATTGTTTGGCGCAATGTGGCCACATCGTGATAACTCATTGATTGGTAATTGAGCATACAGTCGTCCCCCATTGGCGTAGCGATAATAAAATTGACGCCTGCGGCTGTAAGCAGAACACCTAAATCTTCCATATCATTTTGATCCGCTTTAATATGATTGGTGTAGCAAATGTCCACACCCATCGAAATGCCATGCATTTTGCCCATAAAATGATCTTCAAGTCCCGCCCGTTTCACTTGCTTACTGTCATACAAATACTCAGGGCCGATAAATCCGACTACTGTGTTCAAAATATACGGATTATACCGACGGGCGAAGCCATAATTCCTCGCCTCCATCGTTAGTTGATCGATGCCATAATGAGCTTCTGCCGACAATTCCGATCCTTGTCCCGTCTCAAAATATAATCGCTCTGGGCCTGTCCCCGTCCCTAGCGTCCGCGCCATATCATTCGCTTCATCCAGCAAAGCTGCTGTTATGCCGAACGATCGATTCGCAGCCTCCGTGCCCGCGATACTCTGAAAGATCATATCCGCAGGCGCACCTTGTTCGATGGCCTTCATTTGTGTAATCACATGTGCCAATACACAGTTCTGCGTAGGAATTCCCCAGACGTCCATGAAATCATGCGACGCGTGCAACAGCCGCTTGACGCTCTCAACCGAATCCTCAACGGGATTGATGCCTATAACGGCATCACCCATTCCATAGGATAGACCTTCTTTCAAGGAAGCGAGCATGCCCTCCACATCATCCGTAGGATGATTAGGTTGAAGCCGGGAAGCCAGAACACCTTTTTGCCCAATCGCAATATTGCATTTAGTAATAATTTCCATTTTATTCGCGCTATGTATCAAATCTAGATTGGACATCAACTTCGCCACAGCCGCAATCATCTCACTGGTAAGTCCTCTGCTGATCCGCTTTAAATCCTCGCCTGATGTGCGATCATCCAGAATGTACTCGCGCAATTCAGAGACAGACCACCCTTCTATGCGCTTATAAATAGGTTCATTGACTTGCTCCTCAATGATGCGGGAAACTTCGTCTTCTTCTGCGGGAAGCAAGGGATTGTCGCGAATATCACGAAGTAACAGTGCGCCAAGCACTTGTTTCGCTGCAATTCGCTCCTGCACTGTTTCAGCGGCAAGCCCCGCAAGTCGATCACCGGATTTTTCCTCGTTTGCTTTCGCAAACACTTCCTTCAAAGTCTTGAACGTATACATGTGCCCCATGAGCATTGCTTTCAATTTCATTGTCTGGCCTCCTTTCGCTACGGATGAAAGATTAAATGACGCACTGCCGTTCGCGTACAATATGTCTTCATTTCCTCCAATGTTGCACATTGTTGTACCAAATCTTTAATCTCCTGCATGCCTTGCCCTGTAAAAGAAGAGGAAATGACAATAGCGCCTCTAGGGATGGCTTGTCTTACTAATTTCACAGCGTGATCAACTTGCGCTATTGGAGCATCCGCTTTGGATACAACGCCAATCGGCAATTTGTTAAATCCACTGGCAAAGTTGGGAGGGAAAATAGTCTTTGCATGGGTGGCATCTTGAACAAACAGGACGTGAGTGACCTCCTGTGCGGTTGCCAGAATACTTTTGTAAAAGAACGGATTTTCCGTATATTCACCCGGTGTATCCACAAGCCAATCCTCAAAGATTAACGCTTGCGTTTTGAGCGTCTTGGCCTGACGGCCAAGCAAAGCATCGAGCAGCGTAGATTTTCCTGCACCGATAGATCCGATCAGCATCGCTCGATAATTGGCGTTCAATGCAAGCACTTCCTTTTAGGATTTGGTGATGCGGGATGTCGTGTAACCTAGTTGTTCAGATAGGAAGGTATTAATGTGACCCATCGCCACGTCAATTTCCGAGACACTCCCTACTAATACAAGACTTCCTGTAAACCGATCCAGAAATCCGATAGAGACATTGGCAGCTTTTGTTGCCAAATCGGCAGCGATAATGACCGTTTCACTAGGGGTCAGTGTCAAGATACCAATAGCTCCCGACTCTATCATGCCTAATTTCTGGAACAATGCCAGATCCGGATTCGCAATAAGATGACTTAGCGTGACCTGTTTGCCTGGTACAAACTCTTGAATAAATCTTTTCTTTTCTTCTTGCATGATGTCAGACTCCATTCAGTAGATTACGATTTGGAGAAGCATGTCTACTGTTATGTTTATGCCGCCTGCCTCCAAATCATAACGGATAACATTTCCATGCTTATAGATAGAAAAATCCGGATCGGTTACTAAGTAACCGTCCGGATTCTATGATAATGATTCTATTTCTTACTCAACTTATCATAAATACCTTTGCCTTCTTTCGTAAACCAATCCTGCGATGCCTTGATCACATCTTGTCGCCCAGCTGCATCTGCTTTCTTGAAATAGTCATCCAAAGCAGTAATCGGCAACGCACCATTGATGATTTTGGCAACATACTCATTTCTAAGATCGATTAACGCTCTTCCTTTTGCAAGTTCGGCATCCGTCTGAGGTCTATATTGGTTAATATTGAACGCAGTTAGCTGAGGACCGGCTTGGGCAAAGCTTTTCATAGCCTGTTCATAACCGCCAAGCAGGGCGTTCGGAAGCCAGATCTCAGGTGTATTCCACATTCTGTAATAGAGCTTATAGATGATCTGATCGTAAGCAGGTTTCTTCGGAGTGAGCTTATTATCAACCATATCGTAGTGAACGCCTTCTTTACCGAAATTCACATACTTCTGTAAATCCTTATCTTTTAGGTACGAATTTAGTAAATCAACCGCTTCATTCGCATTTTTGGCATTCTTAGGAATGATATAAAAGTTGGACACTGGAGCAGGCATTGGATATCCCTTCACTCCGTCTTTTCCTTCAACCGTTGGCAGGAAGCTTAGCTTTGCGTTAGCATCTGTTTTCGTTAACCCTGCCAAGTAACTAGCTGGATCCCAATACCCCGCGAATGCAGCTGCAGCTTTCCCCGAGGACATTTTTTCGGATACCTGTTGTGTTTTGTTAAATAAGTACTCGTTATCAATCAAACCTTCTTTAAACAGCTTATTCAAATAGGTCAGCATATCTTTAAAATAAACATCTTGTGCGTCAACTAACTTGCCATCTTTGACGATGAAAGGTACAGCAAGGTTACTGATGCCGGATAACCCGAATGCAGATGTAATCACATCTAGACCGTCTAGCGGATTGCCATTGTTACCAGCTGCAGCAACGTAAGGAATCGTTCCTTTGCCACTCGGATCTTTATCCTTGATGGTTTTTAAAAATGTATAGAGTTCGTCGAGATTTTTGGGAGCTGTAAGTCCCAGCTTATCCATCCAGTCCTGTCTAGCCAAGAATCCGGAGCCCAAATCTACATTTTCAAACTTTTGGTAAGGTGGTACTGGTATCGCATATTTTTTCCCTTCCAGTGTAACTGCCGTCCAAGCGTTGTCCGTCACTAATTTACCAATTTCACTGCCAAATTGCTTAATGGGTTCTTCCAACGGCAGGAGTGCCCCTTGTGCACTAAAACGTTTGTAGATGTTCAAATCTGACGTGTAAATAAGGTCATAGACATCACCGGATGCGAACATTAAGTTGTACGTCTCTAATTGATTCGCAGTTGGAATGACATTCCATTCTATATTGGTGTACCCTGTTTTCTCTTTAATAGCGTTCAGAAATTGGTTATCATTCGCGCTTGCTCCTTGCTCGTAGCCCTTGACTCCTGCATTATCAGGTACGGCGATTCGGATTTTAGCCGATTTATTCAGCTTAGGACCTTGTGCAGGCGTCTGTGTCTGGGCTGCCGCTGTCGTTCCTTTACTTTCTTGCGTCGGTTTTTCCTCTTGCTTACTACAACCAGTCAGAACTAATCCAGCTGAAAGCGCTACCAACATTGACTTCGTCGACCATTTTCTTACTCTAATTTGCATTGTTCTTGTCCCCTTCCTTTATGTACATCTATTGTTTAACAGCGCCAAGCGTCAATCCTGTAACAAAGTACTTTTGCAAAAACGGATACACAAGCAGAATCGGAAGTGCGGATACGAAGATAGCTGCTGCCCGGAAAGTCTCGGAAGCGATATTAGCCAATTCCTCGGGATTTTCCAGCCCATTCTTATTCGCTGCGGCTACAACACTTTGCAAGAACAGGGGCAATACTTGAACCCCTTTTTTCGTTAAATATAAAAGGGGTTCCATATAGTTGTTCCAAATGCCTACCGCACTAAAAATCGCGATTGTCGCCAATAGAGGCTTGGAAATCGGAAGCATAATACGAAATAAAACGGTGAGATTGCTAGCTCCATCAATTCTTGCAGATTCCTCCAGGCTGTGAGGCAGCGATTCGAAGTAATTTCGAACCAGAATTAGATTGAATGCGCTTACCATCCCAGGAATAACGAGCACCCATAAATGATTGATTAAACCTGTCTCTTTGATAACCAGATAGGTTGGAATCATGCCGCCATTGAACAGCATCGTGAACACATAAAGAATATTAATCGCTTTTCGACCGGGCAAATCCCGCTTAGCAATGGCATACCCCACACATGCGGTAAAAAACACTTGAATGGCAGTTCCCACTACAGCAACGACGATACTGTTCTTGAATGCGTTGCGAAAATCAGCGCCTGAGAGCAGTACTTCATAGGCTTTCAGCTGAAAGCCCTTCGGCCATAAACTGACCTGACCACTTACGACATAGGCTTCTTCGCTAACCGATTTGGCTAACAGTGTGATAAACGGCAGGACGCAAATGAGACCTATTATTATTAACAAGGTGTAATTAAAAACGGTAAACCATTTCTCCCCGGTTGTCATTCGTTTGTCGAACAAAGCTGTTTGCTCCTCTCCACTGTTTAGTTACCAGATGCCCCTATCTGAATATCTTCGACTCACTTTATTCGCGATGATCATCAAGGTAAATCCGATCGTAGAGATAAACAGACCGACCGCGGTTGTATAGCTGTAACTCCCGTTCTGAATCCCTTCGCGATACACGTAGGTGCCAATAATATCCCCAACGCCATACACGAGCGGATTGTATAGCAATAGTACTTGTTCCGTATCACTGCCCAATAAGGTTGACACCCTCAGAATAATAATGAATACAATCGTGCTGGATATCCCAGGCAAGGTAATATGCCACGTTTGTTTGAGTTTACCCGCTCCGTCGACACTCGCTGCCGCATAGAGATCGGGATCTACGGCGGTTAAAGCAGCGAGATAAATGATTGCGCTCCACCCTGTTTCCTTCCACGCCGTTGATGCAACGAGAACGCTTCGGAAGTAGCTGTCGTCTCCAAGAAAGGCAATTGGCGATATCCCGAAAGTTTTCAGCATTGCATTGATAATGCCCGTGCTAGGCGACAGAATGTCGACAAAAATGCCGGCAATAACGACCCAAGAAAGAAAATGCGGAAGATACGTAAGCGTTTGCGTCATGCGCTTTACAATGCTGTGTCTGACTTCATTGAGAAGCAACGCTAGTATAATGGGCAATGGAAATTGAAACACAAATTTGAAGAGATTGATCAGCAAGGTATTACCTAAAACACTCAAAAATTTAGGATCCATGATCAACGTTTGAAAGTGTGCTAACCCAACCCATTTACTAGCCAAAATGCCATCGAATACCCGATAGTTCTTAAATGCAATGACGATCCCCAGCATCGGGACATAACTGTAAATCAAAAGCACCAGTAAAGGTATCGAGATAATCAAATAGATATCCAGATTATGTACGATTCTTGCCTTTAGGCGATTTTTACTCTTGGGGATCACACCTGCATCCTGTGACTTGAGCGCGTGGGACGGTGTAATCTTGGCCATTTCATCACCTCAACTCCTTGTTATTTACTTATATTTTACGTAAATGTACCGATCGATCACAACAGGACAGAAGTAAGATATCTCTGACAAAAACATGTATTATAGGGCAGCTGACGTTTTCAACTTTGCAACCGCACGGCAACCACTGCCTGGCTCGCTGTAGAACGCCAACCCACATTCTGCACCATAGTAAACTTGAATGCGCTGATGTACGTTTTTAACGCCATACCCTCTGCTTTCCATTTCGAACATGTGCTGAATTCTCTCTGATGACATACCCACACCATCATCGATGACCTCAAGATACATATACGCATCTTCCCGATAAGCCCGGACGATAATCGTTCCGGATTTGCCTTTTTTATGTCGAATACCATGCACAACGGCATTTTCAACGAGTGGTTGAAGGATCATTTTGATCATCACCCGCTCATTCATGCCTGCTTCAATGTCCGTAATAAACTGAATCGCACCACGGTAGCGATAATTGATAATGTGCATATATTTACTGACTTCTAGAACCTCTTCCGCCACGCTAATATGCTCCTTGCCTTCGTTTAGACTCAGACGCAAAAATTTAGCAAGCGATTCCGTCAGTTCAGCGATTTCCTTCGCATCAATGCGTAAAGCACTCCACTGAATAATGTCCAGGGTATTATATACAAAGTGAGGATTAATTTGCGCGTAGAGCAGCTTCATTTCTGCTTCTTGCTTACTGATTTGCGCCTGATACACTTCTTCGATTAGCGTTTTGATTCGCGTACTCATCTTGTTGAAAGAGCGCTGAAGTCGCGCATACTCATCATTTCCTCGAATATTGTCTTCGGTTTCAAAGTTCCCCTTCTCAGCGTGCTTAATCAATTGTACAAGTTTCTTCAACCTCTTCGTGATGCTACCCGAAATAAAAAAAGCAGTAATAATGGCGATAATCGAGACTATACCTGCCAAAGCCAACATGAAGTTCTGGATCCACCTGCTGTTCATGCCAAGATGATTCTCTGTCATCAGCAGCGCGATGTTCCAATCCAACGCTGTCGCCTTGCTAAAGACGGCATAGTTAGCTCTATCCTGTTTTCCGAAACTAGCAATGCCCTCATCTTCGATTGGTAGATCACGCATGTACACATTGCTTAAACCGCCATCACCGGAGGCTAACTGATTTAAGCCGATCCGCTTATGAGGGGTCATCACAACCTTTTCTGCACCCGTTGGAAGCTTGATATCCCCAAGAATATTCCATATAAATTTAGCATCAAGCTCCACCATGATATAACCTAACACCTGCTGGAATTTGTTAATGTCCTTGATTTCCTTAATGAAAATAACTTCATCGGATTGAACCAAGCTTAGATGCTCGACATCACCGCCATAGAGCCACGTTTCCCTCCTTTCACCGTTCAAAAGCGATTGAAGGCTTGCTTCTTGTCCCAGCTGATCGACCGCAAAAAAATTGGGATTAGCAGAAACAAAAGCCGGATTCCCTTTCATGTAATAGTTAACCTTAAGTACATTGTTCTTCCCTACGTGATTGCTCACGTTCTTATTTAGCAGATTGAAAAAGTCAATAACCTCAGCCGATGTTAGCGGACGCTCAGCTATCGTTCTTAATATTTGCTGAATTTCGTAATTGCTTTGCGTCAGATCAGCGATACTGTAAGCGGATTCAATTCCAAAAGTGATGTTTTTCTCCGCCTGCTTTAAGGTTTCCAAATAAGCTTTCCCCGTCTGTTCCACCACCGATTTATGAATCGTCACATAGGAGAAATAGACTAGAACAACGACCGGAATAATGATTAATATTAAATATGACATAACCAGCTTGGTCCGCAAATTGATATTGTAATACAGGCTGCTGAGCTTATTCATCACTATCCTCATCGCGTATTCTCCCGGTACTCCATGGGATTAACTCCCACCACTTTTTTAAATATTTTTGTAAAATAGTACGTGTCCTGGTATCCGACCTGATTGGCTACTTCATATATTTTGATCGAGGCGTCCTTAAGCAGCAGCTGCGCCTTTTCTAACCGTACTTGGGTAATATAATCGTTAATCGTTTGCCCCATCTCTTTCTTAAATAACGTCTGAAGATGCCCTGGAGACATGAATACTTCCCCCGCCAGCTGCCCAATTGTTAAATTCTGGTCGTACATCCTACGAATAATGTCCTCTACTTCCCTAATAATTCTGCGGGATTTACTGTTTCTCAATTCATTTGAGGCCATTTCTAAGTAGGTCATCTTCTCGATTACAAACATTTCGATTTGCTGAGGACTTTGCATCGTTCTGAATTGATGCAAGGATTCTTTCACCTCTTGGGCAATGGCAGAATCGATATGGGTGGCTGCGCTTCGAATTGCTTTTATAAGCAGCTCACTGCAGATCGTCGTTAGGAACAGCATACTTTCCATTTTCAATCGCCGAATCGTAAGGAATAACTGCTGAACCTCAGTTGTCAATGCTTCTGTTTGCCCTGTGCTGCATAATCCTATGATCTTCTCCACAGACTCCACAATCACCGGCAAACCTGTTGAGGAAATACTGCCTGAATAGTATTGGCTCACGTCGTCCTTTAATCGCTTCTCTGCTCTTTCTTTATCCAGCTTAGCGACAACTTTGCCTACAACTTGCTTTAATTCCTCCCGATTGAAGGGCTTTAATATGTAATCAATCGCATCCAATTTAATGGAGGCCTTCACATAGTGAATGTCTTGATGAGCACTGATCATGATGACCATCACGTCGGGCTGTTCGTTCTTTAACTGCTCAACGAGCTTGATACCATCCATGACTGGCATGACAACATCCGTAATAAGAATATCCGGTCTAAGATCTCTAGCAACTAGTATCGCCTCTGCGCCATCCTCGGCTTCACCAGTAATCTCGATACCCAGACGATCCCAGTCGATGAGATCCCGCAAGCCTTCCCTTGAAATATAATCGTCATCAACAAGCATCATGGTATACATTAGCAGAGACCCCCCTTGGCAAATTGAGCGCGTTCACTTACTTGTATCTTACTCCCCTAGATTTGCTCAATCAATGCTCCTTTGCATAAAATAAAAGATTCGGGAGAATTGGTGTAATAGAACCAATCTCCCGAAGTGTGGACAGACTATTCGATTTTCATGACAATTTTGGAATTCATCGCCATAAACTGGCTGGGCATAATCCCAACCATAGCCTTGAAAGATCGGCTGAATAAATAAATACTTGAAAAGCCCACTAGCTCAGCAATAGCGGTTAAGGTTTGAGTTCCTTCAATCATGCGTATTTTCGATTGCTCAATTCGAATATGGGTCAAATATTTATGAATCGTAATGCCAAGCTGATCTTTAAATAAAAACGATAAATGATTAGTCGATATGCCAACATGCTCACTTATCGTATGATTATCCAGATCGGGGTCCCCATATCTTTCATTAATAAATGTAATGGTGTTTTCAATGAACACCCAGCCCTTCGTCAGCTTTCCTTCTCTACTGTTATGACCCACTTGTCCCTTCATAAATAGGACTAATAACTCTAAACAAATCCCTTTGAGGATCAACGAATAACCTGATCTCCGATCCAGAAACTCCTTCTGCATGATCAAAAATCTTTTCTTTAATTCGATCTGGTCCGGCAATTGCAAATGGGAAATGGGGCTTGTAGAAGCAAACTGCATCTCTTTATCGGTGATGGCTTTACGCTCTTCTGTAATCGCTTGGTCCTCCCAAGTGCTTCGTTGTTCGTCATAATACAAATCAAAATGAATGATATATTGAATCAGTGGCACCTCTGACGTAGAGCGAATTATATGCGCCATGAAGGGAGGCATGAGAAGAATGTCGCCTTCCTTCACCTGATACTTGACCCCGTCCAAAAAAAACTCGGCTTCCCCTTGTTCAATATAGGTATACACATGGTCATAATCCATCCATTCACCCGCCAGAGAGAAGGATTTATGAATTTTGACTACTCTGACAAAAGGCGATATGTTATTCATCCATGTCTCCATGTTCTTCCCTCCTGCGGAATCAATGACGATGAATACAACGATCATTTACCAAGTATAACTGAAGCATATTCCTATTTTCTATAACCAAACGAAGAGAAGTTTCTGATCATGCCGATAGGAACATTTCTTTAGGTACTCATGTCAGGCTCCAATCAAATAATACACCGCTGTACTGATCCTTATTCACCCGAAGCCCCTCATAAGCTTCCTTCGCTTGTTCCGGCTTCAGCACATGGCTGATGAGAGGTTCAACCAACAACCGTCTCTGCTTCATCAGTTCAAAAGCGATGCTCGTGTTTCTTACTAACGAATGCTTGATAAATTCATTAGGTTCGACCGGATAACGCCATTCATGCGCTCCCTTGAACGTAATGCAGCCCCTGCCATAGAGATGGCAGTAATTCAGAATATCCGTCACATCTGTGTTGTATTCACCACGCGGACTGCCTAACAAAATGAGTTCACCTAATTTCGCGATATAGGGAAGACTCTGGATCGCTGCTTGCGGGACACCCGTTGCCTCAATATGGGTAGAAACACCTCTTCCATAGGTAATCTCGGCAATTTGTTCCTGTACGCTGCCCCTTCCACCATGAAGGCTATGCAATAAGCCGCATTGCTTAGCCATTCGGATTCGTTCTTCCGATAAATCGATGCCAATCACAGTCGCACCTTGGGTATGAGCCAGTTGAGCAGCCATATTCCCGATGAGTCCAAGCCCTGTAACGCTGACATAATCGCCAAACTCGATGTGCGAGACGCGAATTGCTGTTGATGCCACCGTAGCCATCCGGGCGAATGGCACCCACTTCAACTCCAAGTTCTCCGGTACTTTTAGAAATGCCCCCCTCGTGGAAACAACCTCATACTTCGCGTGACTCCCATAATGAAAAACGATATCACCGGCTATAAAACCGGTCACACCTTCGCCAACTTCCAAGATCTCACTTACAGCTGCATAACCAGGAACGCCAGGCATCTGGAACCAATTTTCGCTCCCCGATAACATCGCTAATTCAGTTCCTGGACTGATTAAGGTGTACAGCTTCTTAACCAGGACTTCTCCGTACCCAATTGGACACGAGAAGTTCTCTTCTACCATGTCAACTTGCCATGGATGTAGAAATACGATTTTTTTGTTGATCATCGCGCCGAAACACTCCTTCATTTTCATTTCATTTTCAATATAAATGTTTTATAGGAGAGCGTCTTTGACAGAAAGAATGATTTTTTATCGAAAACAACGATGTGAGTTGAGATCAAAAAAAATGGCCCCCCTCTTACCCAAGGGGGGCCGATTTTTTTCAAAAAGCTTTTAACAACCGCTACGGATTCAAAATTTCATCCGCATACCGCTGGCCAAGCAGCCTTTGGCTCGCTGTATTAAAGTGCGATCCATCACCGATCGAGACAGTGCCCGCATTGGAAACCCAAGATGAACCCGCAATGTACTGCGGTATCGTCGTAATCATTTGATTAAAATCCGCGCTTTTGGTCGGCAGCAGTTGGCCCGCGACAAAAGGAATGGAAGGACTGACCAAATCCGTCCTCAAATCATTAACTAGCTGCTGTAGACTGCTGATGTAGGTGGTGTTCGCCTTGGACTGATCCGACTCCCCCTGATGCCAAATAATTCCTTTCAAGGTTCCTGTCTTCATCGCTTCTTTCGTCCTTCTAACTGCTTCTTCGTACAGACCCGTTCCCGCTCCTTTTTGCCATTCTGCGATACTAGTCCCGCCTCTTGCATTAGAAATAATACCAACCGTTAGCTGGGGGCTGCTCAGTGTAATCGCTTTAGCAAAGCTGCTAGCGACATTCAAACCATTCACCTTCGTGCTCTCTTCAACAGAAGAATAACGATTAAACCCTTGCGTAGTCGTCAGAGACGTGCGATTCGTCACGAGACCTGGCTTCGCTTCCTCCCATTGATTCAAACCATTAAACAAGTAGGCTCTGCTGATCGCTGGAAAATCCTGTGATTCCACCGGCGCCCGACCGGACATATTGGATTGTCCAATGAACAGGTACAGGTGGAAGTCCGCTTTGGCCGCTGTGATGGTTTGAGCCGCTCCTCCATACAATCCTGTATGCACAATCATGCTGCCGTTTGGACTAGATGGCGGACTCGCAGCGTTGTATACATCCAGTCCATAAAGACCGAACGCATAGACCGCATTCGGAACTGTAATCCGAATATAACGAGCAGTCAAATTATCTACCGCAAACGTCGTCACACGGTTGGTCGTTCCTGTATTAGTAAACGTATGTGTATAAACTGGATTCCAATCCGTTTGATTATCTGAGATGTCTACGATCATCTGGACCGCTTTTTGCTTATATTCGGTCAACACGATCGAATTGAACAGCTGTTGGCTGCCCAGATCCAGCGTAACTTGCGCCGATAAAGTGGCTGGGCTGCCATCTGCATAGGTTCTCCACATCGTGGCGGCATCGCCATCCGTTATGTTGGCAGCCACATTGGTGCTGAAAGTGCCTCCCTGATTAATCGTGACCGTTTTACCCAGCGCAAGATTGCCACCATAGACCTCAAGCTCATAAATACCGAAAGCATAAACGGCATTTGGTGCTGTAATTCGGACGTACCTCGCCGATTGATTAGTCAGCTGCATATCGGTGACTCGGTTGGTCGAACCCGTCGCGGTGAACGAATTCGTATATACCTGCGTCCACTGCGTATTGTCCATTGATACGTCAACCGTCAGTTGTACGGCTTTTTGCTTGTACTCAGTCAGCACAATCTCGTTAAACGACTGTACACTGCCAAGATCCAACGTCACTTGTGCTGCAAGCGTGGCTGGCGTAGCAACGTCATAGGATCTCCACATCGTGGCGGAGTCTCCATCGGTCATCATGCTGGCTGTCGTACTGCCCAGTGTGCCGCCTTGGTTGATCGTGACGGATTTGCCTATTGCCAGATTCACCCCCGCCGCTTGCGCGTTCCCTGATAATCCTGGAGCGAGCGGGAAAATCCCCAAACCTAAGATAACAATCCATGCAGCACGTAAAAGCTTTCTGATCATTCGTCCCTCCGTTCCGAAGTGGTACATTCACTTCCTTAACCAGTCATTCTGCAACGTTAATACGCTGATAGTTCCTTTGATTCAGCTCGACCTTCGCTTGCTTTTTCAACTGCTCGATCTGCTGTTTAAACCCTTGGTCGGCCCATTGGCGAAGCATGGCTTCTTTAACCTCATCGAATGGAAAATATTGATTACTCGTTTTACTAATTAGCTGAATAACAGAGGTATACTTGGCAAAATCAACACGAATCGCTTCCCCTTCTTGCAGCAACAATGCCGCCTGCAAGAGGCGCTCCTCCGCTTCGGCCCGATCCTCCGATCCGGTTCCTCCCAAGAGGATGCCCTCCCCATCCGCACGACGGTTCATCACAAACGGCGATAGCTCGCTTCTCACTTGGGCGAACAGAACGCCGCTGGCTAGCTTAGACACCGCATCCTCAGCTCGATTCCCGTCACCAATCGAAAAAGACATCACATTCACCGTAACTTCGTCTGGTATCCGGTAAGCGTCATCTTTTTGCGCCTCATATGCCTTGTGCAGCTCTTCAGCCGTGGCAATCGTGCCGCCTTCCAGCAGCTTTTCCTTTAGCTTGATCACCATGTTGGAATGTACATAATCATAAAAGCCCCATTCGCTATACTGGGTAGGACCGTAGATTGGACTTCCGGTTTGCAGCAGTGACTTACGTCGCTCGTTCTCCTCCCGCAGGCGCTGCAGAAATTGTCCGTAATCTGCTGGTATGTCCAGTCCATTGCTTTGTGCAAGGAGCTGCTCAACCCGATATTTAATCAGTTGGTCCAGCGCTGCTTGCTTGGCATAATCCGCGGGTGTCACGCCCTCATAGGCGGTCGTCCAAAATGTATCGTTAACGGCTGCGTTGTACTTCTTCTTGTAGGTTTGGACGGTCTGCGATCGCTGCTGGGAGAGAAGTAAGGCAAACTCTCTGCGGTCTATCAGCGAATCGTTGATGCGGCCCAGACTATCGTCCTGAAAACCAGTCAACACAGCCACTGTCACCGTTCCTCCCGTAAGCAGTGCAATGGCCAAGAGCCAGCCTGCAAGCTGCTTTTTTACCAGTTGTTTACCTTTCATCGCGTTCTTCTCCCTCTTTAACCGCATATCGTCCTATCGTCCAAAATCAATTATCACTGCTTAGTAAGCACAACATAGTCAAACGATAGAATATAGTCGGCGCTGGCCGCATTTTTCCCAGTTACCGTAAACTTCAGCCCCTTATCCCCAGCTTGATTATAGGTTACGTTACCGATATTCAGCTCAACTACGGAAGAGGTCGCCGAATACAAATCTTGTTCCGTACCGATGGGGCTCCCCGCACCTGACAATTGAAATTTACCGCGATCGTTCAGCTTCTTCACGCCTACCTTCACGTTATAGGTGCCGGGCTGCGGGATATTGATGCCATAGATAACATTGTCGCCAACCCCGTCAGACGAAAATTTGGTACACCGCCCTCCGCTGCAAGCTGTATCCGCAAACGAAATATGTCTATCACCTGTACTACCGGTCACCAGTAAATCTTCCGTCTGGCGTGTAAAACCGGTGTACGTCACCCCAGCTCCGCCGTAAGCTCCGCGATTAGGTGCAGCTGTCGGCGATACGGTATTGCCCCAGTAATCTTTGCCTCCGTTGCTGGCAATCACTTTCCCGCTGCCAATCGCAGGCGATCCAGCAAGCAGTTTATAACCGTCCACCCCATTGCGACCAATACCTCCCGTACCAGGCCCTACTAACATCGGATCGGAAGTGAGCTTATGCGTATCCACCGCTGATGAAGGTTCACTCGTCGGATGCTGTCCATAGAACGTATTGGAGTCCAGTGAGCGCGTCGTCCCGCTGGATGCAAATACATAGCCAGCCGTGGAGCTATTGTTGTAAATGATGTTATTGTCAAAAGAATACGTGTGCGCGTTAGCTGGATTTTCTCTAATTATCTTAGGAGAGAGCCCCGAGCCGATAAAGAACGTGTTGTTATAAATAGAAGCTCCTGTGAACGCATAGTTGATATACACCAGATTGCCTTTGTCATTCTGGCTGATGTTGTACCGGACGATCAGCCCGCTATCCTCCGGATCCGTGCAAAACCAGATTAATCCATGACTATTATCATGACTATAGCTGTACTGCCACACCGTTCCCGGACTTCTCAGGTCGGGGTCGTACATGTTACCGTCAACTCCCGGACTCCTATTCAAGTAGCCTTCATTGTATTGAAGCACTGTATTTCTGGAGCTCCTTGTAAACATCGTATTCCCCGTCGTCCCTGTCGCTGTATCGTGAGCGACGTTGTACTCGACGACACCCCCATCTGCAAGCCGAACAATCATCGCATTCTTGGAAATATTGTAGATCGTATTACTGCGGATCGCCAGATTCGAATATTTGACATTATTCCAGCCGGATTCGCCCGGGTAATACTCGTCTGCGCTAAAATCGATAGCCGAGTTATTCGTCACGATGCCTTGATTCTTTACGTCGTGGATGACATTATTCTCAATCACGATATCATTAAACTGCGTCATCTCCGACTGGCCCTCGAAATAGATGGCAGCTGTCTTCTTGTTGGTCAGTGTGCCTCCGACTGAACCCTCAATGTCGTGAATGAGATTATTTCGGATATAAAAATGGTTAATCGTCCCAGGGGTATCCGCGATGATTTCAATCCCTCTCCGATCTCCCTCTGTCAACGCGTCATTGGTAATTTCGAGATTATTAATTTCCCAGTATTGCTGATTGGAAAAAAAGACGACCCCCTGCCCCGTCATTCCATTGCCGTCGATAATTGGCTTGTTCCCTGTACCGTACATGTCAATCGCAATCGCGCCGCCAGCTGAGCTTCCTGATCCCCCTGGATGCAGTTGCCCCGTCCAGATGCCGCCAGCTTTGAACAAAATTTTATCGCCTGGCTGGAAAGTGACGCTGTTGACTTTGGTTAGTGATTTCCAAGCCGTTGCCGTGCTTGTGCCATTCCCGCTGTCATCGGGCATCGATGCATCTACATAAAAGGTCGTGCCCGCCGCTTCGGCAGTATTCGGGATGGATAAAGCGCCTGCCAGTGAAACGAAAGATAGGGATAGGGTGAGTACCACATGCGTCCATAAACGGTGTTTGAACATGAACAAATAACCTCCTCTAGCGATTATTAAAGCCATCTTGCTCCATCTACCCATGAAATGATAGCGCTATCAAAACGAAACGCGATCCACCACCCTCCTTTAACATCCGGGAGACTGCAGCGTGTTATGCCCCACTTTTTATCGCATGCACCCGGTTAGCCCCATCATAGCGATAGCTGGATTCTTATGTAAATCTTCAATTTTTTGGCGGCATTGTTTTCTTGCAAACGTTGCTGCAGCCGCTTCCGTGCAAATTTACAAAGCCGTTCAAAAATAGAGAGACGCGGCGGTTTGAGACTTGCGAACGCTTAGAGACTACGATTTCGTGAATAGATGTATAAACTACAGCTAATTTCCTCGAATCTGACGTGTTTTCACAATTAAATGGAAAAAATACATTTAATTTGCATGAAATTGGAATTACCGAGCAAATCGAAGTAAATTAACTACAGAAAAGAGACTGTCGATTAATGAATCGAGGCTTAATAAACATGCAACTTAGTGAATTTTTATAAAAATTGTTAGTTTCTGAGGAGGTTGTCTCTCCTTACAAAGGTAAAGTTACATGCGATTTCAAATAAAGGTGTGGCATAACGTTATTTGCTACATACATATGTTCTGTGAATATATAGCATTACGAAATAACGCTATTTCGACCAAATGGAGTGGAATTTATCCATTTAGAGTGAAATAACGCTATTCTATAACGTTATTCTCCCGTATTCTCTACTAAACTAATAATTAAGATGTTTTCATAACGCTATTTTGCAAACGAGGTTCATCTCTATGTCATGGAAGCGATAAGTTATCTCGAGTTGCAGAAGTTTCCGGTTGTTTTCTAAATTTCAAATGTTTATAGGATATTCAGGATAAACAGTTAATCGACAGTCTCGAAAATACAGTTAACCTTTCGAATTCAAGGATTTCTCATCAAATAGATGGAGAAAATCCAGTTAGATTGCGGTAAGTAGGTTGATTACTCACATGTCATTAACGAAAATAGAGGCTGTATCCAAAGTCAAAAGTGACTTTGGATACAGCCTCTAAAAGTTTACTCTGACTTATTAATTAACCACACTACCAGTCCCTCAGCCTAGCGCAAACTCTTGCTGAAGGAAAGCTAGAATCGACTGAATGGACTGCTGCTGCGCATCTGAAGTAATACCATAGCTGAAGCCGTGCTTCACGCCCGGCAGAGCGATTACTTCTGCGCGTGATCCTGCCTCAATCAGCTTCTCGGCAAAAGTGCGTACTTCCACCAGAGGCGTCGTGTTATCTTCATCCCCATTCAGGATGAGGAATGAAGGTTCCCCTCCCGATATCCGATCAATCGGAGAGCCTTCGCGATACCGCTCTGGTGCGTCCGATTCGGGGACAGCCATAAACTTTAAGACAAACTCCTTGTCGACATGGAGCGTCGTCACCGGACAATAGAGGGCTACCGCATTCGCACGTGTATCCGTCATAACCAACTCAGCCGTTCTTCCCAGCTCGTCATCTGGCTGAATCAGTGCCAACATCGCGGCCAAGTAGCCGCCAGCCGATGATCCAGCTGACGCTATCTTCGCCGGATTGAAGCCTAATTCGTCTGCGTGGACGCGCATATACTGCATCGCCAGCCTCGCGTCCTCCAAGGCGGCGGGATACGGCTTTTCTGTGCTCAGTCGGTATTTCATCGATGCGCATACAAAGCCGTGCTCCGCAAACCAAGCTGCGACATCGCGGAACTGCTGCTTGTCTCCCTTGGCCCATCCGCCGCCATGAATGAAGAGAATAGCGGCGCCATTCTTGACCCCATCCGGTAAGAATAAATCCAAGACACGCGTCTCTGGCATCTCTGTGCAATAACTAACATCATAGTGTACTGGCAATATTGTTCACCTCGATCAACTTTTTTTCTTGTAACGACCTACCAACTAAACAAGCATTCGAAATTTTCCCGGCGTAATCCCTTCGTATTTCTTGAACGTCGTAATGAACGAGGTTGCGGAAATAAATCCGACTCGCCCCGCAACCTCCTCCATGTTCAGCTCGGTTTCCTTCAACAGCTCCTTGGCTTTATTCAGCCTGACCCTGGCGACATAATCGACAAATTTCTCCGACGTGTAGTCCTTGAAGATGCGGCTGAAATGGCCCATAGACATGCCGAGTTGTCGCGCGAACTGCTCAAGTCCGAGATTTTCTGCGTAGTGCTCGTGGATATACGAGATGACCTGCTCCAGCTGCAACGATCGTTCTTCCTTGCTCTCCGCTTCAGCCAGCATCGTTCCGCAAGCTTCGGAGAAGACGAGCTTGAACTCCTCCAATTCCACACACATGGACAACTGTTCCAGCAGCGCAGGATACGTCTCCAAATTGACTTCGACGCCAGCTGCCATGCTCCCTTCTCGGATAAAAGCGTTGAGCATATCCCGTGCGAGCTCCTTCGTCTCCTTCAGTGTATATTGCTTCCGTACGCTTTCGTCCAGCAGTTCACAGCTATATCGGACAAGTCCAGGTCGATCCATCGTCTTGACCAGATTCGTGATTCGACTTAGCTCTTGTTGGGTTAGACAGCCGTCAAATGAGCTTCGCTCATGCTTCAAGCCTTCACCCGTCAAGATATGTTCCAGTTGCGATACCGGCTTATTCTCTAACAGATCTGCCGCTTGGCAGTACGATTCGTACAACTGCTGAGGCTGGTGCGCGACAGCGCCAAGCGAGATGACGCTGCGGAAATAGACCGCGAACGGCTGCAAGATCTCCTGGATGAGCAATGCATCCTCTGCGCCGCTTCCCCCTTCCGGCATCAGCCGAATAACGCAGACAAGCTGGGTTTCCGTCGGCTGTGTGAACCAGATACGCCCGGACAAAGCGGCTGCGATTTTGCTTCGCAGTTCTGTGCTATGCAGCGTCTTCTCACTGACGCTCGTCGTCCGATGCGTATTCACATCATAGAGCAGCTCGATAATCAGCACGCATTTAGGTACGTTTTCGTACAAATTAAAGCCAATCTCTTTCGCGTACTGTTGAACAAGATAGGGATTTCGCCACTCTCCGGTCACAATTTTCCCGACAAAATGTTCGTGAATAATCGGCTCGACCGCCCGCAGCGTGACCTCCATCTCACTACTTCGATTCAGTAGATGATTGGACCATTTCGAGATCATATGCAGCTCATCTTGCGCTCCGTCCGGCGCGTCCTGCTTGTATTCAGGCATGAGTTCGAACTTCGATTTGATGCGGTAAATCGGCGACGCCATCCGGCGGCTTAAAAACCCGGAGACCACCAACCCGATGACCGTGAAGCCAAGCAAAAACCAGATCGAGGCCGTCCGCATCAGATTCGCGGACTTTCGCAGCTCGGATAGCTTCGTTAGCGTCACGTAGTACCAATTGTTCAACCGTGAGCTGACGTAAGATACGTGAACCTTCGTTCCATCCAGCTCGACAATGCCTGAACCGCGTCCGCTCGCAGCGACCAAACTCTCTACTTGCAAGACGCTCATCTCCGAATAACCTGGTGTCATCGCGATAACGGAATGATTGGCCACATCCAGAATGGCCGTTTCTTTGCCGAGATCAGCCTCCAGCGTAATGTCGGACTGCAGCGACTGTCCTTGAAGATCTGCGACCAAATACACCTCCGGCGTGTCGGAAGCGATCGGATAGCTCATCAGCAGACTGACGCCCGGAGACGAGGCTGCCACCTCTCTGTTCAAAATATCATACCGCTGAATATTCAGCTTAGGGGTGAACGTCATCCGGTGTTTACCGGTGAACAACTTGGTCAGCTCCGCTGCGGACAACCCCTTGTACACATGGCGATAAGTGAAAAACGTGTCCTTAGGAGACACGCCGTTCTTATCAATGACAAGCTGTTGTTCTGGAAAATATAGAAAAGCATGGCTGAGCTGATAGGCGTTCTCGATTGTAGCCAGCTCCCGGTAGATTTCTTTGATCGTATCCACCCGCTCCACCTGATCAACCGCTTGCGGACTTGCTCCGTATTCGCTGAACTTGCTGACGAAGTAGGAGCCTGCCATCTGAACCATATCTTCTCGCAGATTGAACAGCATTTTGTCCGTGCTCTGCGAGAAGCTTTGCAGCATAAGGAGGTCCGACTTCTCAACCTCACTGTCCATCATGCTTACCATGTACGTATAGATCAGGAAACACGCGGAAATGGCAGGCAGTAAGATCAAAATGATGTAGCTCGAGAAATATTTCCAGAATATCCGGCCTTTTCTCATTTTCCACATGTTCCGGGTTCCTTTCATTCCTAGACACAATTTGAATAAAGTGCCTATTTCTTCAATGCTCTTTGCAGCTGCTCGTTATACATCTTGATCAGATCATCGCTTCCGAGCTTTTTGCACTGCGCGATAAAATCAGTTAAAGCGGCGTCCGTTATCGGTGTTTTCCCCATGACGAACTCTGTTAACTTCTGCTCGATATATTTTTCGAGACTCGGAAGCTTCGACTTTTCAAGACTCAGTTCAGCTTCTGTCGCTACAACTGAAGGAGCAGGGTCAACCGCTGACTTGGCGTTCATTGCTTCGAGTTCTTGTAGCTTCTTGGTCATCGGAGGCTCAGCATCTCTACCTTTGTTCACATAATTCATCATCGGAAAGTTGTTATAGCGAACCCCAAATTCCGTTTTTAATTTGGATTGAATGGCTGTCGGAATCGTTCCAAATGCCGGCATATACTGTGCTTTACCATTCACCTTCTGGTAAGTAACGCCCTCTGCACCCAGCATGTAAATATCCGATCCTTCATCACTGTAGAGATAATCGAAGAACTGTACAGCAATTTCCGGATTCTTAATATTAGCGGATAACGCAACAGATACGGGAGCGTTCACTTTCGCTTTGATCAGTTGGAAGGGTCTCATGCCAGGTGCCGCCACAGGCGTCATACCAACCATGTTATATTTTGCGTTCGGATCTGCTTTCACGGCTGCATCAGTAAAGATATCGATGCGGCCTTTATTGTAATAGGTCATGAAGGAAGTGCCTGATTGCACCCGTTGCTCCCAGTTCTGCGTTTTCATAATGGCAAATTCCTGATCGAGCAGCCCTTCTGTATACAGCTTGTTTAAGTACGTCAGCATGCTTTTGTACTGTGGATGGCTTGGAGCGAATTCGTATTTCTTATTAAACGGATTATAGCCCAGCGCAGACGTCGTTTCTGTAAACATCGTTGTAAAAACGTTAAACAAACTTGGGACGTTGGAGCCAGCTGCCGCCGCATTCTGTGTAATAAGGGGGGATGATTTCGGATATTTCTCCTTCATCGCCTTCAGCATGCGATACAGTTCGTCCGTATCCTTCGGCGCCTGCAGACCAAGTTCCTTCATTATATCGTCCCGTATCATCCAGGAATAACTCAGCCAATTCGGTTCACTCAAGCCTGGCAGCGAATAAATACCTCCGTCCCCTGCCGTCGCCACAGCTGTAATATCCGGAATTTCAGACATCAGCTTTTTCACATTGGGCATCAACCCTTTGTCGATATACGGCTTCAAATTTAGAAACACTTTATCAGGACCTGCTTTAAGCGCATCCGTCTCGTTCACTAAGGAGAAGTCAGGCACGTTATTCGTCGCGATAAGCAGTTTCTTCTTCTCTTCGTAGCCCGTCGATGGGACCGGTTCGAACTGAATGTTTACGTTTGTTTTCTTAGCTAGCTCCTTGAGAACGAGCCAGTCATTCTTGACGGGAATATCCGCCACCTCACGAATTAGAAATTTGTACGTCACCGGCGAAGCGCTAAACGGTAAATTCAGCCCCCCAGTACGGGGATTGCTCTGTGCACTTGGCGTCGCAGCAGCATCTTTCTTCGGTGTCGCTTCCTTTGTGTCAGTACAACCTGCGATCAGTGTAACGGTTGCGGCAACGGCGGTGACGCCTGCCAGCCATTTGATTGCTTTGCCCATTTTTACATAGACCTCCCATAATCAATTATATGCTAATTTAAGCCCCGCTTCAGTAGTTTCTACCCTTTAATGCCGCCAATCATGCTTCCTTGTACGAAATATTTCTGGATAAAAGGATACACAAGTAAAATCGGCAACGTCGCAAAAATGATCGTGGAGTACTTTACGGTCTCCAAAATGTACACATCGGCATCCTGGTTACTTGACACCTGCGAAGCTGCGGAGCTGGAAATGACGATATTGCGCAGATGAATCTGCAAGGGATACATTTGTTTATCGGACAAATAGATAAGCGCTTCGAAGAATGAGTTCCACTGACCAACTGCCGTGAATAAGGCAACAGTCGCCATAATTGGTGCAGACAAAGGAAGGACAACCCGGAACAACACACCCAGCGCACTGCAGCCGTCCATTGTAGCCGCATCCTCCAGCTCTTCTGGAATTCCTTCGAAGAACGTTCGCATCAGAAATAAGTACCACGTACTAATTAAGGATGGAATTATTAAAGCCCATGTTGTGTTGATCAGACTGAGTTGCTTTACCACAAGGAACGTGGGAATGAGTCCTCCGTTGAACAGCATCGTGAAGGCGATCAGCAGCATAATCGTGCGCCGGCCAAGCAGCCTCTTTTTAGCTAGTGGATAAGCTAGCATGGCCGTGAAGATAAGCGTAAGCAGCGTCTGCAATACCGTATATTTAATCGTGTTGTAATAGCTGATCCAGATATAGGGATCCTTCGCGACGAGCCGATAGGCTTCCAGCGTGATTTGCTTGGGGAACATGATGACTTCCCCTTTGACGACTAAACTTGGATTGCTGATGGAAGCCGAGAGCACATAAAGAAACGGGTATACCATCAGCATCATAAGTGCGAGCATTACGAGCACATTACATACATCAAAAAGCTTAGAGCCAAAGCTCGTCTTCATTTTCATTGATTCATCCCTCCGCTACCATAAGCTTGTCTCCGAATACTTCCGAGCCAGCCGGTTAAAAGCAACCACCAGAATCAGCCCAATGACCGATTGAAACAGGCTGACTGCCGATGCGAAGCTATAATCGGCATCTAGCAGCCCTCTTCGGTACACAAAAGTGCTGATGACATCTGCTTTATCGTAGACGAGAGGGTTGTAGAGCAGAATAATTTTCTGAACGCCTAGTTCGAGAATGTGCCCAATTTTAATAATGAACAAAATAATCATGACCGGAATCATCCCGACAAGCGTCACATGGCGAATTTGCTGCCAACGGTTCGCTCCGTCAATCTTAGCCGCTTCGTACAGGGTAGGATTGACTCCAGCGATAGCAGCCAAATAAATAATCGTGTCCCAACCGGCCTTTTGCCATAACTCGGACGCGATATAGATGGGTCGGAACCATTGCGATTCCCCGAGAAACATAATCGGCTTGATTCCGATCGCCTGAAGCAGATGATTCACGATACCAGTCGACGGTGACAAGAAATTAACGATAATACCGCAGATGACGACAGTTGAAATAAAATGCGGTAAATAGCTTATCGTTTGTGCCAGCCTTTTAAATAGCGCGAAGCGAAGCTCATGGAACAGAACTGCCAACAGGATAGGCGCCGGAAAGACAACCAGCAGCTCTAGCGCATTCAAAACGAGTGTATTGCGAATGAGCACCGCTGCATCCGGGGAATCGAAGAACGCTCGAAAATGCTCAAACCCTACCCATTTGCTTCCCCATACCCCTTTAGAGATGGAGTAGTTTTGGAAAGCCATCAACAAGCCATACATCGGCACATACTTGAATATCAAATAAAACAGCAGCCCAGGAATCATCATGATATATAGCACGCGATCCCGGTTGATCGTACGGAAGACCAGCTTCATCCCCACTATCTCCTTATTCCTTTTTATCATTCGTTGGTCACTCCCCGATCGGATAGCCCTATCATAGCGGGTTGCCGAAAAGGATGTAAATCTTCGATATTTTCGTGGTTTTGTTTTTTTGCATAGCAGATCGAGGGCTGTACGGCGCAAAAAAACGTGATTAGCAAAAAAGAAAAGCACCTTTATCGCACAGTATGCTGTGGGATAAAGGTGCTTTGTCTATCGGTCTACTTCGCCATCTACAAGCGACTTTGCATTTCCTCCGCTAATCGTTGACCCATCAGAATATGACCATAATCCGATGGATGAATGAGATCTCCTGCCAATGCGGAGAAATCCGTCAATATCGTTTCCCCTTCTAGCAGATGTAGATTCGGCAGATCAAGCTGCTGATGAATGCTTCGGAGCGCCTCTCGGAACTCGCGATTAGCGACTGTCAGCGGATGAGAACCATCACGTAAAAAGTCTGAGCTGTTTGGAAACATATTTAGGAGGAAAATCGGTTTACCAGGATGATTGACCGCTATTTGTTCGACAAGATAACGCGCTCTCCCCGTAAATTCCTCGACCGTAAAATGTCCCCTCATGTTCACGCCTAATTCCAGCGTCGCTATTTCCCAACCATTATGAGCCGCTAGGAAATCGGCCGCTTCCGGCTCACATAGACAGGCTCCGCCTAATCCTTTATTCAGTACATCAAGGCCCAGCCTTCTAGCCGCCTGTTGAATGTAAGCCTGATGGTGCAGCGTAGCACCTGATCCTTGCGTAATGGAAGACCCGTAGGCAAGCCATCGACGTGCCGGAATTTCATGAGTAAGCGGCGGACGGTGTCCATGCCCAAATGTATCCAGTTCATGAAACGCGACCTGGAATCCAGGCCCGCCTAGATAGCTGCGGCTGACGAATATCCGCCACACATCTGGCGAGAAGCGCCCATCTTGACGCAGCGCTTCGGGGCGCACACCAGCAAAATCTGCGGGTACTTCCAGATGGAGCGTTTTCGGTACACCAGGCTCAAGCTGATGCACCGAGTTGACATAATCGCCGTTGTACACGACGATATCTCCTCCTGTAATAGGTGCGGATAACGTAATCCGAATAACTGGTGCTTCGGTGACAAACCGGATTTCGCAGCCTGTTGACATGGCTGCGATGAAACGGCCTCTTTGGTCGCCAGAACGACCAAGCCGGTGGCGTACTTCCTTCGGATAACGCTGCAAAATGTGCCCTGAGAAGGTAGTGGACGGTTCCAGCTCTTCTACATTATGAAATTGGATTTGTTCAAATATCACCATATCGTCTCTCTCCCTCTTCTCCATTTTTCTATTTATCAAATAAGGCTTTGAACGTTTTTCCTTTGGCCCCGCTGACATTCACTGTGACTTTAATCGTCGGACTTAACTGAGTGACGGTAACTGCAGGATCACTGGAGACGAGACTGCTAGCACTGCGGTTGATTTCGAGCTGAATGGTTCCTGTATTCGCTTGTGTCGGGTCAGAGACCGTAAGCTCAATATCGTTCGCCGATTCTAGGGTCAGAACGGATGCTTTCTTGTTGCTGGTTAAAAATGCAACACCACCGACGTTGATCGTTGCAGCCGTATCCGTCCAGAAGTTAGCACCTACCACATTAAGGCTCGTTTCCTTAACCGCTTGAGCGCTAGTTGAATTTTCTAGCACCGCAATGTCAGGACTTGCGGCGTAGTTGCTCACCTGTGTGCTGGTTTTGTTCGGGAGCAGCACATAAGCATAGTTGGCGTTGGAAGGATTAGAGCCGTGATCCAGCCACATCGTTAGGAAATTGCGGGTCAGAGAAGTATTGTCAATGCTTTTGGCATACGTATTCATGCTTGCCCACGTGCCAGTTCGCGCTTCCCGTAAACCTTTGACCGTTGCTGAACCTGGAAAATAATAACCGATATCCGAATTAGAACCATTGCCGGCAAGATGCATCCAATTGACCCCAGTCATCGTTTCGGACCAAGATAGCGAAGTAGATTTCGCTGTATTATTGACGGTCAAAGCGTTATTTCCCGAGCTGTTAATCTTACGATTTTCAATCGTTGTTTCTATCGTCCTGTTGTCTGTACTCGTGATCCCGGCTCCCAACGAGATGATCTCATCATCAAACATAAACCATGATTTTTTGGCTGTCAGTGTATTGTTATAACTATCCAGTTCCATACCCGATACACCATACGAACCGTTTGTCGTGCCGCCGACCCAATTTTTACTGCTGGTGTATCCCTGCCCGGAGGAATTTCCTCTGGTCTGTGTATCTACCGTTGTTCCTGGAAGTCTGTATTTGTTCACAAGCCCCCAGTATTCATCACTGTACTGTCCGAGGTCTTGATTATATAGATAGGTCATGCCGTCCCCGGTGTACCATCCTTTAAGGTTCTCGTTATTAATGGATTCGTAGTTTTTAATCCGACTTGAGGACATGGCTAAAGCAAATCCAAATCCAGGCCGCACATGTATGGCACGGTCCATGGAGGCGAAGATCTTGGTCGTAATCAGCTCCGCTCTAGCAGTGACACTGGTGTCACCTACAATTTCCTTGGCTTTGCTAATATGATAAATGGAGCCAGCATTGGCATAATAATTGTGGAATGTATCTTGCTGTATCCAATACTTCACCATGCTTTTATACTTAGCCGCATCAAGGGATGGAGCAAATTGAGACAGCTGCAAAATAGCGCTAATCGCTTCATTACCTACAACATGATCCTGAGTTTCACGCCGCGAAATGCCACGCCCTCTGGACATATCCATCATAGCGCCTTTATAAATAATAGGCTCAAACGAATCGTATACCCATTTGTACAAGTTCTGTGAATTGGTGCTGGTTACGGCCCATGTCGAGCCATCCAGGACATACATGAAGGGAACGATTTCCCGCAATAGTGAATTGCCATAGCCTCCTGTATAGGCAAATCCTGTATGCTGAATGAACGAACCATCTGTATAAAAGCCGTCACCACTCGTTACATAGTCGAACACTTGTGTGAGCGCATCGCGTCCCGCCGCGATTTTGGTGCTGCTATCGACAAGGATGCCCCGAATACCAACAACCTTGGCTTTCCAGACCCGATTAGCCCCAGTGGCCGTCCCTCCGTTAGCCGTTGTCGCACTTGGCGAAAACTGATTCACCGCATTCATATAGTTCGTAATTTGCGTGGAACTGAGTTGATCATACAGAAGCGTCGTCGTGTTGTTAAGTGTCAACGGCGTTCCGATCTCCCAATCGAACCAATTCCCTGTTTTGGTCTTGGTTTCATTGTATTTGTTGGCATACAGCCAATCGAGACCTCCGATGATATCCGCTAATAAGCCGGTATTGTGGTAAAGACTAGAGCCGATTGAGGCATAGGCCAAGGCCATAGCTTCTAAGCGCTCATAGGATAACGTCATATAACTGGATTTCGTATTGGCTACCGAAGTCGTTCCATCATCTAGATCGGGCCACAAATAGGTGCGGCCTGATGACGTGTTCATCGTGGTTTGATAATCGGATGCCGTTGTCGTCAAAGCGGTCAATTGCGCAGCGATATCCGAATCCGTTGTCGAATAAACCCCGCCTGTCAAAAAGCTCCGCCATTTGTTTCTTAAGTCCTCGTACTCACTAGAAGGTGCAGTTATGGCGTCTGCGGAAATATTATCCCAATAGACAGTGCCAGTTTGTGCGGTGGACGTGGAAACTTTAACGTCCGTCAGAGTGCTTACCGCATTTCTCAAGCTTTGGTTACTGCTTTTCAATACGCCATCGATGTATAAGTCAAAGGTATCGTTACTGGTACGGGCTACAATTTTGACATGGTACCAGGTGTTGGCAGAGTACGCTTGAATGGTCGTCTTGGTAGCGCCATAATACGTGTACACATTGCCGGTTTCATCAAATGCAACCGTCACCGCCTGCAGCCCGGAATTGCCGCTCAGGTAGAATGCGCTGAGCATATTCGTTTGCGCTGACATGACATCGAATTCGACGGTGTAGCTATCGCCCGATACGGAAAAAGACTTGGAAGCTTCAATTTTCTGCGACGTGCTGGTATCCGTTAATTTCAGGCTTTTATTCACACTGTCCGGTATGTTGGCAACAAGCGCAGTGCCGCCAGTTCCTGTAAGGGTCCAGCCAGATGGTGCGGCACCCGTCGTGCCAGCATTAAAGTTCTCATTGATGGCTGCGGCGAAAGCTGTACGCGAATCCGTGAAAGCGCTGCCAACACTTAGTAGCATGACGGCCCCTACCATAAGACTAATTGTTCTTTTGGATACAATCTCATGCATGTTGAATGGCATGAACAAGCCTCCTCTTCGTTTACTTAAAAGTAATCTCGTAGTGAACCCGCTTAATCGGAAATCAACTCCCTTACAATAGAGGTACCACTCCTAAGATAAAAAAAAGAGACTGTAGAAACAATAGTCGGATCCACGAATGAATCCTCTAATCGTCCAATCTCTATCAATCGGCTTTATTGTATATACGTTGATGAATCGGAGGATTGCTGTTTTCTAGCCATTTCTCTGAATTGTCCTGGTGTAATGCTGCGATGCTTCCTGAAAGCACGAATCAGACTGTTCTCATTCTGGTATCCGACTTTTACGGCTATATCCGCTATTTTCAGATCAGTCCCTTCCAATTGTGCCTCGATCTCATGCATACGCAGTTCGGTCAAATAATCATATAAAGTCCTGTTCATTTCCTGTTTGAAAATGCTGTTGACGGAAGACTTGCTCAACCCGACAGAATCGGCAATTTCGGATACACCGATATTTTCATGAAGATGCTGCTTCATATAATGAACCATTTGCTGGACAACCAGATAATCCCGGCTGTTCGAGCGCTGCTCAGATAGCTGTGAGGATTCCTGATACACTTGAACAAACACTTGGATAATATCATCGAGATGCATCGTCTTAAACCAAAAACTATTATATCTACGCAGGATACTGAGTTTAGCAATACCTTGTTCGCCGAAATGCGAAACGAGACCATCCATCAATTGCTGAAAAAAAGAAATAGCTTCAGCTGGTGAAACGAGCGATTCTTTCATAAATTGTTTTAATGCATCTAGCAGCTTGAAGGCAATTTCTTCGTTCCCCCCTTCTAGGCAGGTTAACAAATCCTTTTTCCATAGGGGGTCCATCGTTTTGTTGTCCGCAGGTTCTTCCAATTCACTGAAGAGGGTTATACTCGAATACCCGCTATAAAGCCGGTAGGTCAACGCCAACTCCGCTTGCAAACAACTATTGCGCAAGTTTACATAATCGCCAAATTCATTCCCCACTGCTGCCGAGACTTCAACATGGATCAGCTTATGAATCGTATCCGCTAAATAGGACAAGTCCTCCCTCAGCAGTTGAATATGTTGCCTCTCATCTGTTTTCTGCACAATCAAGAGCAAGTTCAAATCGCGCTCAACGAGGGCAATCCGCCAATGGCTGCCCATTATTTCCTCTGTTACATTTTTAATAGCAAACCAGAGCAAGTTCTGATCTTCCTCATTGTAAGAGCTAGTCCATTGATAATACTTATCGATTGATAAGAGAACGGTGAATAGCGATTGATCCGTCCAATCTGTAAAATGGCGATGCCAACGATCCTTCATTTCCCATGAGCTCATTCGTCCAGCAATCAAATCATGCATATATTTGGCGTGCAGCTCGCTGCGATTGTGCTTGACTAGGCTGGACGCATTGGACAGATCTGTCGTCAACTTCACCAAGTAATCCTCCAGATCACGATTTTCCAGATTCGTAGGGTGTGTTTGACCCCCCAATAGCAAATGCCTGATTCTGCGGACCGGTTTGAATGTAATATAGTGCGTAATAATGATGCCGATAATACCCGCAATAATGGAAATGATCGATAATCCGAACACCGCATTTCGAATTGTGCTAACCTTTTGCAATAATCGCTGCTGGGTAATAATGGATACGAATTTCCATCCGGTTATATCCGAAGACACCTGGGAAATCAGATAGGTTTCCTTGTCATCGGAGAAATCAAAATACGTCTTATTATTTTGCGAAATAGCTGAGGCGATCCCAGCTTGTGATAGAATTCGATTGTTGGTCTCATAAATAATATGATTGTTGCTATCAATAACAAATCGGGATGCGTCCGTTTGTGAAGTGTAATTTTCAAATATTTTATCAAAAAGCTTCTTCTTATTAATATTGACCATGATTACTCCAACAATGGCATCCTCACGTACCACGGGTCTGAACAAGGTAATGGTTTCTATTTTTTGCTCCGTGCCGAATTGACTGCTTTTGGTCCGATCCACGATCGTGAAGCGATTGGGATTTAAATCAGCAATATAACTTTGCCATCCCGTGTCAAACAGATTCGACAGCTGCGAGCTATAGCCATAAGGGGTACTGCCGACAATTCGTTGACGTACAAGATCATAAATCATGACGGCTTCGACCGCTGGAGAAACGGTAAGATTGTCTAGATACTCGACCAAGTGGGCAATTTCCGTTTGCTGCATGTCCGATACGGGATTCAGAAACTGATAGGTCAACTTTGATAGTAAAATATTAACGCCGATTTGATCTGCTGTGTTGATCGAGTTATTGACGGCTTCCATTCCGAGGCGGAGCAGGTGAATCTGTGGCTCGCTGACTTCCCCCTGCAGCACGGACTTGCTGCTCACATAGGAAGTCGAACCTGCTGTCGTAATAATAATGAACATGCCTATCGTTAAGAGAAGTATGAGTCGTGAACTTCGGTTAGAATGAAAGTAGTCATACCAGCTTTTCATCGTCTTCAACAGGCGGTTCCCCCTTTCTAGATGCCTCAACTTATCGTCAAATCAACAGTTTTCGTTACTTCAAACCTTTAGTTACATTATAAGTATTCTTCATTAAATATACAGCCGTCAAGAGGCCTGTGAGCAATATTCCATTCCAACAGCGGATATGCATATACAATAATTGGCGTCAGTTTTGGCGAATTGGCCTATATTTAAGCGTTTTCAACTATTGATAGCATCGTTCCAAGCATCTTATGATACAGGTGTATCGAGCAAAAGAACAGAAGAGGGGTTGACGTATGAAACAATTACGTTGGAGAAATTTGGCAAGTTCCGGAGCATTAGTTGTAATAGCAACATCGCTAGTTATAGGCTGCAGCAATAATGCTCCCGCACCAACTAATGGCGCTGCCGATGCCAAAAAGGTAGAAAAAATAAGAGTATTCCGAGGACCCATTGATCCTCCTCTGCCTGATACTAACAATAAGTACACACAGTATTTCATCAAGCAGCTTGGGATCGAGCCTGTTTATGAAACCGCACCTTGGGGCGGCGGAGCGGATTATGCCCAGAAGCTGCAGACGATGATTGCATCCGGCGATCTGCCAGACATTATCAGGCCGATGAATGGCGTCGAGCAGACGCTGATTACGCAAGGTGGAGCTCTAGCGCTCGATGATTTGCTGCCCAAATATGCGCCAAACTTATGGAAGTACTTTCCGAAGGAGATCTGGGATATCGTTCGCTCTACCTCCCCAGACGGCAAGATTTATTACATTCCTTCCCTGCAAAATACGAATAACCGTGGTTTGATTTTACGAACGGACTGGTTGAAGAACGTCGGACTGGGTCTCCCTGAGACACAGGATCAATTTGTCGAGATGCTTCGAGCTTTCCGGGATAAAGATCCTAACGGCAACGGGAAAAAGGATGAAATTCCAACAAGCGGACGCGAGCAAGGCCGGTGGATGGATCATATTTTTGCCATGTACGGGGTGGCGATGTGGGAAGGTTATCCAGAATGGGATTTAATCGATGGTAAGCTTCAGTATTCAGGAATTCAGCCTAATATGAAGGAAGCGATTAAGTTCGCTCGTGATCTGTACAAGGAAAAGCTACTGGATAACGAAACTTTCCTCAATAAACAAGAGGTTTGGACAGGTAAAATTCTGAATGATACCGTAGGTGCTTTCTATCATATCGTAGATAGTACTATCACAGTCGGGGGCTATGAGGGCTTAAGGAAGAAAAATCCGAACGCGGATTTCACCATGGTGCCCGTTCCTAAAGTTACTGGCTATAACGGCTTCTACTCGCTGAAAAGGTTCGGATTCGTGGAATGGGTCATTCCCAAAAAAGCGGAGGCTAAAGCCGCTTCCGTATTGAAATATCTCGACTTTTATTACACACCGGAAGGTGTTGATTTTAACTCCTACGGACTTGAGAACGACAGCTTCGTGATGGAAAACGGGAAAAAGAAATATTTACCGGACAAAGATACGACGGAAAATTGGACACAGCGTAAAACGATTTTCTCCGCATCCGTCAGTACATTTGATTACAAGTCCAAAGTAGCCGAGCTAACGATTAAATATCCAACCCGCTATAAAGACATGATCGAGATGTACGATCGGATTAACAAAACGACCAAAGTACTCGCAGGTGATGGCATGCCAATCAGCGTATACGACGGTTTTGCGGATATTAAAACGCATAAGTTGTTCCAGCAGTACATGGCCAACATTATTATCGGTGAATGGCCGATTGAGAAGTTCGACGAATTGGTTAAAAAATGGAATGAATCCGGCGGAACAGAAGTAACCAAACGCGCCAATGAGTGGTATCAGAAAGTAAACAAGAAGTAACATAGCGCGGGAGAGGTCTCCAGCAGGAGCCCTCCCCTTCCTTTCAAGCCATGTGATTAGCGAATGAGAAGGAGGCACCATGTACGAGAACCAGATGGAAGTAAGAGTAAGCCAACGAAGAACCCTATCTCAGAAAGCCTTTCGTACATTTCGAGCCCAATGGATGTTGTATACGATGGTTTTACCTGGACTGCTCTTTTTTATAGTATTCAAATATGTTCCACTCCTCGGATCGGTTATCGCTTTTCAGGACTTTCAAATTTTAAATGGCATATTAAAAAGTCCGTGGGTCGGCCTCAAGCATTTTGAATTTATGTTTACGTATCCCAACATTGTTGTTGTGCTCAAAAATACGTTAGTGCTCGGCACGTACCAGCTCGTGTTCGGATTTCCTGCGCCTATCATTCTAGCCCTCTTATTAAATGAGGTACGCATGATGTTCCTGAAAAAGACGATTCAAACGTTCTTCTATTTACCTCACTTTTTATCCTGGGTTATTGTGGGCGGTTTAATCTTTGAATTACTCTCCTTAGGCGGATTCATCAATTCGCTTCGAACCTGGTTTGGAGCCGAGCCTGTCTTATATATGCAGCGCGAGAGCTTTTTCCGTACCATTGTTGTCCTGTCTTCGATTTGGAAGGAGATTGGTTGGGGAGCTATTATTTATTTGGCGGCTATCGCTGGCATCAACCCGAGTTTATATGAAGCGGCCAGAGTTGACGGGGCCAATCGATTCTTGCAAATCTGGTACATTACATTACCTTCGCTGCTGCCGACGATTATTATTTTATTGCTGCTGAAAATAGGGAATTTCCTCGAGCTTGGGTTTGATCACATTTATGTGCTTCTAACACCGTCTACCACAGCTGTTGGAGATATTATCGATACGTATGTATACCGAACAGGCATATTGGAAGGGCAATATAGTTTCACTACGGCGGTAGGATTGTTTAAATCCATTGTGGGCTTCGTTCTGCTCTATGGCTGTAATATCATTTCCAAAAAAACAACACAACAGGGGTTGTTCTAATATGAAGTCAAGTCTTGGAGAAACTAGCTTTCGCATGATGAATTATATCGTGCTGCTCCTCCTGTCCGTCACGATGATTCTACCTATTATCCACGTGTTTGCGATTTCACTAAGCGATCCAGCAGCCGTAGATGCCCATCAGGTACAGTTTCTACCCGTTGAAATAACCAGCTCCGCTTGGACGCATATTCTAGCAAAAGTGGATCTGTGGCGCTCGTTAGGTGTCAATATATTCGTTACCGTGGTTGGCACGCTGCTTAGCCTGCTATTTACATCCTTATTGGCTTACCCGCTGGCGCGCAAAGACTTCCGCATTCGCCATACCATTATGATGGGCATTGTTTTTACGATGATTTTTCAGGCACCAATGATCCCCTACTTCTTGACGATCAAGTCTCTCGGCCTGCTTGACAGCATTTGGGTATTGATCCTTCCCTCTACAATCAGCGCATTCAATCTGATCATTCTGCGCACCTTTTTTCAGCAGCTGCCCTATGAGTTGGAGGAATCTGCCCGCATCGATGGTTGTACGGATTACGGCATCTTATTCCGAGTGGTCATCCCCCTCTCCAAACCGGCTTTGGCCACAATGGGATTATTCTACGCCGTCATTTATTGGAACATGTTCTATCATGCCATATTATTTATCCGTAATCCCAACCTATATCCGCTGCAGCTCAAACTGCGGGAAACGATGGTGAACACGGATCTAGCCGCTAACTTGAATGCGATGGCCTATAATTCGCAAACCTTGCAGGCTGCTACGATTATTTTCGTGACGCTGCCGATTCTTCTGGTGTATCCGTTTATACAAAAATATTTTGTTCAAGGCGCCACGCTTGGGGCTGTTAAGGAATAAAAAAAGGAAGTCAAGGATATGGGATTATCCTTGACTTCCTTTTTTGGCAAACAACTATTTGAACCAAATCCAATAGACCAAAAACAAACTAAACACGATAACAAACAGGACATTCAACACAAGTAATCCGTTTAAGTTCTTTGCCGTGCTTTTGGTATAATTATCGTTTGTTTCTTGATTTCTCCTCGAAAATCCTACGTATAACGTCGCAACCAAAGAAATCAAACATATGATCCCCGTTGACCAGTAGTAGAACATAGTAATCCTCCCTTTCTCTCTCTACGTATCTGCTTGTTTGAAAATCTCTTACCTACTCTCTCCATAGTGTAACTCTTTATACATGAATGAGCAGTGATTCAAATCACATGCCCGAACAAAAAACCTTGAACGAATCTGCAGGATAGGCAGACGTTCAAGGTCTATTTGAATAAAGGTCTTTCGACAAAGCTACATTTCCTTCCCCTGCTTTACCCGCTCCGCAAGCAAGGCCAAATCATGCCCTTTTAATGCCCCCTCCATCAATTCCGGGAGCTTCTCAGGCGAGCATCCAAAGCAGGGGATACCGTATGTAGCCAGCTTTTTGGCAACAGCATCATCATACGAAGGCACCCCCTGATCAGATAATGCGAGCAGACAGATCGTCTTTACGCCAGCCTGATGCATGTCGACAAGCCGCCTAATCATCTCTGTCCGATTGCCGCCTTCATACAAATCGGAGACCAAGATAAACAGCGTTTTCTTCGGCTCCGTGATAAAAGATTCGCAGTAAGTTATCGATTTGTTAATATCGGTTCCTCCACCAAGCTGAATCCCAAATAGCATATCAACGGGATCTTCTGCACACTGCTCACTTAAATCTACGACCTCAGTGTCAAAAGCAACCACTCGCGTGTCCAGCGCTGGCATGCTGGCAAAAATAGAACCAATAATGGAAGCATAAATGACCGAACCCGCCATCGATCCGCTTTGATCAATATCTAAGATAACCGTCCACTCTTTGCTGCGCCGTGCGCGGTCAAAGAAGTAGACTTTCTCAGGCAGCAGAAGCCCACGCTCTTTGTCGTAGTGCTTAAGATTTTTGCGAATGGTCGTGTTCCAGTCCAGTCCTGTTGCCGATGGCAACGGTGAATGCTGCCTGCGATTCAGGGCACCTGTAACCGCTCGGCGCAAATCCTGCGCAAGCCGCTGGACGATGTCATCTACAACGGCCTTTACTAATTGTCTAGCCGTTTCTTTCGTTTTCTCGGGTATTTTCCCTTTAAGCGCCATTAACGTAGCGACCATTTGAATGTCCGGCTTCACTTGGGAGAGAAGCTCCGGTTCGAAGAGCAGCTGTTTCAAACCTTTGCGCTCAATCGCATCGGACTGAATGACCGAGACCACGTCTGCCGGGAAAAAGGTGCGGATATCGCCCAACCATTTGGCTAGCTTCGGGGATGAAGGGCCAAGCCCTGCTTTGCGGGAGCCGCCGGTATGCGAACCATCATCAACACTCGTGCTAGAGGTCTCATCATAGATCGCGGCAAGCGCTTCGTCCATGAGTCTGGACTCTTCGTCGAGCATGCCGTCTCCAGAGCCGAAAGACTGCAGCTTCTCTTCAGATGCCGCACCTAGTATTAATCGCCAACGCTTTAATTGTTCCTGATCCATGATTGTCATAGGCTATAAATCCCCAAAATCAAAGTCACCCAGCTCATCCAGCTTCTCCTTCTCTTCCTCACTTAATGGCTGCTGTAAAGCAGCTCCACCTTGATCTGCGCCAACTCCCCAAATATCGCCCATCATCTCGGCCACAGATGCCTTCTCCCTCGGTTCAAATGAACCAAAAGCTCTGCGCAAAAACACAAGGGAACGCCTAAATGCTGCTTTATCCAGCGATCCGATATACAGATCAAGCTGCTGCCACAACGATATCCGTGATAGCAGTGCATAACGATTGCGCATTGACATGCCTTCAAACCATCCCGCTCCCAAATCAACGGGGATACCTGGGGACAACCTGCGTGAAACTTCCGTCGCAACACGCTCATTCGGTATTTCATTGCGTTCCAGTAAAATAGCGAAAGCAAAGCCTGACAGTTTGGCATTTCGATCATCACGCGATGCTAGCTCTTGTAGTTGACTCAACCATAAACCATCGTCTACCTCTTCAAAATGGTCCTGGGCAATGGTGTGCAGCGATTGAATCGCTCGAACCATCCCCTGAGCAGCGTCATCGTTGCATCCCGCGCTATCTACAAGAAGCAGTGTTCCGCGAAGGAACAACTGTTGGAGCAGCGGAACAAGGGTAGCCGTATCAATTCGCCGAAGCGATCCATAACGGATCAACACCGACAGCTCATAGGCCGCCCCCGCGATCTGCTCGAAGTTGCCCGCATCCACCGCAAGCCCTTGCAGCGCAGATTGGCCCTGCTCCATCAAGGCGGTTAACGCGCAGTCGCAGGCGGCCCGAATGATTCGCGAAGCTTCCGCGATATCAACGCAAATGTCGAGCCGTTCCTTCAGCACAAAAGCTGCAGCCAGCTCAATTGTCTCCCCCTTCAGGGTCGACTCCACTGCTTGAATCTCAGCTTCTGGCGTCCACTGAAGCACCCAGTTCTCCGCCCATGATGCGGAGTCTTGATGCACGCTTTCCTTCTTGGCGAAGTTAATGCCAAGCAGTTCTAGCCGGTGCAAGAGAACGGACCGCTTCAAATCTAGAAATGCCGCTTCCTCCGACTTCACTCTGCGATTTTCACGCAAATCCAGCTCTAAGGTCGCAGCAACCGTAGATTTGAATTTCTCCAATTTGAGCCGCTTAAGCTCTCTGTTCAAATCATCTTGAATCGGTGTCTGGCTGACGCCTTCTGGCAATCTGCCGATGGCCGTGCCCACATCCGTCCTCGTCAGAGCTTCCACGATTGTCGAAAGCTCACCATGTCCAAGACATACGATTGCTGCGTCTCGAAGGTCTTTCCATGTAGGTTGAGTACCATCATGTAACGCAGCAAGAGCCTCTGCCAGCCTCACACTTTCAATGAGCGAAGCTGTGGATCTATACGTACCATGTTCCCTAAGGTAGGCAGCTACCTGTGAGAAATACAAAGATGGAAGCCTGTTCAAGTCACCCTTTTGCAGGCACTGCCACAACAATTCAAAGTAAGCCGGTGCCTGATTCCCAGCCCCATAGCCGGAGTGGGTCGACAACTTGTAGAAAGAATAAGGCATCAACGTAAGTTTCGTTCTTGTCTTAGGCAGTCCCTTCAACTGTTCGTCCGTCATCCGCGGAAAGCGAAAATCTAATGCGGAGGCATGATGCGCACCTGTTACGACAACAATTTTCTCCGGAGCGTGCCCAGCTTCGATGGTATCCTGAATTTTGCGCCGCATGTAGGCTTCCCGAATCTCATTGTAAGCCGCTTCTTGCGGTGCGAATTGCCACTCCTGCTGCGAGGTCAACTCCCGCATCTGAGCCGAGAATTGATAAATGCCAAGGCGATAAGCATCCTTTTGCAAATTATGTTCAAAATGACGCTCCCAGTACGCTTCGTAATCCGGCTCTGCCGATAATTCAGCAAGCTGTTCATACAGTCTCCGCTGTCCTTGGACATACGTCTGAAAATCATCATCCGCCTGACTGATCTCACCCGCAGCAGAAGGTGACCTAGGTTTCCTTTGTTCGTATAGCGCCAAGGCATGTTCAGTGGGCAGATCGATAAATGCAGCCTGTGCCCCGTTCTGAGAAGCCCATTGAAATGCCTGATACTCCGGCGAATAACTCGCATACGGGTACAATAACGTCCTGACAGGCAGTTGATCCGTATAGGCTAAAATAGCAATGGGCGGGACCACGCCATGAGAGGTTAGCTCTGCAATTAAACCGCTTGCGTCGCTAGGGCCTTCAACGAGCACGGCCGTCGGCTTCACTTCATCTAAGAAAGCAAGAAGGTGGAAAGCACCTGTAGGAGATAAGTGTCGTATACCAAAAACATGAAACCCCTGACTGCGATCTAGTTGTTCATCTCCGAGCACGCGAAGTACAGATTTCTCCATGTCGATCCCCGCTTTTTCATCACATTTTCTAAATATTCCTTCCACACGAGGCGGTCCTTCTCTTCGTCTTTCACAATAGCACCCTGCAGCCCTGCGGCAATATCTTCTTCTCTTATCTGACCGCTCCCAAAGCTTCCAGCCAACGCCATACTGCCAGTCAAAAGCGAAATCGCTTCAGCAGTTGAGATCACACCGCTCGGCCCTTTCACTTTCTCTTTGCCATCTAGTGTCATGCCGCTGCGCAGCTCGCGAAAAATGGTCACAACCTTCCGCACAGCTTCCTCCTCGGGAAGCGAAGCTCTTAACTCATAGCTCGTCGAGATCTCTCTGACACGTTTGCGAACAATCTCGACTTCCGTCTCAATATCAGATGGGGATGGGAGCACTATGATATTAAAGCGCCGCTTCAGAGCGGCTGACATCTCATTTACGCCACGGTCACGCGTGTTCGCTGTTGCAATAATGGAGAATCCTCGTGCGGCGAACACTTCTCTCCCCAACTCGGGGATCGAAATCGTTTTCTCTGATAGGATGGAAATTAAAGCGTCCTGTACTTCAGAAGCACAGCGTGAGATTTCTTCAAATCTGGCAATTCCCCCTGTTTCCATAGCACGGAAAATTGGACTTTTTATAATCGCTTGATCGGAAGGTCCTTGTGCCAGCAGCATCGCATAATTCCACGAATATCGAATATGCTCCTCGCTCGTGCCTGCCGTTCCTTGAATGACTTTACCAGAATCCCCGTGGATGGCGGCTGTCAAATTTTCCGAAAGCCACGACTTTGCCGTTCCTGGTTCCCCGATCAGCATGAGAGCTCGATCTGTCAACAGCGTAGCTATAGCCATTTCTACCAGCCGCTTGTTGCCTATGTATTTTGGCGTAATCGTGATCCCTTTGGCGTTCCCACCGGTCAGAAACGTCAGTACCGCCTTCGGCGAAAGCTGCCACCCTGCTGGCTTCGCATCTTGATCTATCTTTTTCAAAGCCTCCAACTCTTCCCTGTATAAACGTTCAGAGGGCAATCTTACGACATCTTGCTTTTGATCCATCCCCATAATCCCTGTCCCTTCTCTTCATAATCTGTTGGTTCCGTATGTTCCGGCTTCGCAGCGATCGTCTCAACGATGTCCAGCAGTTGATTCCTCAAGTACTCATGGGACACACTTTGCGCAAAAAGCTGCAGTCTCTCCGAATAAGTACGCGGTAATAATTTCAGAAGCACCTGTTGCGCATGATTGAAGTAATACATCTGTTTCTTACCTTTCTCCAAAATCTCCATGAGAAGCTCAGGAGCTTCCTTGTACGGCATACGGAATAAGGCAATAAGACAATGATTCGTTGTATGGTTGAAAAAGTCAGGTTTCTTCCAGCACGCTTCTACCAAGTAAGCAGCAATTTGTGCATTCTTGTCATGGGCAAGTCGGCAAACGAGCTCCGTTTCATCCAATTTCACAAACAAATGCACCCATCTAGGATCCCACTCCTGATGCTCGGCCTCATACTCGGCAGTTGCATAGTACATTTGATGTTCCAAAGACGGAAACATCGTACGCAGAACGCGTAACAAGTCCTTGGCCGCCGTCTGCTTTTTATCTTTTAGATCATGGCAAAAGCGTTCATAAACATCTTCTGGAGGAAGTATCTTGATGGCCGCTCTAAAGCTGTATGATATAAATTTACGATTGTATAATTCATGCAAAGTGACAGCAAAACGGTCTGCCTCAGGTAAATCAACTTGCAGGAGAAGTTCAGCTGCGGCCTCCTGTACAGCTTCCGTTTGGGGAACAATAAAACGAGGTGTAGTCAGCAATTTTTCTAGGAAATGTACAACTTCCGGTACTCTTTTTCCTTGTAAGCTGCGGATGTCCGTCAACAACTGCTGTGCGGCCTCTTCATCATTTGTCCGTTGCACAAATCGCTCCAATACACTTTCCGCATGCCCGATGACACGAAGCGTTAGATCATTGGCCCTGCATAATTGAATCGGCTCTATCGCAAGATCTCGATCCTTCGATCCCAATGCCTTGTAGAGGCGAGCAACGGCTTGCTCCGTTCCCAAACGAGATAAGGCCAAGAGAGCGGCTCTGCGTATCTCTTTTTTCTTATCATCTGCTTGTTCTATAATAAATTCTTCCTGCTCTGGATAGTCGCCTAGAAGCTCAATCGCTGTGGATCGGACCTCTGTAGAACCTTGCCCAGCAGCTTCAAGCAAGAGATCTAAGGCTGATAAGTCAAGCAAATCGTGGATAAGATCCAATCTACGTGCGTCACCTTTTCCGCCATCTAGCTTAAATTGCTGCTGAAGTGCTGGGAGAGCCTCCATTCCGAGAGAAGGCAGCACCGTTCGATGAAGATAATCGGGTATTTCGGCATAACTATCGTCTAACCCCGATACAGCAGCAGGTATGACGCGGAAATCGTGAAATAAGCCATCCTCATACCCTTGACGGATCTGCTCCATTCGGCCCTGACCTTTTTGCGTCAAAGCCTCAATTAATGGAGACAGTTTACGATAAGCTATGGTCGTCGAAAGCTTGGCTCCCGTTCCTTCCACAGGTATGAGTGTCCCTTTCGTCTCCGTTTTCCCTTGCGTATACAGCACGGAATTCAAGAGTGTTCCTAACTCTAGAAGTCTACTCGCTGAGCTGCTTGTCTCTGCTTCAAGAACTTGGCTAACTCCCTGTGCCACTCGATTAAACACCGGCGCTGACTCCCCGAGCTTCTGAAGATTGGGAAGCATTTTCTGTAACCGCAAATCGCCTGCCGCCATGCCACTACCTGCTATAAACAACCGCCGTACCTCATGCTGCAGTTCAAACAATAGATCTATACTCATGCGTTCGTCTCCTCATTTTATTCATCAATAGAGCAAGCGAACGACTTCATTCGTCGTTACGATGCTTAATGGCTGTGCTTCAAGTCTGTTATGTTGCCAGTTGTGCTCGAACATAACCAGCATCACCTGATTCTGTAAGAACGCTTTATTTACCATAGGCAGCAAATGTGTCGTAGGCTCACTGAGATATGGAATATCTAGTAGTGGCAGTTGCTTACCTTGTTCATCAATAAGTACATAGGAAGTTTCACTCTTTTTCATATCCGCAAATTGCAACAATACGACTGGGCGCTTGTCCGAAAGCGGATTTTTAATCTGGTTCTTTACGATTTTAATCATTTCCGGGAATGACTTGTGAGCTGAAGAACGAATTGTCTGAAAATCTTGTGAGTCAGCATCTCGGAACGCTGCTTCTTCCCAACGCACCCTCGTGTTAAGCTCACCTGGGTATTGGGCTAGTTCTTTCGCTTTGACGACTCCAAAGACAGAGTCATCTTCACGTATGTATTTCGCTGCACGGAAGGGTCGATACGTTCTTGTAAAATGAATCTGTCCGCTTAGTAAGTCTGACCAGTATCCTTCATCTATGTACTCGCCTCTAGCATGATCTGTGTAGGATCGGAACGATAACTGCACTAATTCTGAGGAATCGCTGCGAACGCGACCAAGCTCCCGCAGTTCTGCGATTTGCCAGGCATGCCCAAGCCACTCTTCCAACGTTGATTCCGTATCCATAGGAAGATCTGGATTTTCCAATCTACGGTTGAGATACTCTCTACTTTTCTTAATCAACGCTTGCAGGATGGTAAGCTGCTCAATCACATTTGTGTAGACGGTCTCCCGATCTGCCTCTGCATGAAACTGAAGGTTCACATCACGAAGTGCCGTTTGAACCCCTGGAATATAATAGTTACCAAGCTGTTTAGCCTGATCTTCAACGGTTTTCAGTACCTTTTTGTCCAGGCTTCCCAGCCCTGACTGTACAAGCTGCAAGATAAGCTTCTCTGCAATGCTGATTCCTTCTAACTGTGCCGCTATTTTCTTCAATAAAGCTGACTTATTCGTCTTTCGCTTAACCACCGGCGCATCCAGGTCTACGGGTTCTTTCTTCTTCTCCTCCCGCTTCTCCGCCTTTTCCCGCTTATCCACGATATCTTGAGGCACAGATGCCGTAGTAAATGATTTGCCTGACGTATAGGCATACATCAAACCTAGATTGTGTTTGCATGGAAATTGGCGGCTCGGGCATGAACAGCGAAACACGGGATTCCCCTCTTTTGCCATATCGACCGAGCATTGATACGGGTCTTTTCCACTCCCTTTACACTCTCCAAAAATAATCGTGCTGTCCTCCGATTGACATAACAGCGGAAAACTATTTTTTTTCACCAAATCCTTGCCGTTCTTGATTGCACTGCTGTTCTGAGCCAAACTATCTACATAGGATTCCGTTAAATAATTCATCTTGTACCCCTCACAACTTGGTTATATAAACCATTTCCACAGCTTTCCTAAATTTCCTTTTTCATGGGTATGGCAATCCTGCCTCAAATAGAACTATGGATTGGGAAATGATAAAAAGAGGATTTCTCCTCTGACTTTTCGCACCACTTTTTTTAGTCACATATATTCATTTGAATTAAAATTACTGTTATAATGCCCTTGTCAGGTTATTCATGTAGCTACGTTAAAGGGAGGATCGGATGTTATCTCAATTCAACGACCATAGTCTTCTCTTACGTTCATTTGAAAAATCGCCAATTGGCGTGGCGTTTATTTCTTTAGATGGAAGCCTTTTTAAGGTTAATTCCTCTTTTTGCCAAATGTTGGGATATAGTGAAAGTGAATTAGTAGAACTCGGTGTCGCAGCCGTCACTCATCCTGAAGATTTACAGGCAGATCTGGCATTGTGGTATAGAGTGGTACAAGGTGAAATTGATGGCTATCAATTAGAAAAACGATATATACATAAATCTGGTGCCATTGTGTGGGGGCTTCTCAATGTTACTTTAGTAAGAAACCAGCAGGGACTCACTGAAAGTGGCATATCCATCTGTCAAATTGTTGATATTACCAAACAAAAAAACAATGAAGAAGAGTATAAAAAGATTGAAGAACTGCACAAGCTTATTTCCGAACATTCACAGGACGTTATTTTGCGTTTAACGCCAGACGGCATCATCTCGTACGTCTCCCCAGCAGTTCGTAATCAGCTCGGATATGAGCCAGATGAACTCATTGGAACATCTGCCTATGATTATTGGCATCAAGATGATCTGAACTCCAACTTGTTAAAGAACGGTTATGCTAATAACGCGGATAGCCGAATATATGTTTATCGTGTTCGGCATAAAAGCGGTCAGTATATTTGGCAAGAAGCACACTCTAAAAGAATAAGAAATGCAGCAGGAGAGCTTCAACACGTAATCAGTATGGGGCGTGATATTACAGAACGGATGCAATCTGAAGAATTAATTCGCAGATCTGAGAAACTTTCCTTGGTTGGCGAACTTGCAGCTGGCATTGCCCATGAAATTAGAAATCCCTTGACTAGTTTACGAGGATTTATGCAACTGTATGTCAAAGAGGATATTGACGGTACAAACCATTTACGTAATGAAGTCATGTTATCAGAAATTGACCGAATCAACGAAATAGTAAGTGAGCTTTTAGTGTTAGCTAAACCTTCAAATGAAGCTTATGAGCTAAGGAACGTGGTCCATGAATTAATTCACGTCATCACATTATTCGAAGGACAAGCCAACCTTTATAACGTTCAAATAAAGAAAGATTTTGATACCGAATTATCACTCCTTCAGTGTCAGCGCAGTATCAATCAAGTATTTGTCAATATTCTAAAGAATGCGATTGAATCCATGCCTAAAGGCGGGGAAGTGGTCATACAAACCAAGCAAATCAACGGTAAAATCCACATTCGAATTCAAGACTCCGGCTATGGCATCCCACAAAGTGAAATAAACAAGATTGGAAGTCCTTTTTTTACTACGAAAGAAACAGGAACAGGATTGGGTTTAATGGTTTCCATGCGGATTATCCAAAATCATAAGGGAACTATACGAATCGAAAGTGAAGTTGGGAAAGGGACTATGGTTGAAGTGATATTGCCAATCGTTACTCTTTCTGAATCCTAAGTGAATGACGATAGGAGGCTGTCTCAAAAGTTGATCTAGACTTTTGGGGAACAGCCTCTTTTTAATTACCAAACATTATCGTGACACAAACCTGACTTCCGACCGCTGTCGAAGCAGCTCTCGAATTCCGTCTCCGATGCGCCGAATGCCGGGCTCAATAAGTCTGTCCTCCACCTGCGAGACGCTCAACCGGAGGATACCCTCCTGTCGAAACTCCGGCAGGTACATCCGTTGGGCAGGATCAACCCGGACCCCGCGCTCCAGCAGGTAGTCAGCTGCAGCCTGTGCCCGGAGCGATGCCGGCAGTCCGATCGTGGTATAGAAGCCGGAGGATGAACGGGTATAAGCCGTTTCTGGCGGTAAATACCTGCCGTAGGCTTCTTGCAGCAGCACCGCTTTCCGGCGGTAAATCTCTCGCATCCGGCCGATGTGGGCGGTGAACATACCGCTCTCGAGGTACACCTCCAGCGCCCCTTGCGTCAGCAGGGGCGAATGCACGTCAGCTGCGGACTTTGCCTGCAAGAAAGCCTCCCGCAGCCCATCAGGTAAGACAGCCAGCCCGAGACGCAATCCGGGAAGCATGACTTTGGAAAAGCTTTTTACATAGATGATCCGTCCGGACGGATCATACGCGAACATGGGGTCGTTCCTCGCATCGCCATCCAAGTCCCCCATGTAATCATCCTCAATGATGTACACATCATATCGCTGAGCGAGCTCAACCATGCGCTTACGGGCTTCGTTCGTGTGGCTGTACCCGGTCGGGTTGTGAAATCGCGAAACGGTGTAAAAGAACTTGACGTTCCCTTCCCGAAAGAACGCCTCCAACCGCTCCAGATCCATACCACCTTCTTCGTACGTGATGCCGTACACTTCTCCCTCATATCCCCGCAGCGATTCGATCATACCAGGATGTACGGGCTGTTCCACAACGATGTTCCCCTTGCCGTTCGGAAAAGGCAGCCCCACCACCACATTCAATGCCTGCTGCGAGCCTGTCACCACATAAATACGCTCTGGAACTGTGAATACTTGCAGATCCCTTAGATGCCGTGCCAGCTGGAATCGCAGCGATGCGAGACCCTGTCCCTCCGAATACGTGAACATATCTTCGCGGTATCTCTCGATCGCCTCGTTCATGCAGATCTGAAAATCCCGATAAGGCATCGCATTTCGGTCCGGCCCCGCCCATTCGAAATCGATGATACCCTGCGACCCCGCTGAGTTTCTTGTCTCCTCCCCGCCTTGGTGGCGATGCGCGACATAATAACCGCTCTGTGGCACGGCATAGATTCGGTGAGTTTGCTCGAGCTCTCTGTACGCCCGAATCACCGTATTGCGACTACAGGCGAACGCATCCGCCCCTTCCCGAATGGACGGCAGCTTGTCCCCTGGCATCCGCTTCCCAGCCTTCATCTCTTGCAAAAGTTGTTCCACAATCACTTCATACAGCATCTCCATTTGTACGCCTCCCAACAAACTGTATGGGTACAATCACCGCAAACATCGGTGCAGCCCAGCCGTAAATTGCTCTATACTCAGTGTTGTCGACACGAGCCATTCTACTATTTCATTATGAAGAAGCTGAAGGAGGAATTCAATTTGCTTACTTGGACAAAGAAAAACAAAGTCGGCCTGGCACTCGCCACCCTACTATTCGCCGGTGGAACGGCCCTTGCCGCACTTCCTGTACACGCTGCACCGAAAGAGTCGAAGCTCTCTTGCCAAGAGCTGTTCCATGATGTGCAAGGTACAATCGTCATTAAAAACCTGAAGACAGACCGCACCTTCGTCTGCAATCCCGAGCGTAGCCAACAGCAGTTCACACCAGAGTCGTCATTTAAGGTACCGAATGCGCTCATCGGTCTCGAAGTGGCTGCGGTTCAGGATGAATACGATGTGAAGAGGTGGGACGGCGTCGTCAGACCATTTGAGGTTTGGAACCGCGACCTTTCTCTGGCTTCGGCCATGCGGGCATCTGCAATCTGGTATTACCAAGCGATGGCCCGGGACATCGGCGCCGAGCGGATGAAGCGTTATGTCGATCGTATACATTATGGCAATATGGATATTAGCGGAGGGATCGATACCTTTTGGTTGAACAGCTCGCTAAAGATCTCCGCAGAAGAGCAGGTCGGCTTCATGGAAGATCTGGTGGAAGAGACACTCCCTTTCCAGGAGCAGACGATGAAGACCGTCAAGCGAATCATGATCGATAACGACCAGGACGATTACACGGTGCATGGCAAAACGGGGACACGCCTGTCTGACATGGGACTCGGCTGGTATGTGGGTTATGTCGAGCGCGGGAAGACCGACTGGGTGTTCGCAACTAACGTAGACAGCAGTGGGACGACCGCCAAGACAGTTACTATGGAAGCCTTGAAGCGCCTCGGCATTCTATGAGCACCGACTACTGTAAGGAATCAGAGTTGGTGGTCCATATTTCGCTCGAATCCTTATAGTTATTCGCGATCTGCTCCCCTTGGCTTTTAATTTGTTCAGCTACAAAAGCAGGTTCAAGCACACGAACATCTGAACCATAACTAAGGATCATACCGTACATCCAATGATTATTGGGATAGCTGACCCTGACGAGCAAGGATTCATCTTCCTGAATCTCAACATTGTCCAGACCGAAGGCCTCCTCCACCCTCACTCTCAAACGTGACTGAAAATGGAGCAATAGTGGAACGGATGGCCCGGTCTCCTGATTGCCCCATCGCGCGTCAAGCTCGCTCATTCCAACACCTCTGTTTGGAAAGTGCTCCAAATGGATTCGTAAGCTGCTTATTCTGGAGAGTCGAAAAGTTCGGTAGTCACCGCGCAGCCTGCAATAGGCATACAAGTACCACGCGTATCCTTTCCAGGCTAACCCGATGGGTTCGACTTCCCTCTGTTCCACAGCACCATCTGAATTCGTATATACAAATGAGACAACCTTCCTTATTTTGGAAGCTTGACGCAGCGAGGCTAGCATGGATTTATCCTTAATCCCTCCCCCATGCCAAAGGTTCGTATCAAACAGGAGTGTCTCGCCTGACTCTTCCATTTGGTGTTGTTCAGACCTTGCCACAAGCGCCTTAACTTTAGTTAATAAATCGTCCATCTCGTTATCGTTAAGGGAGGCTTGTACGCCTTTTAGCGCTACCAGAATCGACTGCAAATCGTCAAACGTCACAATTTGCCGATCAATCCGGAATTGCTCCATGATCTCATAGCCGCCATCATTTCCCGTGAAAGATACGATGGGAATACCAGCGGAATTGATCGTCTCCAAATCACGATAAATTGTCCGAACTGTTACCTCAAACTTATCTGCAAATGTTTGGGCGTTAACCCGCCGCTGACTTAATAATATCATCGTAATGCCGAGCAGGCGCTGAATTTTCAATAGGATCTCTTCCCCTTTGCAATCGTTAACTAAGTCCATTGTATCAGAAAAAAACAAAAAGTTCCTGACAAAATGTTGTCAGGGACAATGACTTACAATAAATTGGGGAACAGCTTTCAACTGGCGTGAGCAGGAAGCTCGTCTGAATGAGCTCCCGCAATTTACGACCACCCTTGACGGTTGGCCAGGATCACCTGTCGAGTTTCTTGATCTCATTGGTCCCCTTACCGATCCGACCTCCTATGGTGGCAATGCAGAAGACGCCTTTCACCTTGTCATCCCATCGATTTCAGGCTTTGGTTTATCGGACTGCTCGCTTGGACAGCTGAATTGTTCTATGGATTTGGCGATGCGGTGGGGGCTGTTGATCGAGACCGTTTCTTAACCAATCTAATGCTATATTGGCGACACATTTTGCTGCTATCGACGCGACGGATTTAATGATAAGTGATATCCGCACGTTCTTCCGTGGGTTGCTGTAAAATCAACCATTAAAAGGCTGCCGTAACGAATCGGCAGCCTTTCCCCTTACACCTTTAGCTTCTTCAACTTTAATAACGCTTCAACAAAATAATAATCCCCATAGATCAGCGAGGTGTCTACAAATATATCTTGCATGAAATATCCCGTCGCATGCAGCAGTAATCCCTGGGGCTCATCCTGCCAATCCGCATAGTGATGTGCAAGTGAATACAGTATCTCCTCCGCTGCTTGCTGATAAAGTAATTTCTCATCACCCATCCCGAGAGCGGCGATTTCAAGTAGTCCGGAAGCTGCAATAGCAGCAGCTGATGAATCGCGTGGCGCATCTTGACCCTGCTGCTCGGGCAGGCGAAAATCCCAATATGGCACCTTATCCGCGGGCAAATGGTCCAGGAAGAAGTGCGCTACACGCTTTGCAGCAGCTACATATTTCTCTTTGCCTGTATATCTATAGCTGAGTGCAAATCCATAAAGTGCCCAAGCCGCTCCTCTTGACCAGGCAGAATCTGCGGCATAGCCTTGACCCGCCAACGCTCCCACACGTGCGCCTGTCTCCGGGTCGAAAGCCACAATATGATGGACCGATCCATCTTGTTGCATAAAATGATTGAGCACCATATCGGCGTGCAGCTCTGCCATATGACGATAACGTGGATCGGCAATCGTTTCTGAAGCCCAATATAAGAGAGGCAAATTCATCATACAATCGATGATTGCCCAACCGCTGTGATCTTCGCCACCCCAATTTGGCCATGCGCGAATGAAGGAACCGACAGGATTAAATCTTCCGGCAAGCAGATTGGCCGCCATCAAGGCGTGTCGTTTTGCATCCTCATCAGCCAAAAACTCATACTGCTTCATACTGCTTAGACCGAACATAAAACCCATGTCATGATGTAAATGCTCATATTCCCATAAGGTTTGACTAATTTGCCTTTCGCAGTCTACAGCCAACGATTTTAACCGTTCATTGTTCGTTTCACCATAAACCAACCAGAGTATTCCCGGCCAAAAACCGGCTACCCAATCATGGGCTGGCGAAGTGACGTAACGGCCATTCTCGGTTCCATTCGGAAACGATGCACCCAAGGTGTGACTTGTTTTTTCAATTTTATCAACAACCCGTTCCCATGCCTTCTCTACCCATGTGTTGTCCATGTGGCACTCCCCTCGCGCTTATTATTGCTTCCGAAAGCTGTCCGGCGTCACGCCGTAATAATGTTTAAATCGCCGAATAAAATGCTGTGGGCTTTGATATCCGACTTTTTCTGTAATCTCATATATTTTAAAGGAGGTCTTTTCAAGCAGTCTCTTCGCTTCTTCCATCCGTGCATGCAAAATGTATTCACTCAAATTTAAGCCGGTAATCTCTTTATATATTTTTGATAAGTAGACGGCATGCAGATAGACATGTTCACTAATCGATTGCAAGGTAACATCCTTGGATAGATTTTGCTCAATATACGCATGAATTTTATTGACGAGCTGGAGATGATTCTCATCATCAACGGGTGAATCTTGCTCTATGAGCGCTTCCAGAATGAGGCTACACCATGCTTTCAATTGTTTCGCGGAATGAATTACACTGTGTTCTTTATGAACGGAGCCAATCCCGATAATATCTTCCAAGACTTTGCCTTTCTTATGGGCCAAAAAGGTAAAGCAGCTCAACACATGCAAGTAGGCTTCTCGCAGATGAGCGCGGGAATCCGCTTGTTTCTGCTCTAATTCTTGAAAAATGGCATGCAATTTCTCATTTAACTTATCGAGATTGTTGCTATCCATCAGTTGGATCAGCATCGGAGCTTGATACAAAGTTCGCAAAGGCTCCACTCCGCGGCTAATGACATTTTGCCTACTTAAGATAAAAACTCCCTGTCGCTCTGAAGAACTCATAGCAGAAGAGATAACCGAAGTATAGCAAGCCTGGACTTCTTCAGGAAATTGAGCCGGTGTAGAGAGGTAGATCGCCACCTTGCCTTTGAGATACCGATTTACCTGCTCCAACAACAGGTTGGCAATCGACAGCAGCCCTTCCTCGTGCCAAGCAGCACCTTCGGCATGTACCGGCTTGAGCATCAGGGTGATATTTTCTTGCGGTGCTCTCCTTGTCCACAGACTGAAATGACTTTGGAGCAATTCCTCTGCTATATTCGAAACCGCATACTCTAATAATTGCATATCTGAGAGATTATAAGATTCATAGAAATGCGGATCGAATTGAATCACCATGAATCGAATCTCATCGCCACAGGCAAATGGAATTTGATACATCTCCACTTTCTCTGTCAGTTGCTTAGAAGAGATTTTTGCTCCTTGCAAAAGATCATGTAATAAATTCTCTTTTAGAAGTGGTAAATTTTGATGCAGGATCGCATTGGCCTGTTCAAAAGCTTGCGAATGTTGTAACTCATTCTGACGCTTGCTGATGATGCGGCTTACAGCGTCGATGAGCAATTGATCGCGCACAGGTTTAATCAGGTACTCCAGCGCATGCAGCTCGATCGCCTTCTTCGCATACTCGAATTCGGCATAGCCTGTCAACAGAATGGCATCAATCTTCCGGTTGGATTCGTTAATGCGTTCTAATAACTCCAGACCACTCATGCCAGGCATACGAATATCTGTGATGACAATATCAATGGGATGTGTCTCCAGAATAGCCAGCGCCCCTTGGCCTTCATAGGCTTTATGAATCGTGGTTATCCCTAGCTCTTCCCAGGGTAATGTAACTGCTAACGTATCCACTTGATGCTTATGATCATCTACAATCAGTAATGAAAACATCTCTGAGCTCACTCCCCTGCTGCTTTCTCCCAGATCAACTCAATCCGCAATCCGCCTAGCGCCGAATTATCCAAACGCATTCGGGACCGCTGTCCAAAATAATAGTGGAAACGGTGATAGACATTCCAAACCCCTTTTTGCGGGGAATCATTGTGCTCATCTTCCGTCTTAAGCCTTAACTTAGTCAAAGCTTCGGCCGACAAGCCTGGCCCGTTATCCTCAATAATCAGCCGGTAGAGCGGACCGTCATCAAGACCAACAATGGTGATAAGGCCGTTCATCGAAATTTCCTCGAGTCCGTGTACGATCGCATTTTCAATGATAGGTTGAATGATTAGTTTGGGAATTTTCATTGCTTTCATTGTCTCTGGGACGGAAACAATATACCGAAATTTATCCAGTTGCTGATTCATAATATTCATATAATTAACAGCCAGCTCCAGCTCAGTGCCGAGTGTGGTCTCCAACGTCTCATTCCGGGTCGTATATTTATAGTAATCCCCCAAATTATGAGCCATCGCAATAACCGACTGAGGCTTGTTCATTTTTGCCATATTTACGATATACGCTAGGCAATTATACAGAAAATGAGGATTAATTTGCGATTGAAGCTGCTTCATCACAGCTTCTCTAGAGCGAATCTCTTCTACGTACACGCGTTTAATCAGTTCATCTATTTCTTTCGCCATATCGTTAAAGGAATCAAACAACTGTTTAAACTCATCTTTCCGCAAGCTTTGGATGCGATACGAGAAATTTTTGTTTTTGATATGCTCCGAGCTGCGGATTAAGATGCGAATCGGTACCTGGATATAAAAATACAAGAAATAAGCAGCCACCATACCGAGTAATAACAACAAAAACAGAATGAGATAAAATAAATTGCGACTATGATTCACCGGGTTGAGAATTTCCTCCAGGGGCTCAATATCAACCAAGCTCCAGTTTAACTTCTTAGATGGAAGCACATAGAGAATATATTTCTTTCCACTCAACTCGACGACCGTTGAACTCTTCTTCAACCCTTTTCCATCCTGAAAGGGAGACTTCTGCATCAACTGTTGAATGAGCGTCATATTCGCGGTACTGTTATACACAATTTGATCGGAACTGCCGTAGAAAAAGGCGTCACCGTTGCCGGCGATTTTAAACTCATCCAGTAAATTCGCAATATTTTTCGTAAAAAAATCAACACGTATAATGAAATCTGATTTCATGATATCCGTTGCTTCTGCCTGATACGGCGATATGAAAAACCGTGAAAACGCATCCGTTTTGACACCACTTATATCGACTTTCGTTAATTTCCAATTGGCTGTGTAATCCTTTAAGATCTCCACTTGATTCAATCCTGTTGAAGGTACTGTAGACAAAGCAAGGTCGATTTTCGGAAAATAGAGCGTAATAATGTTCATAATTTGATTGGTCATACTAAATAGGTTGAGCTTGCTTTCAATCGATTGAACCACACTTACGCGATCATAACTGGCAGGGGGCAATTCACCGTAGGCGACTTTTTTAATTTCTGGATCTTTGGTGACGAGCGTGGCGTAGATCATATTCTGATCCAATAAGCTTTCAATTCGGTTGAGAAAGTACGATAACTTTTCTTCATTCCGTGTATTAATTTGATTTTCAATGACATGTACACTTTGTTTATAGGAATAGGCGTAAAGGGCAAGAATGACGATTAAACTCATCACGATAAGAAGGATTACTCTCTTGATTAGATTCATTAGCCGGTGCTCCCTATCTTCCGTTTGCTCTATTATACCAATTGAAAGCTTATGATTGTAAAAATCATACAGTGAAAACAGCTCCTAGGATTGCCCTAACAGCCATTTCACTTTGATTTATTCTTTTACTGACCCCAGTGTCATCCCTTGTACGAAGTACTTTTGCAGAAAAGGATACACAAGCAAGATCGGAACTGTACCAATAAAGATCAGCGCTGATTTTAAAGAACGCTCCGATAATTTATTCAAATCCTCTGGATTAAGACCAATTTTCGTAAAATCAAAGCTGGCAATTAATGCTTGCAGAAAGGTAGCTAATGGAAAAAGCTCTGCTTTGTTCATATAAATCATGCCGTCAAACCAAGCATTCCAATGAAAAACCATCGTAAATAAGGACAATGTGGCAATGGATGGTAAAGAAATTGGCATGAATATCGTGAATAGAATTCGGAAATGTCCTGCTCCATCCATCATCGCTGCTTCTTGCAATTCCTTTGGTATTCCTCGGAAAAAATTCATCATTAGGACGACGTTGAAGACATTGACAGCCGAAGGCAAGATTAAGGCTAGTAGAGAATTAGTTAGCCCTATTTTCTGAACCACCAGATATGTTGGAATAAGTCCACCGTGGAAGAGCATCGTAAAGACAAAGAACCACGCATAGAAGGTTCTTCCTTTAAAGTAAAGATCCTCTTTCGACATCGAATACGCTGCCAGCATGGTCAGAAACATCGTAAGTGCTGTTCCAAGCACCGTCCTGAACACACTGACTTTGAAGGCAACCAGAAAGTTATTACTGTTCAAAGCTTTCTCGTATGCCGTGAGATTAAAGCCGACGGGCCAAAATTTAACTAAGTAAGCTGTCGTCGCATAGTCTGAACTAAAGGATACAGCCAAGACATGAACCATAGGAAGAATGCAGAGAAAAGCGGCAATCGATAGAAAAATATAGTTCGAGAATTGAAACATTTTCGTGGAGAACGATAATTTAATCATAGCTATATCCCCTCAGAAAATCCTGTAATTTGCATATTTAGATGCTAATTTGTACGTCGTAGCAATAAGAATAAATCCAATGATGGACTTGAAAAATCCAACTGCGGTTGCGAAACTGTACGAACCTTGTTGTAAACCAATCCGGTAGACATAGGTGTCTATAATATCGCCTTTTGGATAAACAAGTGGATTATAGGTGTTAAATACTTGATCAAATCCAGCATTCAGAATGTTGCCTAACGATAAAGTAACAATAACAATGGCTATAGGAATCACAGCTGGAATGGTAATGTGAATCGTTTTCTGCCAATTATTTGCACCGTCAATATCGGCAGCCTCATACATATTCGGATTAATACCTGCCATAGCAGCCAAATAGATGATCGTACCGAATCCAAAATCCTTCCACACATCACTGACGACAAGGGTAAAGCGATACCAGTTTCCGCTTCCCAGGAAGAAGATCTTATCCAAGCCTATCCCGACGAGAAGTTGATTGATCATCCCATTCGTAGACAACAGATCCGTAAGGATGCCACCGAGAATGACCCAGCTAATAAAATGAGGCAAGTAGACCAGCGATTGAATCACTCGCTTGAAGATGATGGCACGAACTTCATTCAACAGTAAGGCGAAAATGAAAGGCGCTAAGGAGCCTGCAATAATTTTGAGAATCGCAATGATCAGCGTATTCCAAATGACTTGCAAGGCCGTTGGATCGTGAAACATAAATGTAAAATGCTTCCATCCCACAAAAGGTGAACCAAAAAGGCCTAACCATGGTTTGAAGTCTTGAAAGCCAATTGCAAATCCGACCATCGGCGTATAGCTGAAAATGAGCAATAACACAACGGAAGGCAACAAGAACACATGTAGGGGCCATGTTTGTCTAAGATTGAGGAAGCCTTTTCTCTTTTTAAGGGGAATTGCCCGCTCTTGCAAAGCGTATTGTATCGTTTCCGATTTCATCCGATTCGTCTCCTATCGATCGTTAGGACTTCTCTATAAAAAGAAAATGCGGAGAACCCCAGTTACACCAGCACTCCGCATTTCTTATCACCTCATGGAACAATTACTTCAGGCTAGCCGTATATTCATTCACTTCTTTGGTAATTTGTGCGCCGCCTTGATCATTCCATTGCTTCACAAAGGTATCAAAATAGTCCGGTTTTTGTTTACCGTAAATGATTTGCAGGAAGGCTTGCTCTTCCAAGGCAATCAGCTGCTCCCACTTGTCTTTCATGGTCGGTGTATTTGCGCCAAAGAATCCGCTTTGCACATCTTTATTTAGCTGTTGAAAGGCAACTGCAAAGCCGTCAATCGTTAATTGGCCATTCTCGGCAGCTAGTTTTTGCTCAAAAATATTGTCTTTCTTCCCTGCTGCAACACGTTGGTAAATGTTAGGTCCTGACATGACATTCGTTGGAGCTGTTCCGGATCCTGGTGACATCAGCAGATAGGCATTCAAGCTCAATGTACCTTCGGGAATGTTCTTCCAATCCGGCTTTCCATCTTTCATCACAAAGTCATAGCCTTCTCCCTTACCGTTAGCAAATGGACACTGCGCATCCTCAACCGAGCAGCCATACATCGTATCCCAATATTTAAAGATCGCTTCCATATTCTTAAATCCTTCACGGAAAACGTAATTCCCATAGGATGGCGGTGATGCCTGTCTTCCCACCTCGCCTTTAATTCCCGCTGGAATCGGATATGGTTTGAAATCCAAGGCTAGATTTTTGGTTTTGGCTTCTGTCACTGCCGTACCTACTGGCCAGCCGCCAGCCCATCCTGGCGCAAAAGCGATTCCAGCTTTACCTGAAGTAAAGTCTGCCATAGCTTTCGCTGCGTCTTGCGTACCGAAGTCAGGACTGATATACCCCTTACTGAACCATTCTTGTAACTTGCCTAAAGCATCCTTCACACTTGGCTTCGTTGAGCCGTATTGCAGCTTGCCATCTGTCCCCTTCAACCATTGGTACGGCTGATCTTGACCAAAGATAAACGAAGCATCCGACATGAAGTTCATCGTTGGTTTATGGTAGCCGGTGTTTGCCCCAAAGGCCATACCATACGTATCTTTTTTTCCATTGCCATCAGGATCCTTGTTTGTAAACGCATCCATGACCGCTTCATATTCTTGCACATTCGTTGGTGCTTTGAGATTTAACTTCTTGAGCCAATCCTCTCGGATCCACATCACGGTGTTCCCTACAATCCCATTGGACAGGGTAGGCAACCCATACAGTTTTCCGTTTCGTTTGACCAAATTCCATACTTCCGGATTTTTCTGATAGGATTCTTTCACCCTTGGCGTTGCATACTTCTCGAAGGCCTCGTCAATGGATTGAATTTTCTTGGAGGCAACAAGATCTTCAAACACGGTACCAGAGGCACTGAGAACGTCCGGCAATGCTTCGCCGCTTGTTAGAGCTAAACGAACTTTCGTTTCCAGCGCACTCGCATCCGTGACCACCCATTGATATTTCGTTACAATGCCTAGCGTGTCTTTAAACCAACGGGAGATTGGATTATTCTCAGGCGTGTCACCATTGCGCAGCTTATCGGATGGTTTTAGGGCAATCGCTGCTGTGATCGTAACCGGTGGATCAAACTTCGTTCGATCATTCTCCTTCGCTACAGTTGTCACGCTCTTCGTCGCCGCCGGACTTGCAGCAGGTGAAGTTGCTGGACTATCCTCCGCGCTGGAACAACCTGCTAAAATACTCATGCCAAGCACGATGCTTACTACTGCTTTTGGTGATGTGAACTTACGCTTCATGTTATTTGTATGCCCCCTTGTAAACTAACTATCTTACACTTTTATTATGGCATCCGGCCAAATGGAATGAAATGATCGAGATTTAAGATCATGAACTTTCGTTAATCATTCACTTCACTGAAAAACTCGACCTTGCCAATCTGTGGATTCCACACGTTGGCCGTATGCTGTTTGTAAACGATTTTTAAATATTGCGTTCCTGTCGGTAAGTTCCCGCTGTAGGTTCTCTTCAGCCATCTAACCAACAAATCGGTTTTCACAGGCGAAATCAGCGTATAGGTCACATTATCCCATGAACTATACAATTCAAAATCCGCCGATGGATCATAGGTCCAGAACCACGTATCGATGGCGTAGGATTTCATATCCATCTCTGGTGCAGCCTTATAGACAATAAATTCGTCTGTATTCGTATTTCGTGCTAACCGGGAACCATCTCCTCCAAATGCGACGGCATTTGAGGTGTCAAAATACAAATGACTGGAATGATCGTACATCTTGCTGAAATTATACACATCATCCGTCACAGTAGCACTTGTAGGCGTCGGCACTTTACTCGTCAGAGTTACTTTACCAATCTGAGCATTCCAAGCATTTGCTGAGTGCTGTTTATAAATGATTTTCAAATACTGCGTCCCTCTAGGCAAGGTACCGCTGTAGGTCACTTTATTCCAAGTACCTGTGACGGTTGCTTTAGCCGGCATATAAACCGTATAAGTCACATTATCTGGCGATACAGCAAACTCAAAATCTGTGGAGGTCTCGTAAGGCCAGAACCAGGTATCCGCACTAAAATTCCGCAGTTCCATGTCCGTTGCCGCTTTATATACGACATACTCGTCGCTGTTCGTAAGTCTGACTAATCGCGTAGCATCATCGCCAAATGCTTGAGGATTAGATCCGCTGATACTAAGGTTCGCGCTTCGTGCGAACATCTTGGTATAGTCGTACACATTGTCAACGACCGTAATGCTCGTAGGAGGAGGCAATTTACTCGTCAATGTGACTTCAGCAAGCTGCGGGTTCCATACATTGCTCGTATTGTGCATGTAAACAATTTTAAGATACTGCGTTCCCGTCGGCAGCACCCCGCTGTAGTTCACTTCTTTCCAGCCATTTGCGCCAGCTACTTTAGCTGGAGTGAAAGCTGTATAGGTGACATTATCCGGCGAGCTGTAAAACGCAAAGTCGGTTATAGCTTCATTTGCCCAGAACCATGCCTTTGCGGCAAATTCCGTGATATCTTTATTCGGCAATGCTTTGTAAATGATATATTCATTCGTGTTTTTGGTTCTAATTAACCGTGAGGTATCACCATTAAATGCTTCGGCTTGCCCGCGATCAAAACTTAAATTTGCACTGTGTGCAAAGGTTTGCGTAAAGTCATCCAACACATCCACAATGGTATCTGGAACCGGATCAACGGTATGCGTTGGAGGTGCTGTTGGTGTTGGCAAAGGCGTCGTAACGGACGTGTTAACTTGTAGTTTTATTTGATGAGATTTACCATCGCCAGCTTGGGTATTAACTTCGAACTTTATGGTAGGTGTAAGCTGTAGGACGGTTATACTTGAGTCTTTTTCAATCACAGATAGCCCAGCTTTATGAATTTCGTAAGTAACCTTTGCTTGCAAGTGTGTAGGGTCTGAAACAGCAATATCTAGGACACTGCCTTGATCCTTTAACATGATGGAGGATGGATTCGATGCCGTCAGATAGCTGAAAGTGCTTGGTGACCAGAAATTAGCCCCCAGGATTCCCTGTGTTTTCTCCTTCACGGCTTGCACATTCGTATTGTTAACTAGGATTTCAATATTAGGGTTCGTGCTGTAACTCGCGGTTTCCGCAGCTGTTTTATTCGGCAGTAAGACGTAGGCATAATCCTGATAGAATGGATTCGTCCCGTGATGCAGCCAAAGTGTCAGATAATTTTTACTTAATACAGTCGTAGGGCCGCCTTTATTGAGCTGTGACCAGCTGCCTTGCGAGACATTTCTCGACCCTTTCAAGGAAGTGGGTTGCGGGAAGTAGTAACCGCCAGTTCCCTCCAGATACGCATAAGACACATTACTCATCGTTTCTGTCCATCCTAATCCAGCAGGTTTCGTTACGCCATTCACAACGAGCTGCTCATCCCCTTTGACTTTTTTCGTGGCATGCAGTGGATCCAACACAGGCCCTGAAGCATCAGGGGCATATACTTGAATTTCGGAGACATGATTGGTTAGATCTGCGTCATTTCCATGGAAAATGAATTTGATGTATCTGGCCGTTGTATCCACCATATCATAGGCTATAATCTCCGATGATAGTACTGTGTTTTGGCCGCTGTAACTAGGTGTCCATGTCGTGCCGTCCACGGATGTTTGGATCTCAAAGGGGTAATGCTTCTCCGTACCTTGCTCAAAGCTGATCCCTACGTGTCCTACTGCTGTAGGGCTGCCTAAGTCAACTTGCAGCCACTGACCATCTCCAGTCGCCGACCAAAACGTACGAATATCATTATCATTCACTTGTGGAACATCGCTTGAACCTAAGCTACTCGTCACCCCATTCACATTCAATGCCGCAACAGTAGGAAGGATAAGGAGATTGCCCGCAGTACATGGCGCATAGATTTGCACTTCCGTGATACTGTTCCACGGCCCTGTTGAGTTCTGATGACCGATAATTTTGACATATCTGCCTTGGGTATCCGGAAAATCAACGATTTGTAGCTGTGCATCGCTCACGATGCTAGAAGTTCCGTTAAAGACTTGATCCCAAACTTGACCATCCTCGGAAACTAAGACTTCATAATTCGTCGTTCTTGCAGATTGAAGCATGAAGCTTATTCCGATATATCCAATGGATTGTATTTTACCAAGGTCATATTGAATCCATTGGCCATCTCCACTGGAGGACCATCTCGAACCAAAGTTATTGTCAAACGTATTTTCCGGTACATTGCCATCGTTCACACTATCTGTCACCGCATAAACTTTATGACGCAAGGGTTCGCTTCCAATAGGTGTGGATGGAGGTGAAGTGGGATCGATGCCTTGTGTAACTTGTGTCTTCGTGAGCATTCTATTTTCTACGGTTGTCTCGATGGTGCGGTTGTCGGTGCTTGTTATTCCTGTCCCCAGTGCAACCACTTCATCATCAAACATAAACCAGGATTTCTTGGCTTTTAACGTGCTTCCATATCCTTTCAAGTCCATACCAGCTGTTGCAAATTGGCCCTGTAATTCTGTTCCTCCTGCCCATGTTTTGGGACTCAGATACCCTGCGCCTTCCTCATCCGCTCTTGGCATCGTATCCACTGTCGTTCCCGGAAGTCGGTACTTATTTACAGTCGGCCAGTAGTCGGTAAACTGAAGCGGATCCTTGTTATAGAGATACGTCATGCCAGCACCTGTGTACCAGCCTTTCAAATTCTCACCATTGGTCGCTTCATATGTGCCAATGCGATGCGATGACATACTGACACCGAATCCAAACCCTGGACGCAGATGTACCACCTGATCCATGCCAGCATAGACCTTGGTTTGCACCTTTTCTCCTCTAGGCACAATGCTGTTATCACTCATGATCGCCTTGGCCAGAACCGTCGTACTTAAGTTAGCATCCTTGTAGAAATTAAATTGGGTATCCGCACCAATCCACGCTTTCACCATCGCTTTCATGCGTTGTGCATCAGCCGTAGGGGCACTCTGAGCTAAGCGGATAATCGAAGCTATTACATTATGGCCAACAACATGATCTTGCTCATAATTTCTGGAGATGGCTCTCCCTCTCGTCATATCCATCATGGCACCGTTATAAATGAGCGGTTCATACGAGTCATAGACCCATTTGTAAACATTTGCTCCACCTGTATAGGTAGGTTGCCAAGGCGAACTATTCAGTAAAAGCAGCAAATTCGTTAGTTCTTGCAGCAAACTTACGCCATAGCCTCCCGTGTAAGCGTAAACATTATGTTGGATAAAAGATCCATCCGTATAGAAACCATCCCCAGATGTCACATAATCAAACACCGGATTTAACGCATCTCTTGCTGACGTCAGCTTCGTGGAGGATTTTAGAATCACACCTAGCAAAGCAACAACTTGGCATTTCCAAACTAAATTTGCCCCTGTAGGTACATATTGCGCGTTGTTCACTTTGTTCGGATCAGGGGAGAACTTCTCAATCCCTTGCATGTAGTTGGTTATTTTTTGCGGTGTACTGATGAGATCATCATACATGAGTACAACAATATCATTAATATGTAGCGGTGTACCTATCTCCCAGTCCCACCAATTCCCATAAGCTGATTTCGTTTCATTGTAGCGATTGGTATACATCCAATCCATTGCATTAATAATATCAGCCTTCAGATCTTGATTTCCATATAAACTGGAACCAATCGTGCTGTAGGCAAGCGCCATTCCCTTTATTCGGAGGTAGCTCCCAGTAATATGGGAGGAATCGACTAAGCTGTTCAAATCGCTCCATAAGTAATTCTGATTAGGATTAATTTGCATCGTACTCCAGCTGGTTTGACTTATACTGTTCAGCTTAGACGCTATATCCGGATCTGATGTGTCTAACGAGGCGCCTCCTGTCAAATAATTCTTCCACCTGATCCGCATCGTATCATAATCATCATCTGCCGCATGCACCTGTGTAGCACTGAACAGTCCTACAGACGCAAAGATTACAACCGCCATCACTAATAAGAACACCTTCAATCCACTTTGTCTTGCCAGCATTACTCCACCACCATCTTTCCTTAGAATAGAAACGGGTTCGTTTCCCCATCATTATTCCACCACACACCAGCTAGCTATTGGATATGATCACTTCTAAAGATCATGAACTTTCATTAATGGAAAATGAGAAAGAGGCTATCTCAAAAGTCTATGTAGACTTATTGAAACGCCTCTTTTTTCATCATGGACCGATCAATATAGTTTTGTATACTTAGATTTCTATGCCTTTACGTCCTAATTCTTCACGTAAAACATCTGCCATAATGTTATAGCCAAGTACATGCGGGTGAAGTCCATCGTCTGCAAGCCCATCGCGCAACTCGTTGCCTTCTTCTCTGATCATTTGCGAATGGTAATCGACGTAAATAGCTTCGTGTTTCATAGCTACTTTTTGAAGTTGCTCGTTTACACGGCAAATGCTCTCGTTTCGTAGCGCATTATTTCCCGATTGTGGCATATTCGTTGGCAGAATAGAACAGATCACTGGGATGATCCCGTGTGCTTTCGCTTTTACTATCATGTCCTGAATATCATTAACAAGTGCTGGTATGATTTGCTCCGCAGTTCTCTTATGCTCGATTATCGCGCCATCCAACGCCCAGAAATTGTTCACGCCAATTTTAATCACCACAACCTTCGGCTTCAATTGAATGACATCGGCTTCAAATCTTCTTAACACATGGCTGCTAATATCTCCACCAATTCCTCGGTTTACAATAAAACGACTGCCACGTCCAAAATAGGCATTCAGCTCCCACATATGCGTAATTGAATCGCCAATAAATACAAAATCAACGGGTACTTTGTGCGCGATTAAGACCTCGTTGCCTAAATCAAATTCTCCTCTGCGGCTATCCGCTGCAGCAGCCGTTGCAAAGAAACCTGGTTTTACTATGTCCACACGTTGTAATGTCATATTTCATTTCCCTTCTGATTGAATTTGGAGTGACATTGAGTAGGGCAAATGCTTATTCTCTACCTGTGTATGCGTCGGTGTGTCCGACATGGCAAACTGGATGACAGCACCCTTCATAAGTTGATCATGCGAAAAAAATAAAGGAAGATGCCGTTGATTGTTGACATGCACACTTTCTACATAACGGTGACTTTGCGCGATGTGATCGGCTTCTATCACAATCTGTTTGCCGTTCTCCAAGTGAAGCGTCATCCGCTCAAACATCGGACTCCCAATCACATACTCAGGTACACCGGGACATAATGGATACATCCCCATGCAGGCAAAAATGTACCAAGCGCACAAACTCCCGTTGTCTTCATCACCGGGTAAGCCATCAGGTGCAGAACTAAACAGTTCTTCTGCCGTTTTTCTAACCCAGTATTGTGTTTCAGCAGGTGACCCTGCCGCTGCAAACAGGTAAGGGATATGAAAGCTGGGTTGATTACTGATGGCGAATTGACCGAAGTTAATCGAGGCCATTTCCGACATTTCATGGATTTCAAAACCATAGCTGCCCACTTTAAATGAGGGTTCCGTCGTCATTAACTCGCTTATTCGGGCTAAGAATACTTCTTTTCCTCCCATTGACTCTGCTAATCCAGCGATATCATGTTGAACAGCCCAGCTGCACTGCCAAGCGCCGCCTTCACAATAAGCACCACCCCATTCAAATGGGTCGAAGGGTTCCACCCAACTGCCATCTGCGTTTCTCCCTCTCATAAAACCTACGGAAGGGTCCAATAATTGGGCATAATTCCTTGCCCTATTCATTAGAAGCGTGTAGTCCTCATCTTTTCCAAGACTTTTCGCCAGTTGCGCAATACAAAAATCACCATATACATAATCCAATGTATTGCTCACACTCTCGTGAAACTGATCCCCTGGCAAATACCCATATTCTTGGTAAGCACGAACACCTTTCCTGCCGAAATGACTATCTTCCGCCGCTTGACAGGCATGCTTCAGCAAGCCTTCATAAGCCGATTGCGCGTCATACCCTGCTATCCCTTTGACTGTAGCATCTGCAAAGACTGCATCAATTAACGTACCCGGCATTGCACTTCGTTCGCCAGGTGAAGACCACTTCGGCATCCAACCGCCTTCCTTATAGGCGTTAACGTAAGATTCTAAGATTTCACCTAAACGAGATGGACACAGCAGACTGAACAATGGATAAGAGGTACGATACGTATCCCAAAATCCATTGTCACAATACATGGGTCCCTGAACGATTTGACCGTTGTATGGACTGTAATGCACCTTTTCCCCCTTCTCTGTAAACTCATGCCACATCCTAGGAAACAAGCAGACGCGGTATAAGCACGTATAAAAAGTGCTTAATTTATCTTCATCTGGATCTTCCACTTGTATGCGATTCAGCGTCTTTTCCCACGCTCGGGCTGCCTCCTCACGCACCAAATCGAATGATTTTGAACCAATTTCCTGTGAAAGGTTGCTTATCGCTTGCTCCAAACTAATAAAGGAAGTGCCCATTCGAAGATTAACCTCGCCTGAATGTGGGAGTTTAAGTCCAATAAAAGCACCTGTACCATCTCCTACTTCATGTAAGCGTAGGGATGTTTCGCCATCCCCATCCCAAATACCGCTCGCTTGCACATCCAACTCACAATCCAAATCAATTACATAATACATCGCAAAATTCTCAGGAACTCCACCCGAATTCGCACGGGTATACCCAGTTAACCTGCTGCCGTTAGGGTCTATGGTGATGGATGACTCTCCCTTAAATGGCGCAACAATAACCCTCGCCTCTTGCAAATCCTCAAACGTTATTCGCATACTTGCACAACGTTCTGTTGGACTCAGTTCGAATAACGAATTATAGCGTTGGAGCCGTACACGGAAATAATCGGGCTTAACCGTCATCTCTTCACTTCGAAAAGAGGACGATCGCTTGGCAGCCGTCAAGGCAAGTGGACCGGTTTGCGGCATAATCGTTAGGTGTCCATAGTCCCCAATCCATGGGCTTGGCTGATGCGTCAGTCGAATTCCTTCCAAATGACGATGTGAGGGATGAAAAAACCAACCTCCGCCTCCTTCATCGGTTTGAGGACTCCATGCCGTCATGCCGAAAGGTCGTGCAACTAGCGGAAGTGTATTCCCATTGGAGAAACGAAAGGTAGAAGCTGTCCCCTGCAAAGGATTTACATAGTGCAAAACATCCATCATTATAACAACCTTCCCTTTGAGTGTGTTTTCTTCATTCTAATGACTCCTTGCCATCACTTCCTATCAATATTATGGAAAGTATCTCATTTTTTAAGATTTTAGATTATGATACAAGTAATCGAAATTCTACTAAGGGAGTGATTCCTTCCGTGATTCCTTTTAACCTGCCTGGAGACCAAGAACTGCACGAAGCCTTTCCCTATACATTTAAAATTCATAAACTAACTGCCGATATTCCTCCGCATACGCATAATTTTCTTGAATATACCTACGCTTTTTACGGCAGCGGCACAGAAATTATTAATGGCATCGAACGTCCTATCGGGCCTGGTACCTTCACCCTGCTGCTTCCGCATCAAGTGCATCAAATCCGAATAATGCGAGGTCAGGAACTGCATTTATATGTTGGAGCCATCGGATTGCAAGCCATCTATAGTTCTGATGAGTCTATGGCAGCTTTTAGCGATATACTGCTTCGTGCAGGCACGGAAGGTGAGCCTTCCTACCAGTTGGAGGATGAACTGTCCAATCTGCTACTTCCTATTTTCCAGAGCATGCATCAGGAAATTCTCAGCCATCAACCTTTAAGCCAACTCATGTTTAAAACGAAACTAACTGAAGCTTTCATCTTATTAGAACGCAATTGCTTTGCTCACCCAGACACACCAACACAAAGAACCCCTAAACATAGAAAGGGGAAAATGTGGGAGATTATTCTCTTTGTCTACCGACATTTCCGAGAAGACATTAAACTGGAAACGTTGGCCGAACGCTTTTATCTAAGCGTCCCTCATATTAGTACTTCTTTTAAATCAATCATTGGCGACAACTTTCATAATTTTCTAGAAAAAATACGCATATCGCACGCTTGCAGTTTGCTCATTTCTAGCAATATCCCCGTGACCTCTGTCTGTTTCGAGGTCGGGTTCACTTCCTATTCCACCTTCTCGCGCGTATTTAGAGAGAGGCTTACCATGTCCCCTTCTGATTATCGCAAGCTCAATCATGGTCATGGTTCGAACTAACATAGGATTACACAAGTCCCTAGCGTACCATTTACAAAGAGCACCTTAATCCTCACTACGTGGATTTGAGGCAAAAGCATGCGTGGATACAAATATAAATCTGACCCTCTGCGTTGTCTGATCAAATGTAAATGAAATCACATACGCATTGTTAAAATCTACAATTTGTGAGCGAGATGGCCGAGGTACTAAATCGTCACCGACTTTTTCATAGTAATATTCAGCTATTCCATCTCCGCCGTATCCATCCGTTCCATACGTTTGGAGCACATCGAGCAACGTATTTTCATTAAGTATAATCCGTTGATTCGTCTGGAAATGAGACGGTAGGAGGGAAGAATCATCAATCGACCAAGCGTCCATCCCGCCATTCTTATCAAAATGAACAGAAAGCTGCCCGTATATCTCCATGTTGACTACATTTTGTTCCTTAGAAAACCCATATTTCGTATCAAAAAATGATTTAGGGGTTCCAAATGGAATCACAGCTTTTTCTTGTTTATCTATCAAATTCAAATCTTCTTTCAACATGGGAACCGTTACGAAGTCTACAAGATTTGCTTTGTCTTCGAAGTTCAGAGGCGGCAAGAGCTTAGGATCTGAGGGAGCCATTGGCCTTTGTTTAATGTTACGTATCCCCTTCAATTTCATTGTTCGAATCCATTGTACAGCCTCTGCTCTCGTTAGAACATCGCTGCCAGAGAAACCTTCTAGGGTAGGTGATGTCTTACCGGACGCAAGCCCCATGCCAAGCAAATAGGTAATGGCCTCATCGCCTTGATAATTGACGCCCTGTGCAGCAGCAATAATCTCAGCTGCGTGCCCTCTTGTAATTGGTGTAATCCTTAATGATTTATCGCTAGCACCTTGTACAGGGTGTTTCCACATGGAGGCAAGTCGATAAGGACCGTCCATCCAATCTTCCCCTTTACTCACGGGAAGCGCTGCTCCAAACGCTTTATACAAGGTTTTCAAAAATTCAGCCTCGTTTATCGAACGGTCAGGCTGATAGCTTCCATCTGAGTAACCATCGATCATTCTGTGGATGATTGCCCATTGAAACACACGCTCCGCCCAATGATTCTTCAGGTCAGAGGGGTTTAAGTGAAAATCAATCCATCTAAATTTCACCTGTTCAGCAATCTCACTTGAATTATTTGAAGTGGCCAACGATACCGTGTTCACCATCAACATCGTGAGTGTTATTCCGCAAATCATAGAAACAATATGTTTTGGAACCAATTTGTCGTCCTCCTTTTTACAATGAACTAAGTTAGATTACCACTAATTCCCTATTCTTGTATATGGATGTCCGTTGCATGACAAAAAAATCGAATCAAACAGCTGAATGTTTGCAAAAAAAAGATGGTGTTTACAGGAGTAAACACCATCTAATCATTTAACCCTCTTTCAATATACAAGGCACGAATATTTCTTCACCAGCTGCAACAACGAAGGTTCTGCAACTATTACCAGGAAATAAGGCTGAAAGATCAACCTTAAAGACTCGATCCGACTTGGATAAATTGGTCAAACTAAACCCTGATGACGTGTACTCATAAGCGATTTGAAAGTGGGATTGCTGCAATTCAACTCGCCCATAGCTTCGCAGTTTGGGTTCTATTCTCAAATCCGCCTCCAAAGAGAACCGTATACCTACATACTCATGGATTAATACCCAGGAGTAGACACAAGGATATTCATAATAATGGGCCGCACCATGCCAATCCTTCCCATCTACATAGTAAACATAATCCATATCATAGCGTTCCCCCATGATATAGCCTTCTTTGGCTGCCTGCTCCGACACACGCAGTAATTGTCCAGCTAACATGTCCCGATCTTTTTGCCAGGACCAGAAGGCTGCATCCCAGCACCAATAGCGTCCGGCTGCACATAAGTCGTAAGGTCCGCCATCGCCAAGCTCGGTGTCCGTATACTGGTCGATTTCGGCAGCTACGAAGCTAGGAAAACGCTGAAACGCTGTGCGTTTGGCATCCATCAGAGCCATAACCGCCGTTTCCTGTTCTGCCGTAGCATAGCTGAACAAAACCGGCAATTCATTTGCCAATAGATGAATATGATCATGTACTTCGCCATGGCGGTCAACCCAATCGACAAATCGGCGATTAGCGGGATCCCAGTAGCCGTTTGGCAGTGGCTCAACCATAACCTCTGACAAACGTGATGCTATTTTAGCGTAACATTCCGCTTTATCTTCACGTTGTAAGTACTGTTCTAATTGGCTGAGCAACTGAAAGGAATTGGCAGCAAGTGCCGTAGCCAAAGATTCCCGTCCATCCTTCATCACCTGATCTTCGTAATACACATCGGACCACAACCGCCCTTTGCGGTCGATATAGGCCTCGATTCCGCTGGCAGCACCTTCAAGATCTTCGATATGTCTGCTGAGCCACTCTCTATCTTTTGTTACAGCCACATAGAGCCAAGCTGATTCCAATACTTCAACATTGCCTGTAATGAGGAACATGTTCGCATTCGCCTTGCCATCCAGGGAATTTCGCCGTACATGATACTCTCTAGTTCCATCTGGTTGAACAGCGCAAGGATTCCTCCACAGCTCTTGGGGATCTTCTCTCATGAGCTTGAATTGAAGCTCCATCATTCGACGAATGATGGCAGTATCCAGATCATTGCCCCAGGCCATTCTCCCTTTAATTTGAAATTCATGATCCACATCCGGGTAAGTCCCTGCGTATGCAAGCTTCATTAGTGTGCTCAACACAAATCCATCCGATTCCGGGTAACTAGCAGCTTTTGTTTTTTCAATGACAGTAGGAAGCATGGTTCCCCAATAAAAAGCGGCTAACGTTTTCCCTAGTTGTTCCCCATTCTCAAAGTCAAATCGGTATCGGTTGCCAAAACAATCTGCGTAAGGTCTGCACTCAAATGGGATTAACTCACAACGATTAGAAGCAACATGTACCCGAATCTCCTGCTCAGGATCTGCTAGAATTCGAATTGTTCCTTCTGCTCTAATTAGCCATGCGTTATCGATTGAATCAGGATCCTTGGGCAATACCCAAGCATAAGAATCTCCTTCAAGATCCATACTTCCTTCATCCATCGGCAGTACATACCACTGTTTGGATTTCTGCAGGACAAATGAGGGCCCGAAGCCAAAACAAAGCTCAATCGTCTGAGTTCCCTCTGCACGTACTCTCCAAATTGAGTCTTCTTCATGAACTGACTCCGCCTTCATAGATTGAAGAATGCCTAACGGAAGTTTGTGCTTACTATCTAAATCAGAAAACATCGTCATCTTCTCAACTCATTTCGTATGTAGTATCTCAAGACCAGATGGAAGCCATCTCCCATACACAAAACCTCTGCAACAAGACGTCCTTATCACCCAAAGCAAAGAGACTTACACCATCGCTGGACGCCAAAGTTGGATATATCCTTGCGGTTAGGCATTGCGTATCGTTGATAAATACCTCTAACACGGAATGATCTAAGAACAGATGCACCTTAACCTCATCCTTCGCAGTGAAATCAACAGTACCACTTACCCTTGATTTATCAGGCTGCTCTGACAAGCTGGATCGCGTCCTATCTATTGAAATTTCCCCTTTGTCTGGTTCGAAAATAAGAACCGTTTCCTCTTCACCCTGAGGTGATCGGAGCAGTTTAATTCCGAATGGCTGTGAGTCTGATTCAATATGAAAAAGAGCGATCATTTCCAATGCCCGTCCATGAATTTCAAGGGGCTCGTTACCGGAGAGAATTCGCTTATTGTCCAGCCGATACTCATTTCTTCTTAGTATCTGCAATTCAACTGCCGGCTCCATGCGCAACGTCTCATCAGGTGCCAAAGTTAATACACGAGGTATGGATTGCATACCTGCCCAACCCGCATTTCCTTTGAATTCGCCTCTTGCAGCTTCAGGTATCCAGCCCCACAACAGACGTCGGCTATCCGGACCTATCATACTGTTGGGCGCATAGAAGCCATCCGAACCACTGCAATCCATCACACCACGAATCTCAGGCGTAAAGGAGTAGTCCGAGTTCCATGTCCCTATCGCATACTTCACTTGACCCGCAGGCGAGTATATCAATACATACTTATTTCCAAGTTTAAAGAAATTCGGACATTCCCAAATTCCCTCCGTGCCTTCATGAAGTGTGTTCAAAAACTGCCACTCTGTTAAATCCGAAGAACTGTAAATTAGCGCACACCCCTTGTCCTCGTGGATCCCGCCAACTACCATGTACCATACGTCCCCTTCCTTCCAAACAAAGGGATCCCGCCATTCTTTAATTTCCATGTCACCGTGAGCTTTCAGACTTAATACAGGATTCCCACGATATTTCTCCCAGCTCAGCATACCGTCACGACTGGTCGCAAGCCATTGCTCAGGTCCATCGGTTGCATTCCGCTCACCAGCTCCGATACTTGTATAGAGAATTGTCGGCACGCCTTCATTATCTACGGCACAGCCTGAAAAACAATGAAGCTCCCCCAATTCGTGCGAAGGAGTCAAGGCTATCGGCAAATGTTCCCAGTGTACCAAATCCTTGCTTTTAGCGTGTCCCCAATGCATGGTGTCCCAATGATCCGCATACGGGTTGTATTGATAGAAAAGATGATATTCTTGATTCACATATAACAACCCATTCGGATCGTTCATCCAATTGTTCTCAGGAAGAAAATGATAAATCGGTCGGTATAGATTCATTTCGGCATTCCCCTTTTAATGTGATGCGGCTATAATTTTGCTGCCTGCTTAACTTTGCGTACTCTGCCTAATAATAAGCTTAGGTTCCAACACCGTCACTTTCTTCACCTTTTCCTTCTCGATCAACCTCGATAAAATTTCCATAGCTCGAATCCCGAGACGTTCACTATGTTGTGACACCGTTGTGAGTTCAGGGTTCATCGCCGAAGAAAGCTGTGTGTCGTCAAATCCGGCAATAGCTAGGTCTTCTGGTATTCTGACACCATGAGAAATAGCTGACTTCATCGCGCCAATGGCCGTGTAATCATTGATACAGAGAATAGCTGTTGGCCGATTGGTCATCGTCATAAATCGATCCATCAAATGATGACCATTTTGCATGGAGAATCCCCCAAACAACACATGATCCTTGCGAAAATGAAGATTATTCAAGGCTAGCGTAGCTCGGAAAGCTCTTAACTTTTCCATCGTTGTCGTCGTTTCTGAATTTCCTCCAAGAAAGCCAATATGGCGGTGCCCTTGATGAATAAGATGCTGCACAACAAGCTGCGTACCTGCATATTCGTCTGTTTTAACTTGGTAACAAGGGTTTCCTGGAAGGCTTCCGTTGATCAAAACAATCGGAATTTTCCTCTGAATATTCACGACTTCCTGCACGAGGGCATCTGGACAGTGACGTGCATTGACGCGCCCTCCCATGAAAATGAGCCCCTCCACTTGTCTTTCACAGAGTTGACTCAAATATTCCGACTCTCGATCGAAATTGCTGAACGTGTTGCAGAGAAAGAGGGTATAGCCCAATTTCTGTGCAGCGATTTCAGCCCCTCCGAACACTTCTGGAAAAAACATGTTGGTACTGTCCGGAATCAACATGCCGATCATCCCTGTTTTCTTATTCACCAAACTTCGTGCGAGGGCATTGGGCTGAAACTTATGCTTCTCGATAATGGCAATGATTTTCTGTCTGGTCGATGCCCGCACAGGGGCTGTATCGTTCAGAACACGTGAAACCGTTGCAACAGAGACATTCGCTTCGCGGGCAATATCATAGACCGTGACAGATTCCAATACAGACACTTCCATTTCATCAATGTAACCATGATATAAAGATCGAAGGCCTGTTAGAACAGACCTTCGATCTTTCTTTCATTTATTTGCTGCTTTCTACTAATGTTTTGAATGCATCCAGTTGTTTTTGAACCTCAGCTTGCAGTTTGTCGAAGCCAGCAGATTTTAATTTAGCGCGGAAATCTTCAACAGCTTTGACAGGATCACCAGCTTTACCATAAATAAGAGCAGGCGCCATTTGATTAACCACTTGGGTAACAGCTGTCAATTCGTTATTTACACTCGCTTTATCGAAAACGAAGCGACCGTAAGGATATGGCTTTTTAATTTTGTCATAGGAAGCAAATAGATTATCTTTACCTGCCCAAGTATCTCCTTCTGGAATTTCGTTCTTGTCGATACGACCACCCCAGAAATTAGAGTAGAATTCGTCTCTTTGAACATCATAGCCATCCGGACGATAACGCTTGCCGTCTTTAACAACATATTGCACGCCTTCCATACCGTAGTTCATCAGACGATACACTTCCGGATCTTGACGAAGCACCTCATAAACCATCATTGCTCGTTCTGGGTGTTTACTGTGAGAACCTAAGGAAGTACCGCCATGCGTAATAGACAACGATACGAGATTGTTACGAGTTGCTGAGAACGGGAATAACTGAAGATCAGAACCTGGCTGCAGTTGATCCATCTTCTTGCGTTCACCCAAATACGTTTGGGTATGATGTTGATCAATAGAGGATTTGCCTGCCTCCATTAGAGATCTATTATCTCCTTTATAGTTGAGAACATCTTCACGCCAGAAGCCTTTGTCCCCCCATTCCTTCGTCATCTTCGCTAAGTTAACAAAGGTATCATCGAAGACTGGGCTGTAAGCCTTATATTTATCATTAAAGGATTTACCGAAAATAACATTGATCATGCCTGTACCGATCGGTAACTCAATGGCATCGGTTACGGAATTGACATAGCCATTGGCAATACCTAAGCCTGAACCGTTGGTGTCCCAAGGAATTACTCCAGGTTTTTTATCTTTCACTGCTTGCAGATAGGTGCCCAGTCCTTGGAAATCCGTAATCGGCTTCGTAATGCCGAATTCCTTCGCCCAATCACCACGATAGAAGAAGCCATGATTAACCCATTGCGTGTAATGATTTTCTGGAATAATCATAATTTGATTCTTATATTTTGATTCTGCCCAATCTTCTGGAGGTATTTCTTTCCATGTAATTGGCGCATATTGTGGAAGCAGCTTATCCATCGGCATAAAAGCTCCTTTTTGGGAGTTTTGCCAAGTATCAAGCCAATCTGTCGCACCGGTAATGAGATCAACAGGTTCTCCGGAAGCGAGCAAGAGGTTATATTTCGTTTGCCAATCCGCCCACTCCACCCATTTAATTTCCAGTTTTGCATTGACTTTCTGTTTTAAAAGGGCATTGACTTTGTCCATGACTTTCTCAAATTGGCCATTCTTCGGTTTATCCCCCAGCATGACATAAGAGATGGTTTGGAATTCGGACGTGTCTATTTTACCTGAACTTGCACCTGCAGTAGCGGCTGCCGTATCTGTCTTGCCAGTTCCCTTATCCGTTGCGCTTGTTTCCGTGCTGGATGAACTACTGCATGCCGATAAGCTGACAGCTAGTGTGGCGGCTAACGCTACACTTAACACTTTCCCTTTTCTCTTCACCATTGAACTGCCTCCCCATTGTTATTAATTATGAATACGTCAGCCTTTAACAGCACCAACGGTAATACCTTTAATGAAAAATTTCTGCACCATCGGATAAAACAGAATGACAGGTCCTGTGGCAATAACAGCCGTAGCCATTTTCATGGACTCGAGCGGCATATCACGCGGTTGAATGTTGGAGGAGACGGAAGAATTTTTAATGAAATCAGCACTTGTTACTACGTTGTACAAAAAGAGCTGCAACGGTCTGTAATCCATATCAGGTGAGAGGAACAACAGCGCATTATACCACTCGTTCCAATAACCAAGTGCGATAAACAAGCCAATCGTAGCCAAAGCTGGTGTGGTCATGGGCAGGATCAGCCTCGTAAAGATTTTAAAGTCGCCAGCGCCGTCCATTTTGGCCGATTCGGTAATCGCATGAGGAATAGATCTCACGAAACTTTTCATCATAATAATGAGAAATGGACTCATAAGCCCTGGCAGCAATACGGCCAAATAATTATCCTTTAAATGCAGCCACTGCGTCATAATCAGGTAGAAAGGAACAACGCCCCCATGAAACAGGGTTGTAAAATAGATGAAGAACGAGATCCGATTGCGATATGGAAAATCAGGCCGTTGCAGGGAATAACCCGTCATGGCAACGATGAATAATCCGATGCTTGTTCCAATAACTGTGATTGCCAATGTCACTACGTAAGACCCAATAATAACTTGGGGATTCTCAAACACAATTTTGTAAGCAAATGTATCAAAAATTCTTGGCCAAAGATTGTAGCCATGCAACGTAATTGATTTCTCGGATGTAAATGATGTACCCAGTACAACAAGAAAAGGTACTAAACAACATAGAGCGAATAGAGCAATAAAAACATAACCGAATACTCGAATCGCAACTGAGGATATATCAGATCCCCGTCCACGTGTAATTGCCTGCATCACTGTATACGCCTCCTTACCTAGCACATATCGTGCCTATTGATTTAGAATAATGTGTTCTCTGGCGAGACTTTCTTCACAAACCAATTGGATGTCATGATAATGAAGAAACCGAAAACCGACTGATACAAACTGACAGCGCTTCCCATTGAGAAGTTGAAGTTATTTAGCAATGAACGGAAGACAAACGTTTCAATAATATCTGTCGTATCGAATAAGGCCGTATTATTAGCTCCAACCAAGTTATAAAACAGTCCAAAGTTACCTCGGAGAATACCTCCCAATGAGAATAACAGCAAGATAATAAAGGTCGGTTTTAACCATGGAAGAATGATATAACGGATACGTTGCAGCGCATTCGCACCGTCAATTTCAGAAGCTTCAACAATCTCGGAATCCAAGCCCATTATGGCGGCAAAATAGACGATAGATCCATAACCGGTAGATTGCCACAAATAGGTAATGACGATAATAAACGGCCAAATGGATGGATTCGAGTACGTTTTAACAGGATCCCAACCCATCGATTTGAGTACCCCGTTCAGCAGTCCGTAATCATAACTTAGAATATTGTAGGCAATGAGACCAACCAGTACGAAAGATATGAAGAAAGGTAGGAACATCAATGACTGTGTTAGTTTCTTAAACCACTTTTTGCGCAGCTCATTGAGCAGAATGGCAATCCCTATTTGCAATGAATTACCGATCAGAATAAAAGCCAAGTTATAGGCGATCGTATTGAATGTTAGTTTCCAAAGTTCACCGGATGTCACAAGAAACTTGAAGTTATCAAACCCGACAAATTGACTGCCGAATATCCCATCGGTGTAGTTGTAATTAATAAAAGCTAGATACAATCCCGGCATCGGGAGATACGACATAAGTAGAAAAAATAGAATGGCCGGGACACACATTAGAATTAATGTCCGAAAACTCCACAATCTTCGAAACCGTGATGTACGTCTTTGTATGCCAACGTTAACGCCACTCAGCACATGTAATTTAGCATCTGTTTTCATCTTTCTACTCCTTCCTTTTTAAGCCTCTGCGATGGGCACGAATCGTAATGGCTCCAGCCATGCATGCTCGCTTGCTCCTACAGCCTCAAGCAAGATAACCATTTCACTGCCCGAACCCTCCTCCTTAAACCATGGTCCTGGCAAATAAAAGGATTCCTCGTTTCCTCCACGAAACTCAGGACGATTTGCTCCCCCTTTGGTCCATAATCGGCCCACCACAAGACCATTAAAGATAACCGTCAGCTTCATATCGCTGCCAGAAGCATATACACGCCAGCCTCTACCCTCGTTGGTATGGTTAATCGTTCCGTAAAGCCAGGCCAAGTCGCCTGGTTTGAGCGTAATAGCTGCATCAACGGGCGTTGCTTTTGCCTTAGCAAGCTCAGCATGCTTCAACAGGCCATCTTCCTCACAAGCTGATAATGACCACTTCGTTGCCTTCGTTCCTTCATAGAGATCGATTTGACCGCTTAATGTCTCGTAGGATTTCACCAGATACACAGTCAGTGTTGCTGTCTCCCCCGCTTCTACATAGGGAGTCAGATCAAAGAATGGATTATGCGGATTTAATTGCCCGAGCGCATGTCCGTTCACATAAATGAAAGCATTAGCAACCATGCCATTCGCATGAAGAACCCATGCATTAGCCCCATCATCTAGCTTAATTTGTTTCCGGTAACACTCATAAGACGGTTGATCCGCCGAAAGCCAACCACCCAAGCCTACGATTGGCCATAAGGAATCATCGTACACAGGGTCTGCGAATACGTCTCTATCTGCGTCTGATTGAAGATGCTTAACGCGCCAATTCTGCCTCAAATCTATCGTAGACGTCACGCCTACAACGCCTGTTAAACCCTTGAGCCCATTCAAACTAAGTGCGGGTAAACGCTTATCATGGAAGTTCGTATGACCCCAAATTTCAACACGCGTCTGCAGGTCATATTCCCAATCTACTTCATCTGTAAAAGGAAGATAGTGACTTCCACCACCTGGTGTAACGGTTCCTAGATACGTTGCTCCCGCATAGACGGAAACAACATCGCTTGCTTGTTGAATCAGGACACCTTTATACGTTTCCTGCGCTAATGGCTTAGCTAATTCTGATGTGTACCACGCATATCCTCGGTAGACGCCATGCTTCTCTAAGTAGTCCGCCTGATCACCAAGCGAAATAACTCCTTGAGCAATTGAAGTCGTTGGACTCAACTGGCTTAGCATCCAATCAACATCAACCTCACATGGCTCGATAACTCGATCGATTTTGGTGCTATAACACATTTGTCCACTTTCATCTATGGACGCTAGGAGTAAAGCTTTGGAACGGCTAATTCCCACAAGCTCAATAAGACGATCTCCCTCTAAACGGATGAGTATTGAACTGGCTTGCTCCTCTGCCTGAAAGCTGACAGTCAACGACGAACCCTTCTGCTCACACAGCTTCATCGTACTCTTAACAACGTGAAGCTCAGATTGGAATTCGAAGCTGAGTTCTCCTTCGCCCTCGGAATGGAAGACAAATAGCGTACGATCATTCGTATGCCTTACCATGGCAAGCTCCGCAGTTGCGTACAACAGCGTACCTTCATCTAACCCCCACGTGTGCAGGGGAATTCCGATAGGGAGTATCGGACAGCGATCAGGCTTGGCAATTAGCGTTGTGTAGCTTGGCAAGCTAGCTTGTTCGGTTGGTAAGTAAGCGCATTCATCATTATCAGTGACATTGCATAAGAAAAGTAGATATCCGCCTTGCTTCAGGGCTAATTGGTAGTGTGATCCGCTGTCATTCGCAACAGGTTGCGCCTCTGCCAACGAACTGCCATAGGCTTGAATCACTTGATACAGCAGTCTCCCCTCAAATGCCTCGTCTCTCACATGTCCTTCGGGTGTAATCATGCCATGAAAGTCGTAATCGGATGTTAAGAACGAAAGTGGATTCCCCCAATTGTTAATGGCGTTCGTGAATCCAATGTTAGTGCCAGACGCTTGCAGATAAGGGCCGAGCAATTTGACGCCACAAGATAATAACCTACGCAGCAGGTAGTGGGAACGATTCGTCTCTGTCACCAGCAAGGGGAGATTACGTCTGCCTAATTCGCTTTTGTAGTACAGCACCTTTTCTTCCAAAACGGGGTCCCGGTCATTGGGATAAAAGTTGCAGGTTGGCACAACACCTTCTGCCAGACCAGATGCTTCAACCAAGCCGCCCTGTCCCGCACAAGCAATAAGCGGTACTGTAATTCCGTGTGCTAACGCCATATCTCGCAAGGCAGATATATATCCCTTAGGGTCAGCACAAGGATAGAAATCAAGCTCGTTTTCCAGTTGAACAGCGATGATCGTTCCGCCTTCTCCCATTTGATACTTCTTAAGGATAGGAAGAATTTGATCATACCAGCGTGCAACATACTGTAAGTAGTGTTGATCGTTTTGTCTGATGTGCAAGTTATCCTTGACAAACAAGTAGGCAGGAAGCGCGCCGCCATCCCATTCCGAACAAATATAAGGTCCTGGTCGCGCGATTACCCATAATCCCGCTTGCGAAGCGTCTTGCAAGAACTGAGCTGCATCCTTCTCCTCGCTAAAGTCCCAATTCCCTTCCTCTTTTTCGTGATAGTTCCAAGGAAAATAAACATCAATGGCGTTATATCCATAGGCTTTCACTTTCTGAAGACGTTCCTTCCATAGTGCGCGAGGTAAACGAAAATAAAATAAAGAAGCACATACTACGATCTCTGGTTTCCCATTGATTCGTAAAGCATCAGGTGATAATTGCACAATAGCTTCTTGGGTATTGAATACATTCATGTATGTAGAACCTCCCCCGACCGAATCGTCAATTTCGTTTATGAAACCCGTTTCATTTCCAACGGTTTGTTAGTCGCTGCTCTATGTAGTTATTATAGCCCTGTGTAAAAGCGCTTACATTAAACAAAACTTCAAGTTTTATTAAAATTCACGGATGTTTACACGACTAGAAAACAAAAAAAGCCTCGAATTGTATGTCAATTCGAAGCCAATTACATTCCAACAATCACTGATTTATTATACAATTCACGGAAGTCGTCGATAATCCTTGACTGTTTTATCCTCTAACTCTTTAAATACTTTGCAAAAATAAGACGTTTCTTGAAAGCCCGTACGTTCTGCAACTTCATAAACTTTGAGATTTGAATCTCGAAGCAGTTCCTTCGCTTTGCGAATTCGGCAGCGATTGATGTATTCAATCATGCGCATGCCGGTTTCACTTTTGAATAAATTCGATAAGTAATTCGTACTGAGATGAAGGATCTCAGCAATTTGAGTTACCGTAATATCTTCCGAATAATGTTCGTCGATGTAAGCCATCGCTAATTGAATTTCCTTACGGATAACTTGGCTTGCAGCCGGTTCACCCGTCAGTTGTCGGTTCACATGCAGAAACTGCTGTTGCAACTGCTTCAGAGCTTGGTTGCTTTGCTCCAATAGTGATCTCATTTCCTTACAGCTTTGTTCAACTTCGACCGTGAAGTTGTTTTTCTCTATCGCAATTGTTTTTAATAGGAGCACCAACTCCGTTAAGATCGTCTTTACCTGACTAACGGGCGGTCTAAGCACATTTAGCGTTTGAAAGAGCTTCTCCGTTTGTATCTGTATGTCTTGGAAGTTGCCGCTCTTCATTGCCATAATAAGCGGTTGCAACTGTACATTACTCGCTATTGGTCCTGCTGCTTCCCGAACCTCTATGGAAGAATAATGGTAAATTTGTTGGATTCCCTCATAGACGAATAACTCCAAAGCACGCTCGGCTTGCTTATAGAGAAGCGCTAAATCTTTCAAACCGAATCCAACACCGCTGATGCCAATTATTGCTGAGCCGCTATGCCCTTTCGTGTCCATATACAGCTGAGAAGCCAATTGCTGCGCCATTTCCACACACTTCCTCTCACTCTTCTCGTGAGGGTAATAAGCGATGATGGCGGATCTTTGCTTCGTGATTGGAATGATCATTGCATACGAACTCAGCAGCTCATTGGATACATAAGCGCCAGATTCTCCATGCCCGTCTAGAAGTATGACGATCGATGGTTCTGTATGGATGGGGAATTCCATCGCATTCGCTTGATCATTGACTTCCTCTGCCTGAACGTCCCCTAAGAGCAGCTTGCGGCCGAGCATTCCTCTCATTTCCTCAAAGCTGGATGTCCGAAGCGCATCTTGTTTCCTTTTTTGATTATCGGCTATGATTTTCTTCGACATTTGCTCTAGCAGTTGTTGAAGCGTACTTGGCTCCAAATCATGTTTTAGCAAGTAATCCTCTGCGCCTAATTTCAATGCTTCTTTTACGTACCTAAAATCATCGAAAGAGCTCAGCGCTACCATTTTAATAGACGCATCTAACTGTTTCACCTTTTGAATAAGGTCAATGCCACTCATCTCTGGCATCGAAATATCCGTGACAATTAAATCAACATGATGATGTTGAAGTAAATCGAGCGCATGAACGCCATTCAACGCCTCGCCTACAATATGAAACCCATAATCCTCCCATCGAATGATCGACTTGATGGCATATCGGTAAATCGCATTATCTTCAACGATCATCGCATTCAACATCATATGGCCTCCTCTATTGGCAGCTTTTTATAGGGCATTCGCAATATAGCCTTCGTACCTAACCCTGGAACGCTTTCGTAACTCAGCCCATAACTCTCACCATAGTACAGTTGCATCCGTTCATGTACATTGCGGATACCTATGCCATTCAAGCCTGGAACGGTCTCTTTCTGGTTCACCCCGCTAAGTAAGTTGTCTACTTGATGAGCGTCCATCCCCATTCCATTGTCTTCCACAATCAATACAAGCTGCTCCCCTTCAATGAAAGCACCTAGTGTGATCAGGCCTATCCCTTTAGACATTTCAATGCCATGAAGAATCGCATTCTCGACAAGCGGTTGAAGAATGAAATAGGGAACCTCACAATCCAGTAAGCTATCATCGATTTCGTTTCTCAGCTGGAAGGCGTCACCATATCCCATCTTTTGAATGAAGATATAATTGTTCAGTAGATTGACTTCCAGTTCTAGCCGATGGAATTCACCAACACGCCTAACCGAAGACTTCAGCATGTCGATTACTGCGCTAACCATCCCTACAATCTCAGACTGTTGATTCATATGCGCATACCATTTCACCGTGCCTAATGTATTGTACAGGAAATGGGGATTAATTTGACTTATCAAGACTGTAAATTCTGCTTGCTGCTTAGCAATGCGCTCTTTATAAACCGTATTTATCAAATCATTAATCCGGGACAACATGAAATTGAATCGCACAGATAAAATGCCAACTTCATCATTCCCCTGCGGGACAATTCGGACATCAAAATTCCCATCTTCTACTTTACGCATGGTTTGTTCTAATACTTTGATATTCCTCGTCGTTGACTTCGAGAGTTGAATCGCAATCCCAGTTGATATGACAACAGCTATACATATAACGAGAACTATAAGCAGAACGAGAATACGCGTATTCGACAAGAGTTCGGACAAAGGAATGAAGCAAAGCACTCGCCACCCCAGCGTAGCGGTTTGTTCTTGCAGAAATAAGTGACTTCCTGTTTGAACCGTCTCCATCGTTGCCATGGAGTAATCACCTTCTTTGAGCTGATAGCTCAAACTCTTGGCAATGAGTTCATTCGTCCCTGGTGTCCCGCCACCAGCCAATAATTCATTGAAGGGATTCATAATAACCATATTGTTTTGTTTAATAATGGAGCTGCTATTACCTAGTGATAAGAAATATTCCGTATCCAAATTAAAAACAAGCGTGCCTAAGCTTTGATCCAGCTGACTAACGTCGACAAAGTCTCGAATTAGATGAACTTCTTTTTGCTGACGTAAGGAAGGAGACCAGCCTAGATTCACGCCATGCAATCTCAAATAGGCGGATGCCTGATTCGTCTCTGCTGAAATATCCCCTTGCTGATAGGAATGCGTGATGCCTTTTCTATTTTCCCACCAATATACTTGCCCCGTTCGTGTTTGGATCATGATCGAATTTAAATAGGGAATACTATTTCCATACTGTGCCAGGAGAAATTCCATGCGGCTTCGGAAGGTAGGATAATTGTCTGACGTTACTTTCTCCCCCTGTTCTGCGACAATTTGGCGAATACCACTGTCACTTAACACGTAAACCGATGAATTTAAAGCCTCCTTTGCTCTGTTCTCAATATTATCCGCAACTTGATGAATGACTTGCATGGAAAGATCCCTTGTATTCGATTCAATGAACTTTGTAGAGACATAAATCGCGACGCCACCGATGGCTGATGAGATAAATAGGATAATAATCATATTTGACAAGAAAATTTTCATACGGATACGATAATCTTTGATAGGCTTGAAAATCCAGGGGAAACTACTCATGCGCATTACTCCTTATTCGCACGTCATTTTACAGGCTTACGAATCCGATCGAAAGCTTGATCAAGCTCACTTAGGAAGACATCCGTGTTGCGATTCTTATCCAGAGCGAATCTCGTAAGCGCATCCACATATATTTTTTGAAGATCTTGGTTAACGAAATCAGTCGTCATCTTCGACCAGTCATAGACTTTGGAAGTTTGAATATAAGCTTTGTCCAGTTCCACATACGTCGGATCGAAGTCAGTCGGCAGTCCTTTTATCACAGATAATGCTTTTTTATTCGTCTGAAAATTAAGCCCCATTTCTTTAGATGCAAATATGTCTAACGCTTGTAAGGCCGCTTCTTTATGGGACGATTTCGGGTTAATCACAATGCCACCCGTTGATTTTAAGGGGAACTTTGCATCCTCTGGATGCTCCGAATATGGAAAAGCGAATAGGCCAAGATTACTCGATGGATTCTTAGACTTAACGCCATCTACTGTCCATGTCCCATTAATGATCATGCCCGCTTTACCATCAGCTAGCATGTCTAACGCTTGATTCCAATCTGTTTCGAACGGTTTACTGTTGATATAAGCCAGTCGGTCGGCATATCGCTTAAGGACATTTTTGAAATGAATATGATCCTCCTTAAACGTCGTTCTGCCTGCTTCCACATCGGTGATCCAGTTCGGCTCAAAGGCATATTGGCTGACCAAGAGATCCGCAGCGACATCCCAGAGTATCGTCCAGCTATCCTTATAACCTGCCGCGATAGGGGTAATTCCTGCTTTCTCCAGCTTGCGGCAATCCAGCAAGAATTCGGACCAAGTTGAAGGTGGGTTAAGGATTCCTGCTTTAGCAAAGGCGTCCTTATTATAAATGACACCCACACCGTTTACGTCAATGGGAAGCGCCCATATTTTACCGTCAGACGACTTGACGCCTTGAAGGTACCGTTCATCAATCTGTGAAAGAAACGGCTGCCCAGTTAGGTCTAGGGCATATCCACTTTGAATGAGATCTTTCGCAGCCGAGATGGAATCTACCATATAGATATCAGGCATCGTGTTAGAGACCGCTTTCGTCCGCAACAAGCTCATGTAATTTCCAGCATCTACTCCCGTTAGAGCAAACGAATAGGCTGGATACTTTTTATCGAACAACTGTGTACCCGTTTCCAACCATTTGCGTGCGCCTTCCTCATCAAAATGATGAACCCACGTTAATGTCTGCTCTTTCGGTGTTGGCTTAGGAATGGTCGTCGAAATCTGAGATTCGCAGGCTGTTAGTAGAAGGAGTGATACCCCTATAGGGAGTAAACGAGCACATATTTTCAAGATAAACCTCCTTTTATTCGAACGCTACGCTTGGCTTGCTATCGCTAAGTCTTTATTGTGCACGATGCCGTTAAAAACAATCTCAATTGCCCCTCTCAACGCTTCTTCGTACGTCAAATTGGTTTCCATTAAAAATCGATCTTTCAGCATGCGATCCATTGTGGATAAGAGAACTTCTTTGAAAATGAGAGGATTGATCGGTTTGAGACGTTTGAGCCTGATTCCTTCCTCAATTAATAATAATGTCGTTTCCCAATCCGCTTGCAAATTGTTTTCTATTTCGATGAAGAGCTCTGGAAATGACTTTTCAATTTCATAGATTCGCCGGTAGTCTAGTACAGCAGAAAAGTTGGGCATAATTTGAATAATCGCCATTAACTTAGTAACAACGTCCAGCGATTCATCAGACATAATGCGCTGTTCCTGTTCCTTAATGCTCGTGAACGCTTCTCGAATGAACAAGCGAATAATGTCTTCTTTGTTCCCTATTTGCTCATATAGTGTCCTTTTGGAAACGCCCAGCTTGGCGGAAAGATCATCCATCGTAAAGCGGATTCCTTTCTCATCAAATTCCTCAATAGCAGCTTTCATAACACGTGATTTGAAATCCATTCTTCCCCTTCACTTCCTTAGGAACAGATTATCCTTTTACCTTAAAATGAAAGCGCTCTTAAAAACATATAAACTAGAAAAACTCATTTCGTTTTCCCAGTTTTCTTTTACTTGTTTACGATTATACACACTTCTATTCAACTAGACCATAGTTAAAAATGACGCGGAGAGCCAATTTGCTGCAACTTCAATTAACACAAAAGAAGCCAGGCTCCACGATATTACATGGAGTCCTGGCCTTATTAGTCTTAAAATTAGTGTTGAAACCGCAGCATTCCCTCAAACAAAACAAAGTGGCTGTCTAGAATCTCATCTGGTGAAAGTTTAACACCTGGCGCCGCAAGCCCCATGTTTTTATGCCTCATGCACTTAATGACAGCCTTCGAGATTTGGCGCATATGGAGACCTTTGTTGATTTTGCCTATATTAGACCTCTGATTACCGACGCGGACTTGCTTCCCAAAATGACACTTCCTCCTTCTACGCAAACGGTGGTTGAAAGCCTGCTCCATGTTATTCTCGCCGAATGGGAGTCTCAAGAAGAAGGTTACCGCTTGGCGATAAAAGCCGAACTGCTCCGACTTCTCGTCATCACCGTCAGACAGTATAAGCGGTTTGTCCATCTGCAGAGCCAACAGGATAGCCATAGAGTAGCTTTGCATAGAAAAGCCTTCTATGAAGCTATTGATTATATGGAGTCGCATTACCATGATGACCTTCATTTGGAAGATGTCGCAGCCAAAGCGTTGATGGCCCCTTCTTATTTCAGTCATATGTTGAAGCTTGTTAGAGGAAAAACCTATATCGAGCTATTAACGGACATTCGCATTTTGTCAGCCATGACGTTGCTCAAAGAAACAGATTTAAATGTGACTGAAATTGCCGCACGTGTTGGTTATAATCACATTAGCCATTTCAATCGAACGTTCAAAAAGCATATAGGCATCACACCGGGAGATTATCGGAAGCATCAAACTTAAACAAAACCTACAATTTTGCACATAAAAAAAGACCGCCATTTGGCGGTCTTTTCATTCGCTGATTAACCAACTACGTTCGTTATGACTTCGATATTACCTTGGGTTGCTCTAGCATATGGGCAAACCAAATGAGCTTCCGCGACAACTTCCTCAGCCACGCTGGTTTCTACTCCGCTTATTGTGATGTCCATATTCACAGCTAGTACATAGCCGTCGCTCGCGTCCTTGCCTAGGGTAACATTAGAAACGATAGATATACCCTCTGCTTTAATACTCTTTTTTCTAAGGACAGTGCCCATCGCACCTTCAAAGCACGCGGCGAATCCTGCAGCGAACAACTGCTCTGGGTTGGTTCCAGCTCCGTTGCCTCCTAATTCCTTGGGATATCTCAAGTCCAAGTCAAGATTACCATCACTGGAAACAGCTTTGCCGTCTCTTCCACCTTTAACGTTTACAGTAGCTGTATACAACTTCTTTTCCACTTTTACCATTTCTGAAATTCTCCTTTTATGACTGGATTATTTATCGATATTGTCACGAGGGCAATCTAGATAAGCGAACACTTTCCTCTGCCACTCTGGTTTATACTTTCTTAATTGTGATGTCCATATTCATAACTAGAGATCAAACGAAACGTAGTCGTGCATTTATTTTATTTAAGCAGATACTCATATCGAATAAATCCCTCGTTCATGGCAACTTTGTCATAGAGTAAACGAGCTGCCGTATTGTCATGATGAGTTAACCAGTAAAATCGAAGAGCGTTATGTTCACGTGCTGATTGCGCTACCCGTTCAATAAGTGCACGAGCAACCCCATGCCCTCGAGCAGCCTCATCGACAAATAAATCTTGCAGGTAGCAAGAATTTTCCATCCAGATCGTTTGATGAAATAGATAATGAGCTATCCCGACCAAATTTCCATCTAAGTGTGCGCCAAAACCATATATATGATCGCCATGTAACAATCGGTGCCAGACCTCATCATAGATGGATTCAGGAAGATGCGTCTCGTAAAAAGTCTTATAGCCTTGAGATAAGAAGATCCAACGGTTACGGTCTTCTGCTCTCAGTGGCATAATTTCAATAGAAATTTGTGCGTTTAAGATTTTGGATCATCCTTTCCATAGTAGGTTATCCTCTTTTTACGTCTTTAATTAGGTTGTTTGAACCGTCACTTTGGATACATGTGAAGCGGCTGCCTCAGCTTCTTTGTAAGCTTTCTCCAATATTTCATCCCGATTGAAGACAGCTGTCCCTTGAGCTCTGATAATTTGATAATCTTCAACCCCGAAGAAATTAAACATAGATTTGAGATATTTATGCGAATATTCTACTTCCGTATACCAATCATTATTAGTGTAGACGCCACCGCTTCCTTGGATAACGAGTAGGCTTCGACCGTCCTTCAGCAACCCTACCGAACCATTCTCGGTATATTTGAATGTCTCGCGAGGAATCATGATGTTATCCATATAGTCCTTTAGTTTGGATGGAATGTTGAAGTTATGCAGCGGCATAGCAATGACATATTTATTAGCGCTCTTAAATTGTTGCAGTACTTCAGCCATCCGCGAGGTCACTTTCTGTTCTTCAGCGTTGATTGGTTCACCCTTCGCTAACTTATCCCATGCACTTAGTACCACTTGATCGATTGCTGGTATTTCTTCGCTGTATAGATTGATTTGTTCTATGGCCTCATTTGGGTTTAATTCCTTATATGTCTTCAGAAAATGATGAAGCACATTCGAACTGAAAGAAGATGTTGAATCTACTTTCGGGTGGGCATTAATAATTAACATTTTATTCATTGTATAATTCCTCCTAATGAATGAAATCCAAATTGTCTATTATTCATGATCTGCAAGTCTATGTCTCGATTTATTTTTCAAGTGGTGGCCCCGTGAAGATAACTTCGTATTTGGTTCTAGACAGATCCACGATTTCTTCAATTGTCTTTCCAACACAATCCTGAAAAGCAAGCTCATCTCCCGCGGGAGTAAATGTAATCTGCATAAGCAGAGGCGTGTCAGTGTCAAAATTAGCGAAAGTATGATGCGTACCTTTTGGGACGACAACGATATCGCCTGCTTTCGCATCGAATTCTTTTCCATCCAAGTGGAATCGAGCTGTTCCTACAATGACACTTGATGATTGTTCATGAAGTCTAACCTCCGTTAATTCTTTTTCTTCGCCATTGTGACGCCGTTGAATTTAGGTTCCTTCGCAATCTACCTTTTCACAAGTTAATCGTCGACAATGTATATCGTCTATTGACATTGTCTACAATACCTCTTTCCCTCCTGATTGTCAATCTTCGATCATGTGTAATTACTGCAAAATCCGCCAAACCTTGATTTGACAAGGACCATTTATCCACTTAAGATATTTAATATCAAGTTTGGTTGTCCAGAAAGCAGGTGTTTGCATGCAGTACAGTATCGGTGTTGAATATGCGCTGCATTGCTTGGTTTATTTGATCGACATTCCGTCTAAGTCGACTATAGGGATTAAAGAACTATCTACGTTCCAAGGCATCTCGGAGACCTATCTCTCGAAAATTTTCGGTAAACTAACGAAGGCAGGTATTGTTATCTCCGTTCCTGGGGTGAAAGGCGGTTATCGATTAGCCAAGCCTCCTGCGGAAATCTCGTTTTGGGATGTTGTAGAAGCCGTTGAAGGCTCATCTCCTATTTTTCAATGCAAAAATATTAAAGATAACAGCTATCTGTGCCGAGATGAGGAGATCGCGGCATGCACCCGAGCCACTCCCTGTATTATTAACTTGACGATGCGCGATGCCGAGGAAAGTATGCGTAAGCATCTCCACAATAAATCGTTGCTTTGGCTGAATGAAGAGTTAGATCGCGTGTTAATGCCTAAAGCCCGCCAAGATACGCGTGACTTTTTCGCTCTAAGTAACAATGAATAATCTCTTTTCGCGATTATGATGTCATCCCGATGTAAAACCAACAAAACACAGCCCATAAGGCTGTGTTTTTGCTGTGTTTTTGCCTACTTTTTTAAAAAATGTAACCAAAACTGAATAAAAATAGTCATTCTCGTGAAATAGACGTAAAGCGTCTGTTCATTAACTTTTGGGAGGATTATCACATGTCTATTGTGAAGAAAAATCGTAAGAACTTTAAATGGCAAGCCGTAACGATTGTAGCGGCCGCTATGCTAATTCCAAGTGCTGCCTACGCGAGTAGCATGCTGAATGCACACAAAGAAACAATCACGGTGCCTGCGCATCACGTTACAAAAATCAATGAATTGAAGAAACTCTCCGATGATACGAATCATGTGCAAAAAACTTATCCGTTATCTGAAGCCCGAGCCCTATCGGAGTTTCCAATTCGTGAACCAGAAACGATCGACGGCTGGCATCGTGATGAGAGTAAAGGAACCTTATTTAAACATGTCATAGAGACTTCCAAAACATCAGGTATTGATCAATATATGGATGTTTATTCAAATTCTCAGGGGAAACAAATCACAGTAACTCAGAGTGGTAACCATGACGCGCAATATGAGACAGACCCCAAGTTTAATGAAGATGGGATCTACTCGCAACTGTTTGTAGATAAAGAAGGAAAGATGAATACCCTTATGATTATGATCAAAGAAAAAAATAACACAATCACACATATCCAGATTATCGGAGATGCTAGTGAGGCTGATCTCATGGCTATAGGTGATACTTATATAAAAGCTCCTACAAACTAATGTAATCTCTTCTGTAATAGAAAAAAAATAGAACATGGAGATGTGAAAAAGGCTGCCTCGGCAGTCTTTTTTTTATATAAAACCATAAATCCCAAAAAATAGTTTACTCACATGTGTAACCAAAAAGGGTTTCCATTAGTCATTAAGATAACAGTGAGGTGAAATATCCATGGAGCAAAGATTTAAAAATTGGGTAGCTTTGTACACAGAACGGTTAGTTAGAGTGGCTTATATGTATGTAAAAGACCAATCAACAGCAGAAGATCGTGTTCAAGATGCCTTTATTAAAGCGTATCATTCCATGAAACAGTTAAAAGACCCTGAAAATCCATTTCCATGGCTCTATAGAATTGTTAGTAACGAGTGTAGAACCTATCAAAAAAGAAGTTTGCGTGAAATCGTAACTTCTGTTTTTCCTGAACAAGTAGCTAAAAGCGCGGAGAATATGTATCTGGATAAAAAACATAGAGGAGATATTTATAATATCGTGTTGTCCCTACCAGAGAAGTACAAGGTCCCCATCGTTTTATATTATTTTGAAGATTTACAGGTGCAAGAGATTGCCGAATTAATTGGAATTACCAAAGCAAGTGTGAAAATAAGACTTCATCGAGCACGTGCGCGCTTACAAAAATTGCTTAAGGAGGAACACCACATTGAATTTAGAAGAGAAGCTTCAGATAGCAAAACAATTTAGACATCATAACCTACAGGTAGATATGGATAAATTTGAAGCTCGTCTATTTCATAGGCTTGCTCAAGAAGATCGCCCCAAACGTAAATCTTTCAAATGGAAAGCCATATCTCTTGTCGCTGCAGCAATCCTAGTTCCTAGTGTCGCCTACGCGAGTACTATGCTGAATGTACACAAACAAACAGTATCGGTGCCTGCGCATCACGTTGCAAAAATCGATCAATTGAAGAAATTCTCCGACGATACGAATCATGTACAAAAGACTTATCGTTTATCTGAAGCGCGAGCCGTATCGGCGTTTCCAATTCGTGAACCGGAAACAATCGGCGGCTGGAAACGTGATGAGAGTAAAGGAATTCTTTTTAAACACGTCATAGAGACTTCCAAAACATCAGGTGTTGATCAATATATCGCTGTTTATTCAAACGCCCTGGGGCAACAAATCACAGTAACTCAAAGTGGTAACCTTGACGCACACAACCAGACAAATACCATCTTTAATGAACACGGGATCTACTCGCAGCTGATTGCTGATAAAGAGGGCAAGATGTACACCCTTCTGATTATGATAAAAGAGAAAAATAACACAATCTCGCATATACAGATTATTGGGGCTACTAATGAAGCTGACCTCTTGACTATAGGTGATGCTTATATACAGGCACCAGCAAACTAAAAGTGACCTTATCTTTGTAGCAAAATGAAAGGCTGCCACGAGGCAGCCTTTTGTTGTGGTTCAACTATCGTTACCTCTAGCACAATATGTACTACGTGTTAAACACAATTACATGATAGAATGCTGGCGGCCTCAAGACTGAAAAATAATAATCCTCAACTGGGTCCCATCTGCGATGCCAATCTACATCTTCAGTACCCTCTCTTGTATTATGCCTATAGCGGCGAAGTTCGGGTAATACATCCACGAGAACCGTAAGGTGCTCAACATCGAACATCTCAGGGAGAGCACTATAAATCCCATCGAGGATGATTAGGTTGGAAGGTTGTAACGTAACCATTTTCGATGCCAAAGCATTTTCTGATGAAAAAGAAAAAGGGTGATATTGAGCAATCCTACCTGCCAATAGTGGTAACAATACTTCATTCCGCATACGCTGCCAATCTATGCAACGAAAGCATTTTTGATCCACTGTGAATGAATCCCACTCCTTGTCAGTTATCGTAGCATCAAAAAAGTCGTCGCATTGGATGATTGTGGCATCCCATTCTGAAGCCAGCTCAGCAGCCAACGTAGATTTTCCAGCCCCGCTTCCCCCATCCAGTGACACGACCAAAGGAACAGTTCGTCCACTCATATAAGGATGAATAGCAGCCACAATCGTCTGTAATGCATGCTGAAATTGGGTTGTTGTATGGTTATTCTGCACAACTTCACCTCCATCCAAACTGTTTACCTAATCATATCTTCTCTTGCCTATTAAGAAAACGGATAAAACAGTTATAGTTATACGAGATCTTCAAATCCATGCATAAACCAAAGACCTAATACCAACATTAACGAAGTTACGTTAACCTCTACACCAAAGGAGACTTCGTTATGCAACAGCAAATGCAACCTAATAATCAAATGCAAGCTATGCCGAGCACAAACCACGGGGGTCATGAGCTTTTCGATTTACATGAGGTGTTGGCCTGTACCATCAATGTGCTTGACCAATTTATGATGTTTAGGCAGTTTGTACAAGATAGCGAGCTGCTGGACATTCTGGATCGTCAATACCAGTTCACACTTGCCCAGTACAATGTAACCGCAGAGTGTTTCACAACCGGGCAAAAACCAAGCCAAGAAACGTCCACCTACATGATTAGGCAATTATCCGAGCCGATCTATGGGATTAAGCCAACCCAACCGAAAAAGCCAAACCAATCCCTCGCTGATGTGAAGGATGCGGGAATCAGCGGGCATATGCTAGGTCTGGTCAAAACGCATGCTTCCTTACTAACGATGACCGCCGTGGAAGTGACGAACCCCGTCGTTCGGCGTGTATTAGCTTCTCAAGTACAAAATTTCATAGAAATGGCTTATGAAATCTTCCTTTATCAAAATAGACTTGCCTACTACCAAGTGCCACAATTAGCCCCTTCCGATATGCAAAGCATGCTGACAGCATTCGTCCCTGCAACCGGGGCCCCACAAATGCCGCCGAATAACAGAGCAGGAATGTCTGTGCATTAGCTAGCAGCATGAGAAGCCCAACATTGGCCCAAAATGCCCTGTTTGGGCTTTCTCACATTTTAGCCAGGGAAGAGGTTCATCACTTATGGCAACTTTGCGGCATACGAACAACGACAAAAACGCGAACAAGCTAACTTGGTGGCAGTTAGCCCTATTCGGTATTGGCTGCACGATCGGAACAGGGTTCTTCCTTGGATCCAGCATCGCCATTCAGAAGAGTGGATTCCTGGTCGTCGCCATATTTTTATTGGCAGCACTAGCTACCTTATTTGTATATGAAGCCCTAGCTCAGATGACAGCCGCTAACCCTGAAAAGGGTTCTTTTCGAAATTATGTGAGGGAAGCCTATGGCCGCTGGGCAGGGTTTGGCGTAGGATGGCTATATTGGTCCTCGGAAATGCTCATTCTTGGCAGTTCCTTAACGGCCATTGGTATTTTTACACAATTTTGGTTTCCTAATCTGCCACTCTGGGTGCTGACTGCTGGTTACTCGATCCTTGCCATTTTTGTTATCATTCTTGGTTCCAAAGGCATTAACAAAACCGAGAATATATGCGCTATCGTAAAAATGGGGGCAGTGCTTCTATTCATCGCAATCGCAGTCATTATTTTCATCAGGGGAACTCATGGGATAAACACGATTCAGGGCAGTACAGCTCATTGGTTTGGTTCCGGTTGGACAGGTGCATGGAAAGGACTTTTGTATGCGTTTTATGCATTTAGCGGCATAGAAGTCATGGGCTTTATGGCCATCCATTTGCGAAACCCTAAAGAGGCTACTAAAGCTGGGAGACTTATGCTGCTTGCGATCACAGTGCTCTACATAGCAGCTATTAGTTTAGCGCTTCTTTTTATTACCAAAGAGCATGTAACGCCTGAAAAAAGCCCCCTGCTGCTCGCACTTGGCATCATGGAATTACCCATTCTCGTACACATCATGAATGGGGTTCTCATTATAGCAGGATTTTCTATCCTCGTTGCCTCGCTATATGGTGTATCCACGATGCTAGTTGCTTTAGCAGAAGGTGGCGATGCCCCTCCATGGCTGGCCAATAAGAAAGGCAAGAAACAATTACCGCTGTATGCACTAGGCGTGAATACGATCGGGCTCAGTGTTTCTATCGTTCTTGCACTAGTCATGCCAAGCAAAATTTTTGAACATATCACGACTGCCGGGGGATTGGTGCTCTTATATACGTGGCTGCTTATCGTCGTATCCTATCTGAAACTACTTCGGCCAACACTTAGCGGCCATCTGAAATCTTGGAGCGCTATCCTACTTATTATGGTAGCCGTAACGGGACCACTTCTGGAGCAAACCGGTAGACCTGGGTTTTGGACTAGCCTTCTTATCGTGCTGGTAATTATCCTAATTACTTGGTGGATGAAGCATCATTCGGAACGAACTGAGCCAGCGTAACGATATTTTATTTATGAAAAAGCACACCAACAGCTTTTAGTTTATTTTTCATAAACGTGTAAGGACATTTAGAAGGGACGCTTTCGTCATCACGCAAAAAGTATTGCTTCCATTCTTGGTTATCCTCTTGTCCGTACCATTTCAGAGATGGATGTGCGGGGATACTGTCGTATGCTTCTAATTTTTGGCGAATGCGTTTCTTCATATTACGTCCAAAAGGAGTAGAATCGTTGATTTCTTCAAACACCCAGCGCGGTTGGAAAGCAATGAGGAAATGTGGAAACATTCGGCTCTTTCTAAGCATGTGGGCAGGTGTCCCGCAAAAGGAGAAATAGGGCTCCCCATCGCAACAGAATTCCCAAGAATGGTGGGCAGGATCCTTTGAAATATGCGCAGGCCATGGCGCCTCATCTTTGGCACTAACCCCACTAAGAACAGACCAAAAAAGCTGCTCATAGTCTTCTACTGAGAAGCTTTTCAGCATGTCTGCAGGTGTTTCGAAAAAGATAACCAGCGAGGCAAATTTCCCTGTTTCCCGCGAGCAACGACCATAAGCTTGCAAGAGCTCCATGGTATCAAGGGCTGCCTGCTCTGATCTTGGATCAGCAGCAAAACCAAAGCGCAGGTTGTTGGTCAGGAAGCCTTGACGGCCTGGTATACAAGGGTACGTATTGCCTGTATCTGCAATCATATTGCCGAATTGACGGAAAGCATCCTGTTTCCATGCTGCCAGGGTGTTCATATGTGTATCAAGCCAGTCTTTGGCGTATAGATCAGCCATGTCGTAATAACCTCCTTCGTAAGTACGAAGCATACTATGCGAAGGAGGTCATATGGGTGAGTATCTCGGTTAGAACTCTGCTAACCCGTTAGCTGCTTATAGGCTTGATAACCGAAATAGAACCCGAAACCAATGAGAGAAAGGCCAGCTATAACAGAAATGATTTGCAAGGTAGTGCGACTCCCGAACTTATGAAAGGAACTAGCGAGCGTGGCCATAGCAACATCCCACAATAGAATGCCTGCAAAGATACCGGAGGTATGCCAAAGCACCTGGGTAAGTCCATAATTCTGCACACTTTCGGCTAAAATAGAGCCATAAATACCGAGCCAAAATAAGATATTGAGCGGATTCGTAAGCGCCATAATAAATCCAGAACGGAAGGAACTTACGCTGGATTGGGCCTCGCGGGGGCTAGCTTCCTTGGTTGTCTTCACGTTTCTTAGCGTATCTACGCCGGTGTAGATAAGTACAAAACAGCCAAACAACCACAGAAATGTTTTCATAAACGGGGTGGTCAAGAAATGGGCTAAACCAAAATAAATCAGCAGCATATACAGCAAATCGGCACACATCGCGCCTAGTCCGATCAACCACGCGGCAGTAAAACCGTATCTGGCTCCTTTGTCGAGTTGAGCGGCGTTAATAGGACCGATGGGAGCCGATAATGAAATTCCTAGAATGACATACGTGACAAAAGCATGCATAAGTTCGCCCCCTGAATATCAAATAACTTGTACAAGTTATTGTATGAGAGGTGCTAGTTCATTAGAAGATTAAATGATGTCAACACGAATAGGTGTACATTTGTACCCATTGCAGAGACTTTCTTCGCAGGGACAAGCAGATATCGCCACAACCAGGTCCATTTCAGCACGAAGTTCGATATAATCCCCTGCTTTCGATAAAGGCTTTTCTACAAGGATTTGCCCCGATGGCTGAATGATGGTGTTCATGAAAATATTAAAGGGATAATGTTGATCTGGGGCGGGGATATCAAATGGTGCCAGTGCTTCATTTAAGTTCATATAGCAGCTGGTGTGGCCCCGCTTCTTATACAGCAACTCGTACATTTCAGGCCGACAGGCCGAGTTAATAAAGTCGTGCTGTCCTACCGTATCCCTAATAATCGTGAGCATAGGCGTATATTTATTGGAGTAAATCATATCCCCAGGCTTCACTTTCATCGCATGTAATGCGTCCATTGTAACCGTAGGGTCCAGTCGCTCGCTGAAATCATTCGCACGATAGGCCACAAAGTCGGCCACTTGTTCCCCCTCCACATCCGTAATTCGAATCACTTGGTCCCGTTTGACCCGGAAACCGAGACCCTCTGTAGCTGGGATTTGCCAATGCTGCTTACTCATTCAGGTCCTCCTAATTGTAAATAAGTTACCTTACAGTATGGCTTATCATTGGTGGATTTATGATAAAAAGTAAAGAACCCTTGCAACGAAGCAAGGGTTACCATAATGTCACATACCTACCTTACAAAATCGGTTCTCTCTATACCAAGCTTACTTAGTTAAAGTATGGAATGATAAATGCCACGATACCAAGACCGACTGACCACCAAGCCAGTCCCTTTTTAGGCGTAGCCAAGCAAATAAGTCCGAGAAGAACGGCAATGCTGCCCATCCACACAGGTGCATAAAAAAATCCGATAATTGCTAAAATGATACCGATCCAGCCAAGCCATATTCCTGTTATTGTTTTCATACTCAACATCCCCCATCAAATTAATTTTGTCATATCAAGTCAGTATTTTCGATAAAGAAAGTTTCAAAAACATAAAAGGTAGGTATGTGACATCATGGTAACGCTTACTTCTTTTTCTGGCTGCTAAATACAAAATGTATGATGACTAGGATTGATTATAATGACTAGGCAAATACTAGGATGACCGCGTTTTGGATGCTTTGGGCAGATTTGTTCTCATGACGATATCCAACACAGGACTAGTTACACTGTACAAAGCCTTCTCATCCATATGATGATGCAGCAGATGCCTTTTCTTCATCCATCTGCCCCAAGGGGTCAATGGTTTGATTGGTCGATGGGAAACATAATGCTTCCATTGATAATAGATTTGAAAGCCAGATGCGCCGAACACGACGGCTAAAGACAGATGCCAATCCAACCCCGTCACCATAAACGCCGTCCCAAAAATGACCAAATATGCACATACGTCAAACGAGACGGGTCCAAACAAGTATTTCATGTCATTAGGAGATTCATGATGTGCTACATGCCCCTTATATGCAAAGGGAGCAATCCGTGGAAATTCATGAAGAATGTAACGGTGAACTGTATATTCGATAAAGACAACAATAATGGGACCTACACATATTGCTGCCACCGTCCGGATACTACCGTACGTCGCAATGACTCCGCAACAGCTAAGAAAACTAACAGAGAATAGAAACAAAATAAGTCGCTGACTCATAAATTCTTTTACATAATGCATAAAAGACGTTTCCGATCTCATAAAGGATCTCCTCCTACTTAATGAACTTCGTGTTGATTATTGCTTACACAGCTTATTATAATAAGTTGGAGGATTAATTCAATGATCAACATACAAGCAAAAGTCGCTTATCCGACTCCTGCATAATGGATGTTCATTAGTTCACAAAATAAGTTTCAGGAGAGGCTGAGGAACATGCAGGACAAGACGGATCCTAGAATCATACGAACGAAACTGTTGCTAAGAAATGCCTTAATTGACTTAATCGTAGAAAAAGGCTTCGAAGGCACAACCATCCGGGACTTGATGCAGAAGGCCGGCTTGAATCGGGGAACCTTCTATTTGCATTACCGTGATAAATACGATCTCCTAGATCAGAGCAAAGAGGATATGCTCAAAAACATACTAGAAATCGTCAAGAACATTGACCCTATTCAAATAACCCAGTATGCCGCACGTAACGAGCCTCATCCGATTTTCACGGAGTTGTTCGTTTTTTTCACCATGCATGCGGTATTTTTCAGAGTTCTCTTAGGCCCCAAAGGCGATGCTGCTTATCCCAGCCAAGTAAAACAGATCATGCAAAAACATCTTTTTGATAAACTGTCTTTGCATCAGTCTGAGCACGTACCGGTGCCGCGAGAGTTCATTATTGCTTATTTGGCATCCGCAAATTTGGGTGTCATTCAGCATTGGTTGGAAAGCGGTATGCAACTTTCTCCCCGAGAGATGGCCTTGCTGATAACCCGCATGACCACCTACGGTCCCTTACAAACCTTCGGTCTAAAGGGCGAACCCGTCCTTAAATAAGACTAGACTACTCAGGAAGCACTCTGCCTTTATATTTTCCAGTTTGCGTAATTTTCACTTTGACTTCAATCTGATTGATGGAGTCCTCTTTCAAAACCAAGTGGCCTCCGTCGTGTAACCGATGCCATGCTTGAGGCTTATTTCTATAAATTTCTCCAAATAAATTCAACAGGTCTGTCTGTGTGGACAAGCCCTTTCGATACGTCGAAAGAATCTCTTCTCGAACTACTTGTGCAGCTTGTTCTTCCATCGTCTTAATAGAAACGTTTTTGGTCATTTCCTCCACTACCGCACGAACCTTTATGGTTAGATTAAAGCGAGCTTCATCTTGATCAATCAGTGTTTCTATCTTAGGATGAGGTTTGGATAGTACTAACGATCCTTCCGGTTTTTTATTATCGGGTATTTGAACAAATACGCGATTCGATTTCTTATCAAACCATCTCACGCCTTTGAGATCGTCTTCTGAAAACCACCCCATCAATAAATGTGATTGCATGGCGTAGGCGCCATTTATTTTAAACATAGGCTTCTCTTTTTGATCTTCCTGCCATTCTTTTTTCGTGATAGACAGTGTTGGAAGGATGACCGTTCTGCCCTTTTCGTTAAGTTCGGCAATTTGTTTGTAACCATACTGTGGCTGAATGAAGGATCTTTGTGCAAAGGTTTCCTCCGGTGAATCCATGATCGTGTCCAGCGGCGAAAGATTAAGCACTGATTTCTGCGTTAAGATGTCAGAAAAGCTATCCTTCGTAGTATAAAGTAAGATATTATATCGAACCTCATGATAGCGATCTATCGCATCGTAGATTTGCCTAAGCGCCAATTTGTTATTCAAAACGCCTTCTTTTAAGACAATTGCTTTAATGTGCCCCCAGAATACCCTTATTTGAGATGTTGCATAAATGGATGATAAGGCCTCTATGACCGTCTTCCCCTCTCCCTTGCCAATCCATACGGGGACATTTTTACCAAGTTCTAATTTATCGCTCTTTGCCACATTCGAAAAGTTAAGCACCTGAATATAAGCAATAAAATGTCCCTCCTCATAATCAAGCCCCAGTGCTGTAACATACGTCATATTTTGAATCGTTTTGGAATCCCAACACCCTGATACCACTAAAAGTATAGTAAACACGATATACGTTTTAATGATTATTTTCATGCGGATCTTCCCCTTGCTTATCAGTATCAACAGTGTTTAAGTCATTAGGTCTCTTTGTATATTGACTCCAAGGAAGTCGTAGGATAGATCGTGCTATTTCTTTAAACACCGGCGGTGACAGGGGCGTCATATACGGAACCCCAAAGGAGCTTAGTTTGCACAAATAGCCTATAAACAACACAACACTAACGATTAAGCCAAACATGCCAAATACGGCAGAAATGAAAAAAAACGCAAAGCGGAGGACGATAACGGCCCCGATCAAATTTTGACTAACTAAAGTTGAACCGGTCACTCCCACGATGGCCCCAACAACGATGACACTCGGAGAAACGAAACCTGCTCGAATGGCGGCATCCCCAATAATTAACCCACCTACAACGGTCAAGGTCTGGCCAATATTACTTGGCAGGCGAAGGCCAGCCTCTCGAAAGATCTCCAACAACATCAGTAATATCAACATTTCAACTTGTCCAGAGAACGGTAATCCAATCCGAGCCGTGGCAATGGTTGCCATCAACCGAAAGGGAATCTGATCCGGATGGAACGAAGTGAGTGCTACCCATGCGCTTGGTAATAAAATCGATAAGAAAAAACTGATTGCACGAATCATTCGCGCAAACGAAATATACTGGAAACTAAAATAGATATCTTCAGGAGATTTTAGTAATAGTAAGAAGGTGCCCGGCCCAATGAGAACCATTGGATTCCCATCTACGATAATGACAAATCTTCCGTTTAGTAAACTGGTGACTGCCTTGTCCGGTCTGCCGGTATAATCAAATAAAGGCATTAGCGTAAACGGTTTATCAGCAATCTTCTGCTCTAGTTGATTAACACTTTGAAGTCCATCCACATCAATTTTATTTATTCTTTTTCGAACTTCGTTCAGCACATTTGGAGCAATAATATCTGAAAAATAGAGCAAACCTACCTTGGTTCTTGTTCTTCTTCCCAATGTAAAACTTTCATAGCAAAGAGAGTGGTTACGAATGCGTTTTCGTATTAAGGCCACGTTAATATTGATATCTTCAACAAATCCATCTTTGGGTCCATTGATGGAAATTTCCGTGCTTGATTCCTCAGGAGTACGCTCTGGACGATTAGCAATACACATTCTGAAAAGCAGATTCGTCGGTGTGAACAGCAGAATGAGATCTCCTTGAAAGATCCACTCTGATATTTGCTCTTTCGAGGCTGTGGGTTCTATCGCTGTCAACGGCAACGGAATGGAAATATGTTTCAGTTGCAATTCCCATAATCTTTGTTGCCGGTACAAGTTATCGAGCTCTGGAAGTATGACTTTTGCAATCTGTGAGGCATCACTTAATCCTCCGCTATAGATCAGAATAACTTCAGAAGAGCTACCCTCTTCAAATCGATATGGCTGTATTTCTACGTCTGCTGAGTGAAGAAATTGCGCTTTGATTTTCTGCTTGTCCCAACCCTCTACGGGTTCAAGTTCAGTTGCAGTCATGCCGTTCCCTCCTTGAATTTCTTAGAAAACAACGAGATCACTATACAAACTATCGATACGAACAAGGCCACAACTAAGGAGGTTGGGAAATAGAATCGATACATCCATAAATAAACCGTATATTTCTCAAGGGGGATCATTGATAGCAGCAAATAGCTGATCGTCACACCAAGGATAAACCAACTACGTTTTTTCGCATGAATAAAAGGGACCATTTCGGCCAATAAAAATTGCGAGAAACCGACTCGAATAATCGCACCAGACATCCACTGGAAGACAGATAGGAAATCGACATGTTCAATATTGCTGCCCAATTTAACCAAGCGCCACTGCTCATAAGGCGGCTCAGACTGTTTTGCAGCTTCAACAGGACCGAATTCGGTCACAGCACCAATGATAGGACCTAACGAAATATAGACCATAAGCACTGCCAATATGCCGATTTTCCAAACCCGAACACCTGTATTCAGCCGATGTTGGACAGCTATAATCATCATGAATTCAATAAACCCGCTTCCGACATAAACCATGCCATGCAAGACGGGCTGCCATCCATGCTCCAATACAGGCTTTAGCAGTGAGAAATCTTTCTGCGGGGCATTCGAGAATGCGACAAAAAAGCCCAGTGCAACCACAATGGGAAGCAGGATCCCCGCACTGCTAGCTATCATCCGTATTCCTGAAGTCGCGTAGAAGTGGCAAGTTAGGCATAACACAATAAGCAATGTAAATTTAGGTGTACTAGGCAAGTAATCAATATTCGTCCATATTGCAGTATAGAAGACAGTGGACAATCCCATCAGGAACAAGTACAAGCAGATTGGAAGTACGATTATCCACGATACGATGTTATTGGTTTTGCTAGCTAACCACGGCTGCAGCTTCTGCTGGCCTGTTCTCTTCATAAACATAACGAGGATGGCACACCAAGGAAGATACAATACCCCCGTTAATAATATAGAGATCCAGGCATCTCTTCCTGCTGCATCAAGGAGCATTGGGTTGATAATAACATGACTCACAAGTCCATTCATTAGCATAAAAATCATGCATATTTGTAAAATACTGATTTTACCAATCGCCTTATCCATTCCCATCACCCATCCAAAACAATCATTAGGAAACATCATTATATTTCCTTGAAGATCACATTTTATACATTATTGGAATGTTTTAGGTGAACTCAGGATACTGAAGCATTCGATTTCCCCGGAAATAATCCTACAAAAAAGAATGGTCTGCTTATACTAGCAGCCATTCTTTTAGGGAGAAGATCTCATTCCTTATATGTTTCACGCAGCCGATCAGCCATCCACAGACATGTCTTCCATAAATCACTCACCGGTTCATTCGTAAAAGGGATTGTCGGCATGTAGCCCGGTGGACCGAACTCTGGGGTGATTGTCGTATAAGCGAATCCTTTCCTTACACGTGTTGCAACAATTTGCTTCCACCACGACTCATGTGTTCGCAGTTCATTGGCATACTCTGGTGCTCCGGGATGTGGAACTTGAGGTCCTTGGGCATAGCCGACACGGGCATGAATGTGAATCGTTCGCTCCATGGCCAGTTGCAGATGCTCGTTCTGATCTTCAAGCAACGATTCACACACGCAGCACCAGTGACTAAAGTCCGCTGTCAGTTTCAAATCTGGGAGGGCCCGCAACAATTTTGCGGTCGTCCACGGCGTAAACATCGCGCGATGCCGATGTGTTTCATGCCCGACAGGGATCCCGTATTTATTTTCAACCTCTACTGCATGTTCGAAAAATTGCAATTGCCTTTCAATATCCATGCAATCCCGCGCACTGTGGGAAATAATTAACTCCGGCGCAAGCGCAGCGGCCGCTTTTACGCCAGCTGTAAAAGCGGCCTCATGCTCACCAGAAGTCGAAATGAGTGCGATATACGATAGGTTGTGTGCTTGCAAAAGCGCCTTAAATTCCTCACGATCTTTCTCCGATGGAACAGGACCTTCCACACCGTCATATCCGGCAGCATCGATTGCAGCTAAAGCATCCTTGTAGGTAAAAGATTCCATTCCCCACAATGATTTTATTACTCGAATCTCCTCCATTGCTGCATTCCCCTTATTTAGAATGGCCCTTCGGTTTTTTGCCGCTCCATCTTTCATCTACCTTCTCATTTGCGGACTGATACCTGGCATCTACACTAATCCGGTATTGGTTCGTCGTATTTTCAAGGGAACAATGCATCAAGAACATGCCGAAGATGAGCACATCTCCTGCCTGAAATTCCGTTGTTGCCCACTTACCGCCAAACTTCTCCGTAATGAACAGCGGATCATCCGTATAGTGGTTAACCCCATCACGATCAGCATCCTTGGAACCATAGGACGCTTTCAATTTCTCGAAACGGTGTGAACCAAGGCAGATGGCTAGACCTCCCATTTCATAAGAAACATCTCCCAGCGGGGACCATACGGTATACACATTTTGAGTACCTCTGCCCATGTAAACAATATCATAATGCGCCCCTGTGAAATCACCTTTCCCCACAGCCCTCAGCCATTTGTAATGGTAAGTTAACGATTGGTCACCTAAAAATTCATCAAAGAAGCGCATGATATGATCGCCATTCAAGACATTCAAGAGGGCAGGCAAATCTTCGTTCGTTCCCCCAAAGAAAATGGTTCTGCTGCCATCAGCCATCACACCATCCTCTAGCTGCGTATCGCGATCTAATTTGCCCATTTGCGCCATTTTTTCCAAAATGCTTGTACGAGCGGTTAGTACCTTGTCCCGATCATGAAATCCACGAATGAGTAAGTACCCATCCTCTTCCATTCGATCACGCAATGCTGCAATATCATGAAAAATATCATTAGAGCTTCTAAGTTCCTCTAAATGCTGTCCATCCATCTCTAATTCACGGTTGCCGACTTTTAACAACATCTTCATCCACACTCCTTAGTGATTTCTTTCTTGCTTATAGTCTAAGTATAGGGTGCACCAATGATTTCAACCATGGATTAGCGTTATCATTTCATGTATAATCGTACAATAGCAAAGAATGAATGAGAGGAGTAAACCATGACCTTAATAGACATTCCCCATAAGTTAGAGAAGTCAGACGTTCCTCTTCCTCTATTTCACTCCATTTGGAAGGTTCAAGCCGATAATAGCTATGAAGTATCGAAGCGGGAGGGCTTTATTGTTCCAGGTCTATTCCTTACTTATGATGGAAAAGGAATCATTACACTGCATAATCATACGTATGAGTTGGAGAAAAACACCTTTTTCTTCGTGGAACACGGCATCCCCACCATGTACAAATGTCTGGATAACGATTGGAAGTTTTATTTTCTAGATTTTAGCCAACTAAACATGACCCGTCATCTACAGCTTCCAGTAATGGAAGTTATCTCTACCGGCAAAATGGCAGAAGCCATGCAATTGTGCGAACGGATGATTGACGGCTTAATTGCTCAGCTCCATGGCTACGAATATGCGTCAAACATTTTATTGCAAGAAATTTTACTCCTGTTAACTAGAGAACATTCCTTGGTCGCCCTTTCTCACCACACAGAGCTCAACCAAATCCTCATCTATATCCATCGGAATTTGGATAAACAAATTCGTATTGAAGACCTGCTCCAGCTAAGCGGCTGGTCCCGTACGACCTTTTTCAACCGGTTCCGTGCACTCACAGGCTTGTCTCCAAACGACTATCTCATAAAACTAAAGCTAGCAGCTGCGAGAGTTGCTCTCGAAACCACTAGCTTATCGTTGAAAGAAATTGCAGCTAAGCTGCATTTTTATGATGAATTCCATTTTTCCAAGCTATTTAAGAAAGCATATCATCAATCCCCCAGCACGTACCGCAAGCTGAAAATGGGAACTGAGAAGTTCTAGAAGACTAGTTCAGAATCTTAGTAGCAATCCAAGCAAGATCCGCAATATCAATCACGCCGTCCCCATTCACATCAGCAACTTTAATGGCATTCCAATCTGCATCAGCTGGAGTTGCTCCATAGTGCTTCGCAACAATAGCCAAGTCACCGATGCTCACTTTTGTATCGTTATTTAGATCTCCTGACATGCCTCTAATGATCGATGCTTGGAAAGCTGTCAGTGCAGCGCGCAATGTACTCGCAGCTTGTGCAACATCCTCTTGGCTGGCAGACGCATCACTCATCACCGCAATTGCCGTGCTAATCGCTGCAAGTAGATTCGCTTTGGAACCCGCTGGATATTGACCGACTAATGCGCCTTCCACGGCCCCATCATGCCATTGCTGAGCCTCCGAGATGAGAGCTTGCAACGATGCTTTATCCACATGTGCAATGGCTATGCCATGCGAAGTGATTGCTAGACTTGTTTCCTCTCCAATAGCGTTGGCGATCAGCAACTTTGAAATCGTAATCGTGGTAGTCGATGATTCGGTAAGTGATTTGGATTTCCAATGAAGCTGTAACAGATCGCCGTTAGCAACCACTTCTGAATTGCCGCCAATTTTGACAACGAGTACTCGGACCTGGCCATCTGTCAGCTTCTTATCTACAATAGTCAAACCATCACTAACCGATTCCACACCAACAAATTCTACTTTTGCTGGATCATAGGTGAACGTCAAATCTTGGGCTAAAATGTTCTCCGCCGCATTGGCCAATCCGTAGGTCAAATCAAATGTACCACCTTTCATAACCGTGTTCACACCATCAAGAAGAACTTTATTAGGTTGTTCCGATTTGGCTGGAACGATAACGGGTAAGCTCACAGTCACTGCTTTCGTACCATCTGACGTCCGCGTCACTTCCAATACGAGATTCACTGTATGCACAACATCGGTAGGTACAACAGTCCCATCCAGTTGAATGACGGCTGGTTGATCCGTCGTTTTAATGGCTACGCTATACCCAGCCGGCACACCCGGCAGTGTCAAGCTGCCAGCATCCTGTACAGGAGCTGTGATACTCGTAATGCCTGCAGCAACTTGTGCTGCTGTGGGCACTTGTGGATTGGTTAGATCATCAACAACCAAATCATCCACAACAAGTACCACATCTATGGCTGATAATTGTGGTTGTGCCGTTTGTTTAACCGAATCAATAGCAATGTAATAATCGTCCTTACTTCCCGTTTCAAAATCCAATACCGCAGTCGCCGTACCCGTAGATTTGATGATCGGCAGCGTAAAGCCAGGTAGTAAGGATTTGCCTGTACCTGTTGCCGTAGACAAAGGCACGCTATAGGTCTGACCATTCGATCTTGATTTGGCCGAGAGCTGATACAACCCCGCTTTATTCGCCTCATAACTCATGCTGATCTTATAATGGGTATTCGGCAATAGCTTCAAAGTCGATGGTACGGTAGCCAAGAGCTCAGCAACAAGTGGTGTATTTGCATTTGAAATGAAATCTTGCTCGTTCGACTTCAAGGAGAAATGCCCATTAATGACGTAAGTCATTGGCTGCGTAATATAAGGATCGGCTGCTTTTAGTTCATCACTCACCTTTTCAGCCAAATGTGTCTGCCCTCCGCTCGAAGCAGCTTGGAACATAAACGGACCATAACCTTCCGAGACATTCTCGAAGTCCTCATAGAAGTAATGCGTGCCAAAATTGGTCTTATCTGGATTCTCCCACAGCTTCACATCATCCCACCACACGTTGGAATTCGCTGAGCTTGTTGCGTCAGCTTTCAGGTAAATCGTTGCTTTACCTGAGGCATCTGCCGTAAAATCAACCTTCATCCGTTGATAGTACGTGTTCTTGAATTTGCTAGGCTCTTCTAAGTTTTTAATTTTCGATGACGTGATAAAATTCGTTACTTCCGGTCCGCCGTAGTTTTTCACGCCAATCGTCACGGCTCTATCGGAAGTGCTACGTGATTTGTTTTCGCTGCCGTTCGCAGTAGTCGCGTTATTGATGTCTACCCAAACCGAAGCCGTGTACGTTTTACCCGCTTCAAGTCCATAGACGGTTTGCGTAATTGTAGCTTCGTCTTTCCCTGCTACTTTCAGGAAGTTGTTTTTCAACGAATCATGCTCTACGGTTACATGCGCAGCTGTCGCATTCGTTGTAGACGTTTTGTCCCATGAAGCAAAAGCACCGCTATCAAAACCTGGATCCTTTACAGGTCCGCCAAATCCAAAATCGCCGGCTTGCTGCGTATCTGCACCTTGCTCATCTGCTTTCGATTTGTAGATGACATAGGGAACACCGATGGTTGTGTTGTTAATCGTAACGGAACCACCAACAACTGACAGTGTACGATCCCAAACACGCCCAGTGTCCGTCAACTTATACATTTCCACAGAAGATATGCCGCTCCAGCTATTAGGCAATTCCCAAGTTGTTGAACCACCTTTAGGATTCCAGTAGTAGATCTTGGATTCATTTTGCGGATCCCATGGCAGGAAGAGCTGGCTCTTCTGGTTACTAACATCTAATTGCCCAACGCCTGTATCTCCCCAGTCTTTATGGTTCAACACATCATATTTGGCAATTGTTTTGCCATCTTTCTTGAGCGAAGCTGTGCCTATGATATAGTTCGCATCTGCGCTATCTGCATGGTATTCATCCAAGGAAGCAACGACTCCATCCTCGAAAACGACTGTTTTATCCATACCAGAAGCATCATGCGTCGTATTAAGAATAGGGAAATGCTGCATGTATTTCGTTAACAAATTGTTATTGTAAAATAAATCAATTCCGTTCTGAATGTCCGTTCTGCCTTGCCATGTACCAACTCCAGCTTGCAGCATGCCTCTCAATAAAACGCTGGTATACGGGCTTGGTGCCTGGAACGTGTCTTGATACTGGTTTTTAATGAAACGGATGATCTGGCTGCCCGGTGTTTTGCTTGGATAATAAGGATCTGTTCCCCAGTGAGTCCAAATGACGTTTTCCTCTAGCGGTCCAGAGAACTCAGTAGCAAGCCAAAAGTCAAGTTTGTTTTGAATAATATTTGAAAATTGATTCGCGTGCCAACCAGCTCCACTGTAGATATCATCATAAATCATGGCAAGGTTCGGCACTTCCTGCTTCATCTGAGCATATCGTTTCTCCAAGTCTCCGCTAGCCAAATCTTTGGCACGATTCGTTGGATACGTAGGGTCAACCCAGTCATAGTTGGAGGCTGTACTGCCCCAGTTTTCCGGTTTGGCATAATACGCATCCGGATCTTGAGCATCAATGTTGGTGTGAACGCCAACTTTCACATTGTATTTTAACCCTTCATCGACAAGTGTGTTAAAATCTTTCAATCCACCTTCGCGAATGCCGAAGTGCCCTGCGACATCAGGGTGGCTATCGTCATGCCCTTCTGCCTGATAGCCTTTCTCCAAAATAAGCTGCCCGAAACCATCGTACAAATTGTATAGCTTCTTTGCGTTATCCAAGGTACGTAAGAATGGATTTTGCGCTAAGCTGTTGAAGTTCATCGCAATATAAGAGACATACTTATTGATTTCGCTTGCGCCTGGCAATAGATTCTTCGACCATTCACTGCGGAAATCAATGGCTGCATCTTTCCAATCAGCTGTATGATCATCGTTCCGGTCAGGGGCAATCATCACTTTGGAAGTGAAATCAAATTTGGGCGGAAATTTACTGTCATCAATAATATCTCCTCTTGCTGTCCACACGCCGTTCCACATCGACAACTGCTTGTTGACGCCATCCGAATCAGCCTCGATATTCATCACAATTTTGCCTGGTGTCTCGACCACATCATTCATAATCGATGCCGCTAACTTGCCATCACTAACAAAACCGTATGATCTTAGCTTACTATCCACAGCTTGATCTTTTAATTTCGATCCATACATGGCATCATTCGTATAGAATTCATCATTCATCTGGTTCCATTCCCCTGTTACCCAAGAGGAAGCACCTTGTGCATCAGGATTGCTGCTAGAAACCGTAACTAACTTATGGTTTGGGAATTCCACCGTACGCACTTTATAACCGGAAGGTTCACTATTGATATGTGTAGCCATGTTCACGATATTGCCTGTGACTTTATACGTAACCGTCATGTTCACATTGCCCGCTGCAGCTTCTGTATTATCATCCACGACAGGAACGTCAAGTTGATAAACGACCGTATCCCCTGCCGTTTTCGTTGCACTTTGTACCGTTGCAAAGCCGTCATTGCCGTTTATTTTCACATTGTATAGAAAATCGCTTTGACCTTGCAGGGTTGCATTCGGAGCCTCGCTGCCCAGCCACGTATAACTGCGCACGGTCGGGAAGCGGTTATCCATCGACACACTTAATTGGTCGGATGCAATCGTAATCGGCTGAAGCGCAGTCGGCTGCGGCGGTGTTGGCTGGATATAGGCTTCTTGTGAAATTTGGCTGATCGTTATATTTTTCGATGTGAACCAGCTTCTTAAACCTACTTTTCCTTCTGCAACTGGGAAGTCTGCACTTCCGCTGCAAACCAACGTGTCATTCAACCAAACTTTAATACTCTTTCCGATATATTTGATCTTAAGCGTGTAGTCGGTATTCGCTGCAAGATTAGGCCCACTGGTTGTCAGATCACCGTAATGCGAGGCATCCGTTTGCCAACCCCAATTGCCGTTCGTATTATAATAAATCATCGCGAAAGGCTGTGAAGGAGAGATGTATCTGAAAATAAATCCGATACGCCCCGTATCAATATTCGTTCTAAACTTGATGGTATAGGTACCATCCTGGATCGGCAGCGAATCGTTATCATAGATTTCTCCGAAGAGATTGGCGATGTTCAGCTGATTATTCGCGATCGTTGGCGTTGGTGAGTAAGCTGTGCCATCTAGTTTATTCCAAGTACCTGTAAAGCCATCGTTGTAATTGTGAATGTAGCTCGTTTGTTTCGGCGGTATATAGACGTCACCTTCCTTATACGTGACTTCCATATCATCCATGTACGTTGTTAATGTGTCCGTCGAGCTCGCCATGTAGCCCTGGCTGCCATTCATAACCGACATGCCCACTTGTGTCCCGGTGTAAATCTCCGTACCATCCAGGGTAAGCGTATACGTATCCCCTTCATAATCCACACCCACATTGTGTACCGTACCAGGACTTAGAAGTTGAGGCGTACTCGTTAAGTTATACGACACATCTGCTCCATCTCTTTTACCAACCAATGTCCAGTTACCAGCACTATCGGTTCTCACGGAACTCCAGTTGCTCTCATCGACATAGCGGAACAACAATCCTGCCGTGCTATACGTGCCGTTCAGCTGCAGCTTGGCGCTGTAAGTTCCATTAATCGCTAATGGCGATTTGCTGTCAACCACTTGGCTTGTGCCATTGGTGGTAGTGATTTGAGCCACCTTCCCCGCAAAACCTTGTAAAGGTGTTTTGAACGAATATGTAGGAACAGCTGCGCTCGCAGCTGACATTTGTAAGCCCGGCGTTGCGTCATCCGTAAAATCCCTTGTATAGACGACCGCATTCCCCTTATCGCTATCCGTTACTTTCACATCATCAATATGTAATGTCTTGGCAGCGTAGTAAGAGCGAAAGCCTACTTTGCCCCCTGCGAGTGGTAAAGCGCCACCTGAGTTTGACGTATAAACAAGCGCACCATCCATATAGACTTCGTACGTATCCCCGCTGAATGTCATTTTAAAAGCATATGTTTTGCCAGGATCGAGTTTAATCGTCTTATTTAGATAAGACCCCCACACTTCACTGCCACCATTAAAACCATCCCATATCCAGCCATTCCCGTCGCGGGAAACCATGGCATAATGCGTTGGATCCTTGTATCTAGCGATGAATCCGAATTGCTCGGAAGCCCCGCCATCAATATTCAGCTTCGCTTCAAACGTCCCATTAGCCACATCAGGCATATCGTTAAAATAAAAGATTTCATTGCCGCCACTCGGATTTTTCGCTGCCAAAAATTGACCGTTCATTCCCGAGTAGGTTGCCCTTGCGCTTACTGCAGTGTCAGACGTTACTGCCCCTTTGTCAGAGAGGTTGACTTCTGTCCCATCTTCAAAATTGTTCACGTAGGTCGCACTCGATCCATCTGCTGCCAACGCCGTAGCGTTGCCAAACATCTGTAACACACCTGGTAATGGTAGTACACTTGTAGCTAAGAGTGTAGTTGAAAGAATAACGCTTAATTTACGCTGGATTGCCCTCATCTCATAACCTCCTGCTTATTGTTTGTAAGACCTATTCCAAAATTCTAGATGCTACCCATGCAAGGTCATCAATGTCTACATCGTTGTCATTGTCGATATCCGCCAACTTGTGTTGATTCCAATCTGCGTCTGCGGATGTTTTGCCATAAGCAGATGCGACTATCGCTAAGTCACCAATGGAGAATCTGCCATCTACATTCAAGTCGCCTGAAACAGATCTGATTTGAACGTTGAGTGGGCTTCCAACGACGTGTGTTTCTACCCCGTTACCGTTCGCGATCTTCACATCGGCTAAGGTGAGCGCTGCGGATGGCGTGACGGATTTAGCCTGCCACTGCAAGGCTAGCATGGCGCCATTCACATTTGCAGCCTCTACTTTCGTGCTTGCCAGCAGAAGTCTAACCGTGCCTGGTTGTTCGGATTTGTTCACGATCATCAGATTCGGATAAAGCGACTGCACGGAAAGGAAGGCCAATTGATCTGGGTTATACGTAATGGTTATATCTTGTGCATACACACTCTGCATTGGCGTCAACACATACTGCACGGTAAAATGAGTACCCGTTGTAACGATTGCGGGTCCAGTTAAGGACGCTGTCGGCTCACTTGGAACCACAGCCGATACAGTCACATCTTGTTCAGCCTGCTTGCCTCCCCATGCCGCAGTAAGGGTCGCTTGCCCTGGGCTTAACGCTTGAATGAAACCCTTGCTGTCGATGGAAGCCACCTGCGGATTACTGCTTTCATACGTTACGCCCTCAGTCACCATTGTGATATCGTTCGCACCGTATGTCGCATAGACGACTGAACTGACCGTGTCTCCGACTATCATCGCTGCTGGAATGTTCGTTATCGCGATGGATCGGAGCGGATTAATCGTAACAGGCGTGTACGCAAAAGCATCAATGGCGCCAATTGCACTGCTGGCGGCAGCATTTTTCGTACCTTTTACGACAATCTTAATCGTATGCGATCCGCTCTCTAACCCGCTTCGACTAAACAAGACGACTTGTTTGGTCGTGGAGGTAGCGTAGCAATCGATATCTGCCTCTGCTAATACGCCGTCGAGATACACATCGATTTTCCCCAGATTCGTTTGCTTCATACTGATGAAATCGATCGAGGTACCGGTAAAGGTAAACTCAGCTGATGCACCACCTGTACCGCTATACTTCTCGGTACCGCTATAATCTGCGCTATCGTTGTACGTGCTCCACGTCCCTGTGTACACGATGGCAGGATCGCGGTCGTCAACTTTAATTTTCTGTACGGGTTGAACAGCAACCGGTCTTGTATTGATATAATTCACATCGTCGATCACCAATACTTTGCTATCGAACCACGTTCTCAGCCCTATTTTCCCAGGCGTATTCAGGAAATCAGCCACTGTCGTGGATCCAACCAGCTGACCATCCATCCACAACTGAATAGTCGAGTCAACGAAACTCACTTTCACATCATAGATTTGGCCATTTGTAAGCGTCATGGACGTTAGATCACCATAATGTTCAGTACCGTCCTTCACGTAGTACCATAACCATTTTCCATAGTCATAAATGACACCGGCGTAGTTGTTCACATCTGTATAGCGGAAGAGCAGTCCAACTCTCCCCGTTCCTGTTTGAATTTTCAGCTTCATTGCCACGTCAGCATCTTTGTACGCAGGTGAATGATCATCGACCATGATGGCTACTGGATTGGCTACTACTTTTAGGGCGTTATTTTCCACGCTGAACGTTGCGCTTCCAGTCGTTGAAGTCTTTTTCCAGCCACCAGCTACACCGTTGTCAAAATTTTGCTGATACGCATTTCCTACAAACGTAAATGCGGTCATTTCATTGCTGGTCGTAGAAAGCGTGCCTTCGGCATCCTTGGACCAGACCACGAAGCGGTACAACTGCTTCTCGTTAAGCCCTGTTACCTTGAGGCTTGTGTTTGCAGCCGGTACATCGATACTGCGGATTTTCGTCGAACCTTGGTAAACGTCCACTACATAGCCTGCAACCGCTGCTCCGCTTGTAGGAGCAATCCACTGCAAATCCACCGTTGTCGCTGTATGTATAGGTGACTGCACTTGGGTCGGTGGAAGAGGCGGTGGTGTGACACTGGAGGTAATCATATAGGATTGGCCCGCCTCCGTAGCAAAAGTAATCGTGTCACCACTGCGCGTGTAGCTAACTGGCGTAGCGTCAGCCGTGTTCACTACCTGAAATTGACCCGCGTGCATAAATGTCTTCTCTTTGACTTTCGCCACATTGCCATCTAATGAAGTGATCCTGGCACTTGTCAATATCGTACCATTCCAACTCATATCCACTTCAAAATCGCCTCTGGCCTTCAAGCCCTTCACATCACCTTTCGGCCATGTCGATGGAAGCGCAGGCAACAAATCAATCGTGCCTGTATGACTCTGCAAAAGCATCTCTGCAATCCCCGATGTACCGCCGAAGTTGCCGTCAATCTGAAAAGGTGGACCTACGTTGAATAAATTCGAATAAGTACTCACGTCTAGCTGTCCTTGGAGAATCTTCTCGGCATGGTCACCGTCGAGCATGCGAGCCCACATATTCAGTTTATTCGCTCGGCTCCACCCCTCTGCTTCATCACCACGCTGTGTAAGGGTTACTCTCGCCGCATTGAACAGGTCGGGCGTTGTTACGTTATTGATTAAGTTGCCAGGATATAAACCAACTAAATGAGAAATGTGGCGATGTTGATCATTGGGATCGTCGATATCTTCCTTCCATTCTTGTACTTGACCGTACTTGCCAATTTTTGGCATGGAGAGTTTACTGCGTTTATCGATCAGTTCATTACGGAATTGATCATCGATGCCTAGAACTTGACTGGCATCAATGCAATTCGTGAACAATTGCCAGATAAGCTCTTGATCATAGGAATCGCCAATGCTTAATGAGCCATGTTCAGGCGAAACACCCGGCGTAGATACTAAAGTCCCATCTGTATCCGTAACAAGCGTTTTGGTCCAAAACTCAGCCGCCTCTTTCATAATTGGGTACAGCTTATTTCTTAAATATTCCGTATCACCAGTGAACAAATATTTCTCCCATAACTGCTGTGATAAGAAGGCTCCTGCCGCTGGCTGCCAGCCCCAATTGCTAATGTCCCAACCCGGTGCTGTATAGCCAAAAATACTAGTGAACGTATGTATGGTCCAACCAGAACCCGTTACACCATGATGCTTCTGGGCTGTGACTCTGCCTGGTTCTCGCAAAGAATCAATAAAATCAACATAGGGAATGGCGGTTTCGCTCAAATTCGTCACTTCAGAAGGCCAATAATTCATCTCTAGATTAATGTTGGTATGGTAATCGGCTCCCCATGGCGGAGTCGTTGAGTTGTTCCAGACACCCTGCAAGTTGGCTGGGAGCGATCCCTCACGTGAAGAGGCGATGAGCAAGTAGCGGCCATATTGGAAATAAAGTGCTTCTAATGCACTTGTACGATTGCTTTTATAACTAGTTAGAAGTTGATCTGTCGGTATTGTCGCCACTTGATCATTTAAATTCAGGGACACTCGCTTAAACAGAGATTGATAATCCGCCAAATGACGTGTTCGCAGCTCGTCATACGGTTTGGCAGTAGCGGCAGCCAATCTCTCACTCACAGTTAGATGGGGGTCTGTTCCGACGTAATCGGGATAATGGTTCGCGTAATCTGTAGCAGCTGACATTAGAATCGTAAGCGAGCTGGCTCCAGCTACCGTCAGTTTTCCGCTGCCAGCAGTTACCGTTCCCTCCTCGGTTTGGACATGAAACTGTGATTCATACGCCATGTTATTATCTGCGATTTGACCTTTTAAAGTCAGTGTATTTCCCGTCGCCACGATAGAAGGTGCAGCCTGCGGGCTGGTAACCCTAACATCCAAATTCAATTGATTCTGTTGACTGCTCGTTAGTCGCATAACCATTACGTTATCTGGGTAGCTCATAAAGTATTCACGTATATATGTGACACCATTCTGCTTGTAGGTCACTCGCGCAATGCCATCCTCTAGATCTAGCTCTCGCCGATAGTCGGTCACGGTTACCGATGCTGGGAGAGCGAAATCGAAGTACATATCACCGAAAGTTTGATAATTCCCAAATTCAGGATAATCATGCAAGGTTCCCGTCAAGTATTGCTCAGCAATGGCACTTGCGCCGGCTACATCACCACCAGCCAGCTTCTGACGCACATCCGCTACATGGTCCGCAGCCCCATCCCTGTTGCCGTCTCTTCCCCCTCCAGCAATAGATTTTGGGCCTCCCGTCCAGAGCGTCTTTTCGTTAAACTGGATATGCTCCTGATCAACACCGCCAAACACCATTCCACCCATGAACCCGTTACCAATCGGCAGCGCTTGTGTTTGCCAATCGGTTGCAGGCTGACGATACCATAGCGCAAGGTTATGCGCTGGAGGCCCCGCAGCACCTGTGTAAGTCACGGTAGATGCTGCATGTGCAGTTTCAATAGGAAACACGGTAGATATTCCCGTCCATCCCGTCGAAAGGCATGCGGCGATAAGCAGACTTACCATCGATTTCTTCTTCAAAGTTAATTTCAGCAGCTTGCGCAAAACAATCACCCTTTCTGACTATCCAAAAGTGGCCTTGCCTGTTGCGACGTAATTCGACATGATACGACATGTATCATTGAAGACATAACGAATCAAGCGTATCTTCAGCGAAAATACACTTTTATCGTTCCATACGCTACCCGTTCATCAAACTCTCCCGATACAACTTCGGGCTATACCCCGTCGTTTTCTTGAACATTCTGCTGAAATGCTCCACATTCAAGTACCCGACCGTTTCAGCGATATACGTAATTTTATTGCCCTTCTTTTTCATTAACCGTTTCGATTCCTCAATGCGTAAGTTCGTTAAATACTGAATAAAATTACAGCCTACCTCTTTGGTAAATTGCTTACTTAAGTACCCTTCGCTAACGCCCACCATTTCGCTGATCAACGTGAGGTTGACGTCCTCCGTATAATGGAGATCTAGAAATTGCTTGGCTAGTGTGACGACACTGCTATAGTTAGCCTCTGTTGTCTTGCCGTGAATGTGTTGAAATAACTGACTGCACATGCGATGCAGCCAGGTCTTCGTTTCATCCAGTGTCTCCAAGCTCTTCATATATTCAAAAGGATGCTGAAGTTGTTCGTCGAGATCATCCCAACGAATGCCTTTTCGATAAAGCAGTCCTCCTAGCTCCCAAAGCAAATCCTCAAACGCGGTGTGAACATCTTGCGGTCTCCAGCCCCATGTTTGCCCAAGCAGCAGCTCCATCTGCTCAAACGCCTTAGACCATAGCTGAGCGTTACTTTGCTCGAGTAGCTGCGCGATGCTTGCCCCTGTTGATTTCAACGTAACCTGAAGCTTACGGGCATGCTCAATGCCGCTATCCCCGCCGTATTTCCCCAACTCCATACAACTTTCTGGATAGAATACTTTATTAAATCCGGCAAAATAACACATAGAAGCCAAATGGGCTGCTTGCTGATACAAGCGGTACCAAACCTTCGTGCCGCTAGCTAGATCACTAATCCCAATGGATATGGACACATTGACATATTGATTAAGTCGCGTTTGAATCATAGAGAAAGCCGCCTGTACTTTTTCCCGAATCATACTTTCGCTTCGAAATGCTGCGAACGAGCAGAATAGCACGTATTCCGACTCGCTGTTTCCATATAACAGAGACTTCATTGACATGGCGTCCAGAACGGTTTGCACAGACTGCATGATGAACCGCTGTGTCTGTCCATCCCTTAAGCTTCTCCCCGTCCTTGCCCCCTCAGATGAGCCTTGCGAAATGGTAATAACAGCCACGAGTTGATTCGTTTCTTCGAGCCACTCCGTGATACTAGTCCCTGCATCCACATACGCCGATTCATCCTGCTGGGGATTGATGGAGATGAGCTGCCGAAGGATTTCACTCCTCCGATCGATCTCTTCTTCCACACGTTCGACAACAGGCGTCGACGTCTCACGCGTTTGAAGTTCATTAAGCGCCTTTAAAATAACTGGCACCAAGTGTTCCTCATCCATATCCGACTTCACAATGAAATCAATGGCGCCAAGCACAAAGGCTTCTCGGACATAGCTATACTCACTGTAGGCACTCAGCATGATGGCGACAGGTCTTCGCTTCTGTACAATTGCCGGATGTGCTCGCAGCAGCTCAATGCCGCTCAGTCTGGGCATCTCAATATCAAGCAGCATCAGGTCGATATCGCCGTGCTGCTCTAGAATAGCAAGTGCTTCCATACCATCGTCAGCTTCTATGACAACCTGTATGCCCATGCTATCCCAGTCAATCATATGTAGAAGCGCTAGACGAACAAGCGGTTCATCGTCGACAATCATCATTTTAAACAACCTGTCCATCCCCCATCTGAGAAGTTGATTCTTTCGTAGTTACCCTTTCACAGCGCCATCCATAAGACCTTTAAAAATATACCGTTGAAAAACGATATAGAAGATTGCACTCGGTAATAAAACGATAATAATACCTGCACAGAGCATAGACAAGTCCGAACTGCGCGTACTCACAAATGCAGTTAAGGAAGTAGCCAGTGTCGCCAACTTCTTATCAGGCATATATAACTGCTGGACGAAGATATCATTCATGATCGTGACACTTTTAAGAATCGCAAGAGTGGCCGTTGCAGGCAGCAGCAGTGGGAAAATGATCGAACGGAAGATTCGAACATAAGAAGCCCCATCCAGCATCGCACTCTCGTCAAGCTGAACCGAAATCTTTTCGAGAAATTGCATGTAAATGTAAATCTGCATAATATCCGTGCCAACATAAATAAGAAGCGGCGCTCCGAGCGTATTGTAAACGCCCAATGTATGCAGAAGCTGAAACCGAGCAATCTCTGTGGTGTAAGCCGGAATAATCATCGACATCATAAAAAGGAGAAGAATCCACTTTTTCATACGGAACTGAAACCGATTAAGCACAAATGCGGTCATCGTCCCAAGCAGCATATTGCCAATCATACTTAACACGACAAGCAGGAATGAATTCCCCAGCCCGCGAATCATATTTCCTTCTTTTAGCGCACCTACATAATTATCGATATGCAGAAAACTCTTCGGAAGCGAAAATGGCGACGTTTCGGCAAGTTCCAAATTCGTTTTAAACGAACCAAATACAACGAGTAAGATGGGTACGAAAATCAGTATAGCCATGAGCGTAAAAAGCACATAGTACATGATATTCGCTACTATCCGTTGCTTGCCCATCGATCGCGTACGGCTTGGCAACGGCTGCTTTCTCATTTGTTCAAGCGATAGTGCACGTTCCATGTTAAGCCTCACTCCTGTCTTTCACGATCCATGCTTGCAACGATGAAAAAACGATAATCATGAGCAAGAGAATAACTGCCATCGCTGAGGCAAGACCGTAATTGTTGTAAGTAAATGCCGTTTGGAGTGAAAAGAGTCCAAATGTGCTGCTTGCGCTGCCAGGACCACCGTTCGTCATAACAAGCGGAATGTCATATTGTAGAAGGGCTCCAGATACATTCATGAATAATATGATCTCGATTACGCGTCGAATGCCTGGGAGCGTTACATACCTTTGCTGCTGCCAAAAATTCGCACCATCAATTTCTGCCGCCTCATACAGATCTTTCGGAATGGATTGCAGTCCTGCAAGGAACAACACGATATGCACGCCGCTATAACGCCATAAGGAAACAACAACCAAGGAATAATTCACAATTTTCGCATCGCTCAACCAGCTTTGAATCCAAGATTCGAGTCCTATTGCTTTCAAAAGTTCATTCAATGGACCATTGATCGGATTATAAATATAGCTGAACATATAAGCTACCGCGATACCATTGATGATGTAAGGCATCAACACCGAGAATCGGAAGAACGCGCTCCCTCGCAGTGCTCTTGTTAAGAGAACAGCCATAATAATTTCAAGTGGGATAGCAATGGCATGTAAAATAAAATAAGTGACGTTGTTTCTTATGGCATGCCAAGCCTCAGGGAAATCAAACAGCATTTGCTTATAATTGTTAAAGCCAATGTACTTAAAACTTGGGCTATACCCATCCCAGCTCGTAAAGCTGTAACGAAACAACTGCAAAGTCGGATAGATTAAAAACAAAAGTAAGAGTGCAACAGGTACAAATAAAAACGAAACGATGACGACTTTTTGCTGCATGCGATAATTCATGACATCACTCCTGTATACAAGAGAGGGCACTATTCTAATCGCTCAGAAAGTACCCTCTATTTAATTACCTATTTGTTCGATTCAACCGCTTTCTTCCACTTATTGTTCAGTTCTTTCTCCAAGGTGTCGATCGGTTTACCAGAGTAAATTTCCTGCGCAGCTTTTTTAAAATCAAATTGTGCCGCACCGCTTACTTTGGCAAAGCCTTCATCTGTTGCTGAGTAGATGAATGGTTTAAACGGATACTTTTCTGTCCATTTGTTGAAGAAAGGAAGGTCCGTGCTAACCCCATTGATCGTCGAGAATTGTTGCGCCATATTAATGAAACCCTGGTACACATCTTTACTGAACATCCAGTCAAAGAATGCTTTCGCCTCTTCAACATTTTTGCTGTTTTTATTAATCCCAACGTTCATATCGGATACAGTCATGGAAGTAAGTGGTTCGCTTTCTGTGGTGCGGAACGGCAGAGGGAATACGCCAAGATCTTCATCCGTTTTCACTCTATTCGCATAATCGCCGTAATACCATTGTCCCGCTGCGATCATGGCTGCTTTTTTAGATTCAAATAACTGTGTGGATTGATCAAAAGAGATGGATAGAGCATCTGGTCCTGCCAACTTCTTCGTTGCCATTTCTTTAATGATTTTCCCCGCTTTATCAAATGTACTTCCTTCACCGAAAGGCTCTGGCGTCTTCGCCAATTTCGCTAAGTAATTCTCATCGCCAGATAAAATGTGAGGGCCGAACTCCATGAATGGATAGAACGTCCAGTCTTCTTTACCGCCAATTGCGATTGGTGTGTATTTGCCGTTCGTTTTAATTTTCTCCATTGTCGAGAGGAATTCAGGCATTGTTTTCGGCACGTCCAAGTTCAACTCTTTGAAGATACTTGGGTGGAAGTAGACGAACTCCGAGAAGGAAACGAGCGGTGCGCCTAATATTTTGCCATCAATTTTCGCTGGAAACTTGTTATTCTTGGCCCCTGCTAAGTCATCAAGTGGAAGAAGGGATTGTTTATAAATTTGCATATGCGCTGGCTTGAGGTAGAACAAATCTGGTAAATCATTGGCAGCTAATCGCACCTTTAAGTATTGACCGCCGTTATCCGGCACCATTTCAATATCTACCGTCACGTTCGGCTTTACCTTCGTGTATTCCTTCACTTTATCTGTCCAAAATTTGAGATCCCCTTTGGCATCCCACATCGCAAGTTTTAACTTAACGGGTTCCGCTGGTTTTGGTGTCGCTGCTGCCGCTTTCGTTTCGGCTGGTTTGACTGAAGCAGCTGCGGGTGTTGCTGTATCCTTGGCGCAGCCTGTCAATGCACTTAGCACAACAAGTCCGCCCACTAGCATTGTGCTTACAAATTTACTTTTCCCCATTCTTGAAACCCCTCCAATGAATGTTTCTTTGATTCGGTTAGTTGTTTAACCTGTCTTTATCATACACGGGATGAAAACGCATCCAAATGATCTTTTCGGCTATGAAGTTGATCTTTTATGAACTGCTTTAAGCTTCCAACCGAAGCGGTTGCTCTTCTTCCTGATCACGATGAATAATCGGGATTTTCATCGCCACTTTCGTGCCTCTGGGGTCATTCGCAGTCAAAATAATACCGTAATCCTCGCCATGGTGAAGCTGAATACGGTGATGGACATTGGCAACGCCCATGCCTGTAAACGTATGCGGGCTGCGCCTTGTACGGAATTCCTCGAGCTGCTCTTCCGTCATCCCCTCACCATTATCGGAGATCACGATGTGCAGACTACCTTCATGAATACGTGCTTGAATGACGATTTTACCACGTGTTTCTTTGCCAGCCATACCGTGTACGATGCTATTTTCCAAAATCGGTTGAATGAGCAGTTTGAGTAAATACTTCGATTCTGCTTGCGGATCTATGTGCCATTCAACTTCAAATTTGTTGCCATAACGAATTTCCATAATGTATAGGTAATGCTTTAGATTAGCGATTTCATCGGAAAAACGGATAAGCACGCCGCCTCGATTAAATGCGGAGGAGACGAGTCGCATCAGAGCATTCGTCATGTTACGAATATTGTCCGCCTTGCTGATCAGTGCCATTAGCTTGATCGCATTTAATGTATTAATAAGAAAGTGCGGATTAATTTGCGACTGCAAGGCAGCAAACTCCGCTTTCCGCTTCGCTTGCTCTTGTTCCTCTCGCTGCCGTAGAAGCAGCTTCATTTGATCCAGCATATGATTAAACGTTCTGCCTAGCGCTGCCATTTCGGCTATTTTCGAAGTCCCAATCTTGGCGTTCAGCTCCCCCTCCATCACAAGAGACATTTTACGGACTAAGACGTGAATAGGCCTCGTCAAGCTATGAACTAAATAAAAGGAAATTAACAAAAATACAAGGATAACCGCAATGGTTGAAAAAAGGACAAACTTAAAAATACGTTCATAATTGGCTGTTACTTTACTGTAAGGGATCTCTTGAATCGCTTTCCAGCCTGTTTCTCCAACGCTCGCATAGGTAACCATCATCTTGCGATCGCTCACCTGATCGATAAAATGGCCCTCACGCGCACTGCTGATCTGCTCAAGTTTGGCCGGTGTTAAGCTCGATTGCTCCCAGTTGTAACTGGCTGTGACCACTTGACCTTCCTTGCTCACAATGACATAAGTGGAATCATCGTTGGGCTGTTGTCGCAAGATTTTATCAAACGCTTCTTCATTTAGTGAAAAATAGATCATTTCGACATTACTAAGCGTATGGTAGTCACTGGGAGCAATCGCTGCTGTCACCGCTAACGGCTCCCTCACTCCGTATAGAAGCGTTTCCTGAAGGCTAAGAAACTGCACACTATCTTTGTGTTGAAGCAAGTTTTGATACCATGACGCCGAACGCAGCTCCTGCTCATCCTTAATCAAGTTCTGCTTAAACGAATACACACCGCCATCTTTATAAAAAAAGTGGATCGCCAACAGTTGGCTAGACATCGAGTAGGTGTATCTGCTGAGCGCAAGCGTTAGATCGTTGATATACTTAAAACGGTTGCTCTCATCCGCTTGAATCAAGGATGTTACCGTTGAAAGCACATCACGATCGACACCGACGGCAGCTGCAGCGTATTCGATTTTACCGATTTCCTGCTGAGCTGAATAGGTAACAGCATGGAGAGTCTGCAGGGTCCGCTCCGTTGTCTGCTGCAATAAATCGCGTTTGTAGACTTGAAGAATCATGGTTGAGATGGTCACGATCGGAAAGACAACCATGACGACTAATAAGATATGGAGAGTCACTGAAAACGACCATGGTTTCGTAAATAGCTTCAACACTTTCACCCCGTAAATTCTATAATACGAAATAAGACTTCGTAGACATACATTCTGTCTTTTTAGGGCGATGTCCTTTAATTGGTTGAACGACAAAATCTCCCTGTATCCCAGCAGTCAGGCAGAGCGGAGCCCCATCACTCTCTCTCAGCCAAGAGCCGCTTCAGAACAACAACTGCTTCGGCCCGACTTGCAGATGCCCTTGGCGCAAAGTCTGTCGTCGTTCGCCCCTCCATGAGTTTGGCTCCGACGGCAAGTTTAACGAAGGGAGCCGCCCAATCACTCACTGCGGTATCATCTCCAAAATGGATCGATTCGTCCATCTTCATATCCTCCACGTTTATCCCGCTTGCGTAAGCCTTAGCTCTGATCAGCATCGCTGTCATTTCCTCCCGTGTAATGATGGTCTCAGGAGCAAATGCCGTTGCTGAAACCCCATTGATCAGCCCAGCCGAGAAGGCTTTCTTCACGGTCCCTTCATACCAGCTGCCGACTGCTACATCGTTGAATGGCACTTTGGCTGCATCGTCGTTTTTCAGCTGCAGCGCTTTTGCGAGCAGGGTCGCAAATTGTGCCCTAGTCACGCTCGTATCCGGTGCAAAATGATCGTCATCCATTCCCTCTACGATACCTTTAATGACCATTTGCATAACATCCGTCTTACCCCAATGCCCTGCAAGATCGCTAAAAATTTTAGTGAAATCTACGGCATCATTCCGTGTAAAAGATTGACTTTTTAAATTGTGATCTACAATTTTTAGTGTGGTCCATTTGATATTCGTCATGCCAACTTTCCTAGCACGGAAGGTGATTGTGCTAACATCTATATTCCCTTTCTCACCTTCTACCTTGCCCACTTTGGTATGCGCTATAGTAAGCTCATTCCCTTTTATTATTGGTGAGATGGAGAAGCCATCTATGTTCGTGTCTGCACGTACAACCTCCAGTTCGCTAGGATCAAAGCTGAATTTGGCCTCATAGGCATATAAATCCTGGACATGTTCACCTTTCACGGTAACGATAAATTCACCCGTCGATTCAAGCTCTGATGTCTTCATGACAAATTGGGAAGCATTCTCCGCGAATGCGGGAGCTGTCCCAATAACACCCAAACAAAGATTGCAGACTACGGCAGCCAGGATTATTTTACGTTTCATCCCCACTCATCCTCTCGTATAAAACGACATTTTTTGCAAGCGCTTGCATGTTTGCTAATAACAAAATCACATCCATCTCTAAGCAAATTATAGCTATTCTCCTGACGTAATTTCATGATCTTTTTGGTTGTCCACATGATGTTTTTGGGTCAATCTTTTTTTGATACCATGTCATGCGTCATTTAAGATGAAATTTGAAGAAACGAGCAAATCGGAGGAATTTAACTACAGAATTTCCATTTAAATTCTATCTAGAACTGGAAAGGCAAAAATTTGCTGTACTTTATCCAGTTATTTGTTCTGGGGCTGTAAGTTCGTAGCTTCAACATTAGGCCGCCGCTGGATAGGGCGGAAGAGATAGCTAGTTTCAAAGCCGATGTGCAGCATGAGGCGAGTAGAGTAATACGTTTTGTGGGTGCATACCTCTAGCAACTTACGGTTGTAGATATCACAGAAAACCATTCAAATTCACATGCCCCCCCTTACCCAGCCCACCATCCGACTTCAGCTCCTCCACAAATAACCCTTCGGATTCGAGAAATCTGCTTCAAATAGATGGAGAAAATCCAGTTAGGATGCGGGAAGCAGAGGAAGCAGGTTCATTACTCCTAGGTCATTACGAAAGAAGAGGCTGGTTCAAAAAGTCTACATTGACTTTTTTGAACAGCCTCTTCATGTGCAGCTTTCTGCTTCTCCCTAACAACCGGTTCAAAACAATGGAACCCTGTATTTATCCCCTTTTCCTGAATAGAGAATAGCTTCTGAGCTATATAAATCAACTTGGATAAGGGGGGTTTGAATGTTCCCTAACGTCAGTTTATTGCTTTTTAACGCATGGAGCAAAGAAGGTATGTGTTTATGATCCGTACCGATTAAGTTCACGTTCACCGTTTCTTGATTGAATAGGATATTGGTTTGATTCATTGCTCTTCCCTCCTTATCGTTACTAATGGCTTCACCCCAACGATCCACTTTACTTAAACTTGCAAGTTTTAAAGAGTCCAACAATATGCCCATTTCATATCCACTCCTTTTTTTAAAAACAAAAATAGCATGGATTCAAAAGATCCATGCTTCCGGGTGACCAGTCAGCTAATTACTTAATTCCGATTAATTCAATGTGTTTTATATGTTTTAAATTAACATGGTTTTACTTGATTGTCAACCAAGGTTTTAAGTCTCTGTCTAGTTGGTTACATAATGCAGCTGGACAAATTGCCCGAAGCGTGTAACTTGATTTAAGCTCAGCGTTGTCTCTGGATTGCCCGTTTTAAAGAGAGGAATTCCTTTTCCCAATACAATCGGTACAATTGAAACGATCCATTCGTCGATGAGTTTTGATTTGATCAGCTCGTCCGCCAGCCCATCAGAATCGTATCTGTCGTATCGTAAAAGGCCGAAAACCCGTTGTCTCCCTCGCCTTCAACAGTGAACATCCAGTCTAAATTGCCATCTTCTCTAGCTATGAAACCATCCAGACTCATGGCGATAAAGAAGACTAATTTTCTTGATGCCGACATCTTCATCACTCCGAATCGTAAGATTTGATCGTCCCACTCTTATGCTTATAAGTATACCGTAATGGAAGTATGATTAAACCGACTTTCCCCTAAATCAATCTCTTCATGCCGCGCAACCATTCATAAAAACCATCATCGAAGAAGAGATCCGGAATGTACGTCTGCGTATAATTGCAATTAGGGCAAAGAAGAACCAACCCTTGTTCAAGAACCTTAGGGTATAACTTCTCGTGTTTACTATTTAGTCCGCATAGGAGTGGTTTCACTCCATCTGCCTGCTGGTAATCTTTAATCCGTTGCTTAACATCCTCTTCGTTCATTGTGATCCCCTTTTTTTGTTTCATTCAATATGATTCTAAGCTACATAAAGTCATACACTTTTCTGCAGAAATTCCTTTATGTACTTATCTTTAAAGCCAAGGCTGTCATACAGACTTCTGGCATAATTCCCGGAAACACACCAAAGATCAACTTTTTCATGGCCGCGCTGATAGATTTCATTGCATAAAAACATAACGAATCTTCTACCTATCCCTAGACCCTGAAAGTCAGTACGAACAGAAATGCTACTTAGTACATGACCAGAAAGATGGCTATAAGCGACGATTTCTCCGTTGATTTCATATACAAAACGATCTCCTGCATCCTCTTTCCATGCTTTTCGATCTTTTTCACTCGGCTCAGCAATGACTGAATCAGGAAAGCACCCGACACGGACGCGCATTTCATGAAAAGCTTTGGCATACAGCGACTGAGTGATCGAATAGTCTTCGTCAGAATATTGCCTCACCGGAAGCTTATCCAGAAGAAAGGGATCGCCGATTCTCTGCATAAAAGTCGATGAAAAATATTTATCATAACCGAGCTTTCGTGCAAACGCAAGCGATGATTCATGACCACTCCGATAGGAGCTCCTTATTTTCTGAGTTCCCCCCTCACGCAATATCGATTCGGCATACTTTACCGCAGCAGATCCGATTCCTTGTCTACGAAATTGCGGAGCAACAAATACAGTTACGTAAGACTGTGTTGCAGGCTCGTTTACTTGAGCTATAGCAACAACCTTATCCTCCAGGGATACAGTAATAAATAATTCCGGTTGTTCCGAAAGCAACCTTAGCATATCTTCGCCCGCGTCAACGTCCTTGCTTATTAATTCGCTTACAACAGGATAATCTTTTTCAGTGAAGCGTTCAAATCGGATATCTGTTATATTCATCCGTTTTCGATTCCTCCGTTGCTTCTGGAACTCTAGCATTCCTTAAGTGGTATGGAAAATTCAACATAAAAAGGATGAAGCTCTTCATTCAAGCAAAGCTCGATTCGTTGTTTGAAATTCTTCCATTTTACCATTTCCAAAGCTGTTTCTATTGGAAAGTAACCCACTTCCAAAGACTCAGGTGTCGTCGTTAATTCGCCTCCAACTGGTCTGCCTAAAAATAACGTGTTACAAATACTAGCACTTACATTTTGAAATACACCGCAAAACTTGGTTACTTCTATATCTATTCCGCTCTCCTCTTTCGTTTCCCTAACTGCCGCATCCTTTAATGATTCTCCTTCTTCAACTTGCCCGCCTGGCATTTCCCATCCTCGTTTTGGCCCTTTGATCAATAGAATTTCATTCCGTTCATTTAGAACAATTGCTGCCGCGGATACGATATGTTTGGGAACCATTTATTCGTCCTCCTTGATTCTGGTATTAATCATTAAATCTATACAGTTGTTCTTTTGTAAAAGTCCATTCCGGCGTCTTCAACTTTCCTTCAAACACAGCGGGGTACCAAGGATTGCCTTCCCCGTTATCCTCGTTTTCTAGGATGTGGATGTCTTGTGCGGGCGTGTAGCCCTGAGCTAAAATAAAGAGTTTTTCACCCGTCTTGGCGTTTTGAGCCACATCTAATACAACGATGGCATGGCCTGGCGTACCCCCTTCCAAAAACACATCTCCAGCCTGAATCTCTGAGAGCGGCACCTTCTTCATTTCCTTGGATAAGGACAACGTTCCTGCGTACGCAAATACCATGTTCAGATAACTTCGAAACACCTCGTAATTGTCCGAAGCCGCTCCCCGTTTGATCCATGAGACCTTGTTCCCGGAAACTTCAATCCGATTTCCTTTCCTCCATGTTGCATAGTCAGCTTTAAAGCCATTTGTAAAATTGAAGTGAATTTGATCAAAGTTGCCACGACCATATAAGTATTCCGCACGCAGTCTCATAACCGCATCAGCGCACTGCTGAAGATCCCGCTCCCCTACATCCACATCGAGCACCGCTTCGTAGACCTCTTTCGCCTTAAGCTCTCCATTAAACAAATGCACCTTGGAGCCATGGGGCTTTAGAGGCAGATTCCGCAAATAATTCCCGTAAGAACCATCTTCTACAGAGACCCTCTCATACCCTTTAGGAACGGCTATCCGTTCCATCACATTTGTTCCTTCCGGAAGTATTAATTGTTGTTTGTGGGATTTGTTTCCCTTAACAAGTTCAATGGCTTTCGACCGTTCTTCCCCAACAGCAGAGCAGGAACTAAGCAACAGCGCAGTAAACGCAATCATGATTATCCATTTTTTCATTATCAGCTCCAGCTCCGATCATGTTGCTTCATATATATTCGATAACTTGGAAAATAGTGGGACCAACAAGTAGACGATCCTCTGTGACAAATAGTTGCTTTCTGACGTTCGTTCCCTCCATATGGATTATTTACGCCATACTTCGAATACTATTTTCTTATGGGCATGGATAACAAAGGGGATATAGGAAATCCTATCCCTTACGATCTGGAAGGGGTGAACAGTGTGGCAGATGAGGCAAATGTTCCTCAAGAGCAAGAGACGGCACACATTGCAGAAGTTGAGATTAATCATGATTACGATCTGATGCGTGCCTATGCTGAACAATTAAATGGCGAGGTCTATAACGGAGAAGATTAAACGCTGAATGACTCTGAACAAACCCGAACAAGTTGATTAGCTCACTGTTCGGGTTTTTATATCGTATTTAAATAAAATTTTAAATATCAACGTGCCATGCTCTCTTATACAAAATAGGTATTGCCGCTGCGATAAGAATCACACCCATAATAGCAGGTGCGGCATGACCGAATGAAACATAAATTCGACCTCCAAGGATGGGTCCAATCATTCTTGCTAAAGCTTGAATCGATTGGCTGCCTCCTTGAATTCTACCTTGTTCACGGGAATCGACTGACTTGGAGAGCATGCCATTGAAGGAAGGCCCAAAAATCGAATCACCAAAACCAAAAATAAACATGCCAGCAATTAATAGAGGATAGAATGAGAACAGAGCAGAAAGCGCAATAAGACTGTAACCTACAATCTCCGAAACCATGCCAAGAATAGCGATCTGTTTATCCTTCCATTTTATCAAAAGCTTGGGCATGATGAAACCTTGTGACATGATATCTTGAACGCCCATAATTGAAAACAGTAGTCCGATTAGTACTGGCTTCCAACTGAACGTATCTATGGTAAATTGAGAGAAAACAGCCTGCAGAGATCCATTGGGTATCCATAGTAAGAACGCCGAGATAAACAGCCATTTTATATTTTTTATGGAGAGCACATGAGCAAGCTGTATAAATGGATTCAGTCTAGCTAAGCTAATCTCTTTCAATCTATCTTTCTTGCGAAGGCTTTCCGGCATATAAAAGAATCCATACACAACATTCAATAACGTTATAAGAGCACCAGCATACATGGGTGCCGCATAACCAAACTTGGCAAGTAATCCGCCTACCGTTGGACCAATGACAGTACCTACACCTACAACTGCACTTAACCAGCCAAAGTATTTGGTTCTTTGCTCAGCAGGAATGATGTCTGCAAAATAGGCGAAAATCGCACCTATGCTTCCACCTGTTATGCCTTCTATGATGCGACCAGCAAATAGTATCCATAGTGCTCCTCCAATACCAAATATGAAGTACCCGACTGCTGAACCCAGCAGGCATAGTAAGAGGATTGGACGACGGCCATATCTATCGCTCCATGCGCCAAGTACGGGAGCCGCAACAAACACGCAAAGGGCATATACAGACGTCAGCAGCGTAACAACAATAGCTTGTTCCCCAGGATTACTTGTAAATGGCTGCACGAAGTAGGGGACGACTGGTGCAATGATACTAAAGCTTATTCCGCAAAGAAACACAGCGATAAGGCCGAATCGTATAGCGTGTTTATTGGCGATTATTTCTTTGTTCTGTTGATTGTGTGATTTAAATAGCGACATATAAGTTCTCTCCTTAAAATTTCACTTTGATTCCTCGGAAACAAACTCATCCTATCGCATTTTTGTTTCCTTGTCAACAAAATAAAGACAACAAAAAAGGCAGCACGTTCTCAAGTGAGCCCAGCTGCCTGATTATTATTTTCTCATTCACATTTATTCCGACTTCTTATCTATACCTAGTTTCTTTATTTCCGAGTCTAAATGGCCGCTATACTTGTCAACAAAACGAAGTATACTGTCAAACTGTTCCTCCGTTACCTGCTCAAATACAGCTTTATCCCGCTCTTGAAACTCTTTGTGCAGATCGTCATGAATTTGATTAATGTCTTTCCCGTGCTCCGTAAGCCGGAAATAGATTTCTTTCTTGTTATCTGACTTCTGATAGCTTTCGATAAGGCCTTTTTCAATGAGTTTCTTCGTTAATTTACTTATAGCACCGCGCGTCATATAAAAGGACTCGGCAAGCTGCGTCACGTTGGAATCCGCATGTTTGTAAATGTATTCGATGCAATGTACTTCCGAAGACGTAAACCCTTTAAGACTTTCTTCCATCTTGTCTTTATTAAGCCAAACCAACTTATTATATAAGTTCCTGAAACCACTTATGATCTGGTCTTCTTTGTTCATGTCTCGTCCTCCCACCCGCAGGTGCATAAACAATCTTATATTTTTAGGGCTCGTATTGCTCATCACTGACTTGTTCCAACCATTCGACGGTCTTTCCCTCAAGTCGTTCTTGAATGGCTGTATGGGTCATTGCCGTGGTAGGGGAAGCTCCATGCCAGTGTTTCTCGCCTGGTGGAAACCAAACCACATCACCGGGGTTAATTTCCTCAATCTGACCACCCCAGCGCTGAACCCTTCCTTTTCCCGCCGTTACAATAAGCGTTTGCCCCAATGGATGCGTATGCCATGCTGTCCGTGCACCTGGCTCAAAGGTCACATTTGCTCCTACTACGCGGGCAGGATCCGCTGCTTCAAACAGTGGATCGATGCGAACTGTACCGGTAAAATAGTCAGACGAGCCTTTACCTGAAGGTTGGGACCCTACTCTTCTGATTTCCATTTGCTACATTCCTCCATTAGCTGTAATGTATTTGTTTTCCGAATAGAATAGTTGAATTCTCTTTGTGATTCCCGTTAATAATAACCTTATTAGGCCTAGGATGACAAACACATCAACCCTCAGAATGAAAAAAAGACGCGAAAATCGCGTCTATTGATGTTATACAGAATGTTCTACCATTACCAAGCAGAAGCCCCGCCATCGACCATATAGTTGGCTCCTGTAATGTATGACGCCCGGTCAGAAGCCAGAAATACGGCTAGTTCCACGAGTTCTTCGGGTTGTCCAAAACGCTTGAGCAGCGTTTTTTTGGTTATCTCGTTCCGAGCCTCTTGGTTGTCACCAAGGTCACGGTCGCTGGCAGGAGTCAAGAAAGGTCCCGGACTTATCGCCACCGCACGAATCCCATGGCGAGCACCTTCCAGCGCGAATTGTCGGGTCATGGAAATGACGCCAGCCTTTGCTGCTGTGTGCCCAACCATTGGAGGGGTTTCGCCTGCAATTACACCTGCCATTGATGCAACGTTGATGATTACGCCGCCTCCGCGCTGAACCAGATGAGGCCAAGCGAATTTGGACACAAAGAATGGAATGTCGAGTTCGCCGGCTATTGTTTTACGCCAGTCTTCAATCGAGAAATCAGGCATTGGACCGAAGTATTGGATAGCGGCGTTATTGTAAACGACATCGAGTCCACCATAGACAGCTACGGCCTCCTCAACCATTTTTCGCGCCTGTTCAGGGTCGGTGAGATCAATCGGTGCGATACCCGTCATTTCACCACCAGAGCTGCGCACAAGTTCGACGGTTTCATTGTTTGCATTTACATTGATATCAGATCCGACAACTTTGGCACCTTCGCGTGCAAAAGCTAGTGCTGCCGCGCGCCCTAGCCCTCCACCAGTACCTGTAATCAAAACAACTTTATTATCTATCATTCCCATGGTTATCTCCTCCTATTAATTATCCTAAAATTATTTATTTTAATAATATAAAATATATAACTATGATAATTGTTTGTCAACAACCAAATAACGCAAATAAAAGCGTTCACCCATAGAGTGAACGCCTACATGCCTTCAGAGCATTATTTGTCATACGTGACATGAGAAGCGACCCAATGCACAAACTGCATCACTTCAAATATGATATGTATATCAGGAGAAGTACGATTGTCCGTACGCCACGAACGCGATCGTTCAACCAAAGAACGCCACGGCTCTGGAAACGTTTTAAGTGCCCAAATGACAGCTTGCGGTTTACTACAAATAACACCAGAATCCAACGTATACATGATTCGACACATCGTCTCTACCACATAGGCTGTATGACCAAGGGGACTACGCCAATCAGGATCATCTAGCCGATCGGCAAAGTTTACCCAATCGCGCAAACGTATGGAGACAGCTGATTGAATTTCTTCCTTTGAAATCGGTTCGATGAGCGTTTTTGGGTCCGGACCGATGAGCGTAATTCCGTGCTCACGTAGCGTCCACCGTTCTAAGATCCAGTTCGTATGGTGCTCATTCCACCGCAAAAAACCTCCTCTTTCTATGGTCGGATGCCGTTCCCCTGTACGGAAGCGTTTCAGGGAATTGTACGCGATGTACGCCCCTTCCAGTTGCTGGGCATACGCATTCGGGATTGTAGCAAGTTGGGTATGCAGCTCGTTCAGGACAGCAAACTTCTCATCTGAAACGGGAAATTTGGTTACAGCCACGAAGTCGATATCACTGGTAACAGGGTCGAAATCGCCTAAAGCGATTGAACCACGCAGATAAACACCAACAAGGTCGTCTCCTATCGATTCTTGCATGCTTAGCAGTAATGTTTGCAGCATATCAATCACAGGATTCGGAAGAAGACTTAACTTGACAGAAACATTTGAGAAAGACAAGAACTCCCCTCCAGATAGCAAGTATATCTTTTACGATTCATAGAAATCGACGTATTACTCGGACATTTATGTACCTAATAACGTTTCGTAGTAACCACTCCGACCGAATATACCACCATTATGCTCATAAAATTCTGGATGCAGTTGGAATTGCCCATCCATGGCCTGGATCCAACTACCATGGGGCATGGGATGCTTCCCCCTCATAATCTCCCAATTGGTATAGTTTTGTTTGCCGTTGGATTCGATCAAGCCCATGGAGAGTCCCGGCACAGGCGGTAGATGGGCAGCAAGATTCTTATTCCAATCCACCATCATCGGATTAGCAGTCAAGTCAGCACAGAAGCAAGGAATGCCATGTTCACTAGCCAACTTCGCAACGCGCAAGCTCATGCTCATCGTCTTGGCAACAGGCTTTAAAGCAAAGGCCCCGTACCCCATTTGGATTCGCTCCATAGCATCCTTTTCATCATGTACACTTTCATCCCCTGTCACCCTTACCGGAATATCTGAAACATCCAGGTGCACATGCTCCGGAAACGGCTCTTCCACCAATAAGATATGTTCTAAAGCTCCTATTCGCTCTGCTGCGTCCACTAATCTGCAAAGAAGATCCTTGCTGCCGTACCTCCCATTGATGTCAAGGTAATAAGCAATTTTTCCATTGGCTGTATGGAGGCAGTCACGGTTCCCCGCGATGCGATGAATCTCTTTCAATCTTTGAATATCCCACTCCAGCATTTTCTCGGGATCTCCATCCTGATTCGGATCTGAGCCTAATTTAATTTTCAGCACAAAATAACCCTCGTCAAGCAACGCTACAACATCCGCCTCTGTCATCCCATATGAAACGACTGGCGTACAAGCAAGCTTTTCATGCCGAGATGCTAGTATGGATCTATACGCCTCCGGGATCAGTTCTGTAAAGTGGACACCAGGTGTTTTGCGACTCAACAGCATCCAAGCTGCATGATCAATAGGAACGAGTGCGTTGAGCGCAAAAGTAACCCTAAGCGGGTCCCCACCCCATGCGCGGGAGGCATATTCATAGGTCTGCACCACCAGAGGATCCAGAATGTCCATAGGGGTTTCAAATGTTGTATTTTGAGCGGTTAACAATGCATATTTCGTGATCTCATTCATGAATTCATTGCCGCTTTCATTGCCCCAACGGGTATAGACCTGTGGATCAGACCAAAGAATGCTCTGGACACCTAACCCCACACCTATATCTCCCTCCATATCCTCCAAAGAAACGAAGGATTGCCAGAGCTCACTCACATAGCCGCCTTTGAAACCGAATGGAGCGAGTAACGGTTCACGTTCTACCATAAAATTCGTTTTCTTAATCGTTATCATCTTAATATCCCTTCACTTTCATCCGATACTCTACAGCGAAGGAAGCTCCGTCATACCCTTGATCTTCCTCTGATAAATGCTTCAAGGCTACTTCCTCACCTCCCAGCAAAAGCGATTTTTTTGCAGCCATCGCAGCGATCTCCACCTCGAGCAGTTGACTTATAGGAACGAAAGGTTCTGTATCCCCGGACAAATATGGCAAGCTTGCTTCCAAAAATGATCGATATAATCGGCTGTTATCTACCTGCAGATGCTTAACCGTCTTCTCGGTCACAATTGTCGCATAAAATGGCAAATATCCTTGTGTCGCGCCGACACTCAAGGTACCCTTGCGTCCATCTTGCCAAGTAAATTCAATTTGATGCTGAAGATGGAACCCTGTGGATCGAACACTTTTGATTCCTGGTCCCATAATCGCTTGTAGGAAGTAAAATGCATGGATGCCGTAATTAAAATCATCAACAGAACAGCCCGCCAGCACAGTCACGATGTTGTCATTCGAGTCATGCTGCAGATGCCATTCCTTCACCTCTTCGCAGACGCTTAACGAAGAACCTCCTGTAATACGAGCACCACTGCGTTCCCACTCCAAGAGTTGCTGGATGTCGCGCATGTTCCCTGCCATAGGTTTATCAATCAATATAGCTTTACCCGCGTTGACAAAAGGACGTGCACGCTCCACATGCAAGTCCCAATTCACGCTATGGATGATTACCGCATCTACGAGTGGTACCATGTCTGCCAACATTTCACAAACTACTTTGATGTCGTGTTTCTCGGCAAATTGTGAGGCATACCCTTTCTCATGAACAGTTCCTCCATCGAATACAGTGACCACCTGATGGCCAAGTTCTTTTATGATAGGCACCCAATTATTGGGGTGCGATGTGTCCAGATCTACTATACCAATTCGTAGTGTCTGCATGCTTTTGCCTCCTAATTTACGGGTACAGATCCGTGCTTAGATATTTCAAACCTGAATCATTAATGGTCAATACGATCCGTGCACCTTTCTCTCGCGATTTCAACAGTTGCAGGGCTGCAGCAACGTTGGCTCCCGACGAGAATCCCGCAAAAATCCCCTCTTCGCGCGCCAGTCTTCGACAAGCCTCCATCGCTTCCTCATCGGTAACCGTCAAGAATTCAGTGATCAAGTTCCGATCAATTAATGGCAGTTCCATGCTATATCCGCCGCCTTGGAGCCTGTGGTTCGGGTTGTTCTGTGTTCCACCAGCCAAAAAGGGTGCCCCTTCCGGTTCTACCAAATAACTGCGAATCGCCGGATTATAGGCATGCAACCTTTTGGCGCAGCCAGCAAACGTTCCGCCGCTTCCTGCAAAGTCAAGAAACACATCGAATTTGCCATTCGTTTGCTCCCATATCTCTACTGCTGTATGTAATTCATGAGCGAGCAAACTCCCACGATGATGGAATTGATCCGCACGAAATGCGCCTCGTTCTTGAACGATATGTAGCGTCTCGGCATCTACAAGCGCAAGATCTTCGCCTGACACTTGTCCAGGGATTGAGCCAATCGCTTGTTCGACCAGCACAACCTCAGCGCCTAGTGCACACATCATCCGCGCTCTTTCCATCGAATTTCCTTTTGACATCACCGCAACAAATGGGTATCCTTTCACCGCACAGACGATCGCTAGTCCAGTGCCCGTATTGCCACTAGTTAGCTCCACGACAGTTTGACCTGGCGTAAGCGTACCATCCTTCTCTGCTTCTTCTATGATTTGGAGGGCAATTCGGTCTTTTTTACTAAAGCCAGGATTGAGATATTCGAGCTTGGCGTAAATTTCTCCATCCAAATCCTTGGTTAATCGGCTCAATCTAACCATTGGCGTCTGTCCTATCGCTTGATGAGCACCATCCAAAATTGTTCTACGAGAGTCGATCATTTGCTCCACACCTTCCACATTAAAGCTCTATTCGCCCAGGCATAAGCCGAGCTTCTACGGATCGACAGAAATAATCATCCATCAGCTCCAGCCCAAACTCTGCAATAATATCTTTTACACTCACGTCCTCAGATTCGCTAGTCAACAACACACAGCCCAGAAACCCTGGGTCATGAATTTTCACTTTCGCCCCATATTTCTGTTTGATCTTCAGAAAATGTGCCCCATTCTCATCAATATGAATGACAGCGTAGTCGAGATTCACTTTCGTTGTAAGAAAGGAGTAATAATTCGTACTCTGTGCTGCCACTTCTCCCAAAGGCGTTAAAACGGTACAAGGCAAGCCAGATATTGCACCTGCAAAATAAGATCTGCAGGAATAAGCCCAGTAGTTCTGCATAATCCCACCATGATACATGGATGGAAATACGATTAAATCCGGTTTTGATTTCGCATACAGCTGTCGAAGTTCATCAAAGTTCAGATCAAAGCATATCGCGGATGCCACTCTTCCAAAATCACATTCAAATATAGGCGCTTCCTTCCCATACAAAATATTGTTCTTGTTATATTCATCCGGAACCAAATAGTTTTTATGATAGGCTCCCATCACATTACCCTCGCGATCAATTAACTGCATGGCATTGCGCCAGCTGCCGTCTTCAGCTTCGATATGTGCTGCATACGTGATATAACAACGATGCTGTTTGGCTACACCCGCTAGAAAATCGCGGATCTGATTTTTTCGATACCTGTAATAAGCTAATTTTTGCTCTTGCGGGTACTTCCTTTGATCAGGCCTGTCACAGGCTTCATGCATGACTATAATATCGGGTCGATCCGGTAGCACTTGATCAAGTCGACTCTGCCAATGTTGGATCATCTTCTCCACTGCCTCTTGGGGAGCAACATCTGCCTCAATGACCAGAGGTCTAGGCCCTAAACAGCTTATCGTTACATATTTTGCCATGGATGTTTACCACCTTATATAAAAATTAACCAAATGAAAGTATATGCATGATTTAGGACTCGGATACCCACCAAGCCTGTGCGGTATGAGGTTCCATGATGATTTCTTCTGGTGCTAAAATAGAGACTGGCTGTCGGCTCCAAAATTCTTCATGAGATCCTTTCAATCCGGCAAACGGCTGAGGCAGTTTTCTTGGCCTATAGTCATCGCTAAGATTGAAGATTGCCAGCAGCTTGCGGCCATCCCCCTGTGCAACTACGATCGGCATTTCGTCTCCATCATAATCGAAAAGATTGATTGGCACTCCCCGTTTGACCGGCTCCTGAAGAACTGTGGTAAGATGAGCCAAACCTGTTTTATTTAAATGGTGCAGCGCATCACCGAGAACTATGTCCCCGCCGGTCAGATAGCAAGCAAGCAGGAGTGTCTGGGCTTCTGCCAGATTCATCTCTCGTCCGGCATACCAGTTGGCACCCGAATTCCAGGGCTTTTTTGACATGCGACGGCTTAAAAGGACATCGTCTGTCGTTTGATCGCACCTGACAATAGCAAAATCAGGGTCCGTGTTCCCTACCGCTCCCTGCATCCACCAACGTGCGAACATCGCCCTTATATTTTGCCGAATATGACTCCAGTAATGGTGAATGTCTCCTGTCGTTCTATGGGAGTCCGCTATCCCGATAACCGTCTCAAACGGGGCGCCGCATGCAAGCAAGTAGGCATCCTCCCCTATCACATCGCGTATAAGTGAGAATAGCTCGCGAAGCATGCCAGCTGGTGAGATGTCATCACGCGAGAAACGGGAGGCACCTAGCAGCATCTGTGTAAAATCACATTTGAAATAAGTAAAACCAGCTTCCCGCAATTGGGTGTAAACCGTGCGCAAGTGCTGCCGCACCTCAGGCAGTGTGATGTCGAGTTGAGCCATGGAGCCATACCCGATGCTTACGAGATAAGGGTTTCCGGTTGCATCACTGACAAACCAATTCGGATTGTCTCTATATAAGTGAGTAGCCGCATTTACCATGAGCGGAGCCGTCCAAATGCCGGGTTCAAATCCAGTCGCACGAATGGATTCACAGAGCCTTTTCAGACCATCAGGAAATTTCCAACCCGCATCCCAAATGCCCCAATGGCATTGATATCCTTCGTCAATGACAATATAGCGCAGGGAGTCTGCAAATTGCTCCTGTGCCATACACGTATTTTGGGCAACATCGCTATGTGTAATAGCGCCTGCGTAATAATCCCATGAATTCCAGCCAGTTACTCGCTGCTTGCTTAGCAAGGATTGTGGCAATCGGCTTTTTTGTTGCTCCGCATATTGTGCTAACAAGTCGCTCCCATCGTTGCCGTGAAGCATAATAAGGTTGGCCAGTGCTACCTCTGTATTTGAAATGATTCGGCGAGGCGAACTTAATTGAACGCTTAGACCAAAAGCACCGTCTCGATGCGGGCTTTCGTGCAGAATCGGAAAGCTAACAAAGCAATCTTCATAAGGAGGCAAAGCCCCTAGCAGCAAAGCATCACCTGGCAGTCTGCGAGATAGCACAGTAACCATGGCAGAGGCTTCTGTCGGGTCCGACCAATCGTTGGGACGATGAACAGGACGCACACCAGCAAGTTTTTCGAAACACTGGGAGTGATGAAGTTGAACATAGCTTCTCGCATCCAAGTACGGAGAATCCTTCTTCGGTTTCCATTCTAAACTGATATTGCGTAAGTGAATGTCATGAGTGCCATTATTTTGAAATGCAATACGTCTTACGATCTGATCAGGACTACAGGTCATTGAAATGGTTATACAATCCCATCGCCAAGTCCGACGGCCACTGGCCACATCTTCATCAAGAAGAGCGTCGCTACATGCAAACGTTCGATCTGAACATACGATTCGTAAAGACATCTGATTCCAATGAAACTGATTGATTAGCTGCAATCCCATGCCCTCCATTCATACACGTATCCAACATAAACTGGAATACAATCAAAAGAATAGTGCAAGATCTGCACTTTTCTCTATTATGGAACTGCACGTTTTATATTTTTACTGTTGATATGAGCAGGTTCACAAAAATATAGATTATTCAACTAGATGCAAGAGAAAAGTACGGATATTTGACTTTTTATTATTTACCTTATTGATAAGGTAGAAGTATGGATATTATCCATATCAAATTATCAAGGAGGACTGTGTAATGCGAAAAAAAACAAAGCTTGGTTATGGCTTGGCGTTAACAATGACGCTAGGTTTAGTCGGCGGGCTCCTGCCTGCACCAAGCGCATTTGCAGCTGCAACGACCTACTACGTGGCTCCAAACGGAAATGATGCCGCAGTTGCGAACTCTGAGGCGACACCATTTAAAACCATCAATAAATGTGCCCAAGTTATGCTCCCCGGTGACACATGCGTTATCGCATCAGGGACGTATCGTGAGACGGTAACTCCGGCTGCGTCTGGCAGCAACGGTCTGCCCATTACCTTTAAGCCTGCCCCAGGCGCAACTGTAATTGTAAGCGGTACCGAGCCGATCAGCGGGTGGACGCAACACGCAGGACAGATATATAAAGCCGATCTGCCTTGGAGCCTTGGAAAAGAGAACCAGCTTTTCGTTAATGATGGCTCAGCTGTAGCTCCGCTTTGGGAAGCGCGTTGGCCCAATATTACCGAATACACGCTTCCTGGCTTAAAAGCAGGTACGGCAACTGCAGATGCAGGATCAGCCACAACGATTGTGGATTCCAGCATTACGCAGCCTACTGATTTTTGGAAGGGCGCTCTAGTCTGGGAAAGAGGTGGAAATGCTTACCAAGGCATGACCAGCAAGGTGACAAGCTATAATAGTGCAACCCACACCCTCACCTATGAACCGATTGCAGGCGATTATGCGGAATTGTACCCTCGATTGGGAAGTACGTACTTCCTTAGCGGTGTATTAGGCGCTTTGGACGCTCCGAATGAGTGGTTTGTGGATGAGGCCGCACAGAAGGTTTATCTATGGGCACCGGATGGCGGTGTTCCTGCAAACGTTGAAGTTAAAAAGCGCAAAACCGCATTTAATTTAAACGGAAAATCCTTTATTCAAATGAAGGGAATTCGCACTTTTGCAGCTAACATCACGATGAACGGTTCGAACAATAACGTTTTGGATGGCATTCAAGCGGATTATGTGTATTTTTCGAACTATTCGCAAAACACAACAAATGCCGATCAGCTAAATGGCGGAATTAGCATCGTCGGAAACAATAACGAAATTAAGAACAGTAAGATTGGCTACTCCTCAGGAACACTTATCAATATTGATGGGAGCAGCAACCGCATTGTGAATAACGTTATTCATAATGGCAGCTATATGGCCTCCTACGATCCGTTGGTTAAGCTTACTAGCGGTACCGCCAACTTGATCAGCTACAACGAAATCAGAGACTCTGGAAGATTCAATCTTTATTGGAGATCTGGCAGCGGGGAGATTTCGTACAACGATATTTCTAATGGGATGTGGCTTTCCCGTGACGGAGCCCTGATATACAGCTGGGGGCTTGATATGGGCAACTCCGATATCCACCACAATTTGATCCACGACAGTAAAGGAACCGATATGAGCGTCGGTCTCTATTTTGACAACTATGCAAACAATGTGGTGGCGCATCATAACGTCATCTACAACAACGATGTAGGCATCCAGATGAATACGCCAGGCAACTACCGACTCATTTATAACAACACGGTTGTGAATTCTAGAACCAACAGCATAGCTTACTGGGGATCTCCACCGTATAACCAGGAGTTATTTGGATCTAGGGTGTATAACAACATTTTTACAAACGGTGTCTCCTTAACGGCGGATACTGTAAACGGTTATAACACGACTTCGAGCGTCGGCTTGAATTTTGTGAATCCAGCTGCGAATGATTACCGGATAAATGCCGGATCAACGGCCATTAACACAGGGGCAGAGATTAAAGGCGTCACGGACGGTTTCGTTGGTATTGCCCCGGATGCAGGGGCTTATGAGTACAGCGGAACCAATTGGACGGCAGGTCCGAATTTCACCAATCCTCCAAGCGTAACCTATACCCAAATCAATACACCCTATATGAACTTGATTACGAACAGCGGCTTTAACGGGACTACCGATGGCTGGTTGAAATGGACGACCAACGGCACTACGGATGTTCAATCCGTACCGGCCACTCCAGACTGGCAAGTACGTGGTAGACAATTCCGCTTGAAATTAGGGCCTGGCGGAGCCGGTGTGGAACAAAAAATCAATGGTCTTAAACCAGATACCGAATATAAATTCGTGACTTGGGTGTACAATGAGCCAGGTGAGTCTATCGTACTCGGTGTCTTTAACTTTGGTGGAACTGCAATCGATCAGACCGTAAAAGATACGCAATTTGTGCGCAAAGAAATTACATTCCGAACAGGTCCAACCAATACCGATGCACGCGTGCGCATCTATAAGCCTGGTTCAGCTGTAGGTCTCTCCTATGCAGATGATACAGGTTTAATTGAGAACACACCATTTAATGCAGGTGCAGCCCAAACCTTCTTGAAAGACGTCCAATTCACGACACCGGTAAATCTCTTTACAGTTGGAGAGCAGGGAATCTTAAATGTGACGGGTACACAACAAAATGGCTTGCCGGCAGATCTGTCTACTGCAGATATCCAGTTGGTTTCCAGTGACCCGCAAGTACTACGTATTAATAGTGTCAGCAATGGCGCCGCTTCTGTGACAGCCCTTGCACCGGGTCAAGTCACTGTATCGGCAACCGTCACCAAAGACGGCATTACGAAAGCAACAACTCAAATCTCGACGGTCTTCCCTACAGCGGGATCGAATACGGGGCCAGCAGGCTGGGATTTGAAGACGTACGGCACTCATAGCAAGGGCTTTGTTACGACAGACTCCAATAACAACTCTTCGCTAGTAGGTGTTGGAGACAATGTATGGGGCCAGGCGGATGATTTCGTTTACCTCAGCAAAAACGTTCATCTCACCGATCCTAGTGCAAAAGTTACGTTTACCGCAACGATTGACTCCTTCGACTACGCGGATCCGGCATCAGTCGGCTTAATGTTCCGCGCCAAGGATACGGTGGATTCCAAGCATGTTCAGTTCCGTACGGACGGTACGGGTAAGGTGCTTCGTTATGTATTCCGTAATAATGAGAGTATTCTGGATTCACAAAATCCACCTGCCCAGCAGAAATACTGGGGTTCACAAACAGGCCTGCTGCTAGATTATGCGGGCAAGAGCATCAACACGCCGTTCCAGATGAAATTAATCAAGGAAGGTAACTTGGTCACCGGTTATTACTTGAAAGAATCGCAATGGTTATCCATTGGTTCCACTACGGTAGAGTTCGAAGGAACCGACTTCCTTGCGGGAATTGGTATGTTTTCAGGAAGCGGCAAGCCTCCGGTGAAAGCTGTGATCTCGCAGTTGGACATCGAAGTTGAAGATGTACTTGATTCCGTTTCACTGTCAGCAGATAAAATGTTTGTAGGCGCTGGAAGCCCAGCTGCCATAGCGGTTACAGGCTATGTAACAGATGGTTCGCTTGCCGACTTGAGCCAAGCAACGATCTCGTACAAAAGCGACAATAACGCAATTGCAACAGTGAATAACAATGGACTGGTAACTGCAACAGGCGAAGGCATTACTTCCATTCATGCTTCCGTTACTTTAGGGCCTGTTACGAAGCAAGCGAGCATTGGCTTCCTGACAGATCTGAGTGCTCCAGTCACAGTAGCTGAGGCTGTCTATGGGACACAGATTACGGTAATAGCCCTCTCAGCAACGGATCATTTATCAGGTGTCGCTAGAACTGAATATCAAATCGGTGGCAACGGAGCTTGGACACCGTATGCAGGACTTATTATCGTCCCACAAATGGGTACAACTACGGTTCAGTATCGTTCTGTCGATAAAGCAGGCAATGCGGAACCAATCAAAACTATCTTGATTGGCAGCCATGATGTAACTGCTCCTACTTTGTCCGTCACGCTGGACAAAACCGTGATATGGCCGCCAAACAAAAAGATGATCGCCATTAATGCCACAGTAAACGCAACCGATGCAGATTCAGGCGTGGCTTCGGTCATATTGACCTCCATCGTTTGTAGCGACCCGACTAGCAGCCCAAGCGACATTCAAGCGGCCATCGGTACATCTGCTACAACGTTCAGTGTGAGAGCCGAGAAAGATCGTACGTACACGATCACCTACACGGCTACCGATAACGCAGGTAATAAAAAGGTTGCTACCAGTGTTGTCACCGTTCCTCGTAATATGGCTGGGAACTAAGCGGCAGGAGAAAGTAAAGGAGCTAAGCGATGATACGCTAAGCTCCTTTACTTTTGGTGTTTTGACTCCCCTAGTTATCGATCGGTCATATGCGATACCAAATAAGGTTCTGCCATGAAGCTATTTGTCCCAAATTTATGTTTCTCGTAAAAATAGCGTTACAAAAAAACGCTATTTCATTCGAAATGAGTGAAATTCAGCCATTTAGATGAAATAGCGCCAGCCATAACGTTAATCATCCCAAATTTCTACCTGACGAGCAAATAAGGTGTTTTCGTAACGCTAAATATCTGAACGTCAGTATAGTGTGCTTACATTTTGAACTGTTGGACTTACTCTATCGCATCAAGCTGCTCCAATCAATTCCCAACGATTGCCCGCTTTCCATGGAAGCATCCGCTCGAAATCCGACTAGGTGTCCGACGATGCTATGCTCCAAAGACGTGGAAAATTGGGCGGAAGTGTCTCCTCGCACGACCCGCACGAAATCCTCTACAAGCCGGTGATCACCGCCGCCATGCATATCCCGGCTGACCGGAATGTCGACCCGGTGCTCGCTATATACGCCGCCTTCTCGCAGATGCGGTTGACGCACCACGAAAGAACCTTCCTCGAGCTCACCGTAAATCTCGCCCTTCGTTCCCGTAATATGCACGGTGCGACAGGCTTTCGCTGCTCCCCCCACCAGATTGTGAACAGCGGTGCTTCCGTTCTCAAATTCCATAATAACCGCCTGGTGATCGACAATGTCGTTATCACACCGCCATACGCAGCGGCCGAAAGGGTTGTCTGTGCGCAGGCTCTCTAGCTTCTCATCGTCGCTGAGCCGCACGCCGTCCAGGTAACGTGGCCACACGTAAACCGGCCACAGCGGCTGTTCCACGTACAGCTTCTTCGCCGAGTACACGCAGTTCTCTTCAATTGCGCAGTCGGTTAAGCAAAGGGAGCCAGACCCTTCTGGAGCCCGCGACTCGCGAAAATACGAGCGGCCGCCATAGCTGCTCACCTTGACCGGCTTCACCTGTGATTGGAACCAGGTGATGAGGTCTAGGTCGTGACAGCATTTTTGCATGAGGAAGGACGAGCCTCCTCGCTCCTTGTTCGCGAATTTGCCACGAACGAACGCCGTGGCCATGTGGTGAAAGTCCACATTTTCCTCTGTCTGAATGTGAAGGATGTCCCCGATTGTCCCTGCCTCCAGCTCCCTCTTCAGCTCCACGTAGAACGGGGCATACCGCAGCACATGGCAGATCATGACTTTGCGGCCGTACGTTTGCGCCGTGCGATGCAGCTCCAGCACCTCGTCCTCTGCGATCCCGATCGGCTTCTCTAGCAGCAGGTCGTAGCCTTTCTGCAGCAGTGGGAGGCTCGTCGATACGTGCTGCGCATCCAAGGTCCCATTAATCACTGCATCCGCTAGCTTCGGCCGTGCAACTAGCGATTCCACATCGGCAAATACCATGTCCTCCGCTAATCCATAGCGCTCAGCCGTATGCGCGCGCCGAAGCGGATTAGGGTCTACCACCCCAACTATCCGCATCTGCTCTGGATGCTTAAGGGCATAGCTCGCGTAATTCATACTGCGACTGCCTGCACCAACGATGATGACTTCTACTGGTTTATTTTCAGCTATCATAACTCTCTCCCTCTCTGCTTGACTCCGTAGCAATGCTTATCTCCCGATTGACTCTTTCACGAAGCCCTAGCAGCCATTCGGCATCTGACGGATACCGACTAAAGCTTATTGGCTCTGTCAGTCCCTCTTCAATCAACGCCAGCACGCGGTCACGCCCGACCAAGCTTTCCAGCAGCTGCAGCGCTCTAAGGTCCTGCAAGCCCTCATAGAACACTTCCATGCGGATCGATTCTATCGGTCCTTCCTCCCCAGGATAGACCAGAAAGGCATCGCCAGATGGGAAGCTGCGGCCAGCATCTGTCACGCGATACGGATCGATCGCTTGCAGCGAATATTGCGTATTCCAGAAGTTATAGCCCCAATGCAAGAAGCCGGCAATCTGGAACTTATACAGCTGAACACCGATCACTCGATTGCGAGCAGACGGCATGTTGAAGAATCGATTAGAAACTTGCCGGTACTGTACGCAACAGTAATACGTCCATAGATCTGGCACCCTACGATCGAGGAAGGGTTCGATGTGGTCGTTCGCTGGAATCGGCCCCTTCACAAGTCCCTGTTCATAGTATTCAACATTCGTCAGCGCATCGATAATCGGAAAATCACCTAAGTGTGCCTGCATCAACTCGCTTGCGCTGCGATACCAGGGCATATGTTCAAGCAAGGGCTCATCTGATATATGAAAATAACACCGATTCTCAAGACCTTGCTCACGAAGGAACACCATCAAAGCAGACAGGTACTGACCGAGGAACGACTTATACGCCTCTCCAGTCGCATCAGTCTCCCAACCGAAAATACGACGTTGCTCTCCCTGCTCCATCGCCACCACCTTCGGTGCGTGCTTCGCTCCCCATTGGGTGAACAGATGTGAAAATTCAAAATAGCGAATCCCAACCCGATCGCATAGCTCAATCCAACGCAGCAGCCGATCGAATCCAAATTCGTATGTGCTGTCTGCTTCCTTGCGAACATCCACAAGCTGGACCGTCGGGCGCTCGCCGCCAACTTGAGTATCCAGCGGTGGTGTGAAGTGCGGCGTGAGCACCATATTCATGCCATGACGCACGGCGGTTTGCAGATACTGCTCAATCAGCTCCCAGTGTGCCTCACTAAACACCTCAACCCGGTAGTAATTCGCCAAGCAGTCGGCATGAAACCACTCTGTGTGAATTAACGTCTGTGACGGCAGCACGGCAGGAAGGACCGCTAGATGAAAGCTCTCCTCGCCGAGCATCTCCCCCGCCATCGTTGCAAATTGCACCGTGATGGCATACTCTCCTGCTGAAGTCTCTTCATCCAACTCGACAGTGACCCAGATGGATCTCCATTGATAATGAATCCCCACAACACCTCGTTCTCCATGGATAGGGTACAACGGATCGGGATAAAGGCCTGGTGTGACCCGCAGCACATTCTCGTCATGGCGGCGCTGGCAAGGGAGTTCTGAAGGCGCCAAGCCAACCTCTCGCAAAGTAATTACCCCATCATGTAAGGTAGAACTGACGCTCACCAGAATCGGTTTGGTCAATGCAGGCGCCCGATAAGCAATCTGAAAAGTAAACGTCTCCCCGCGTAAAGCGGAGCCTTGCGAATATGACTCATCCCGAATTTCTTCGTCCGGAAACACTTTTACTAAGGAATGGAGACTGCGTGTCTCGAATTCAAATACATTCTGCATGTGAAATCCCCTTTGTCTCTTGACCTAGCATCAGCGTAACCCCCTGAAAAAGCAAAAGAAAGTGCAAGATTCGCACTTTCTTTCACCAAAACAATGAACAATTTGAACTTTTATGCACGATGAAGATTGTGAACCTATTTGTCTACAATGACAGCGATTTCTTGATGCGGTAATCCTTCGGTGTCGTACCGAAACGCTTCTTGAACAACTTGAAGAAATAGCTTGGCGAGCTAAATCCAACCTTCTCAGAGATCTCGTTCACCGGCAGATTATTGTTCTCAAGCAGCATGACCGATTTCAACAGTCGAATTTCATTGATGTAATCCGCCACTGAGATCGTTTCCTGTTTTTTGAAAATCCGGCCGACATACGCTGATGACATCCGAAGCATATCGGCAATTTCTTGCAGGCTCAAATTCGGATTGGAGTAATTCGCCTGAATGACATCTTTAATCGTATCGATGATAAAATGGTCCTTCGACTCCGTCCCGCGTTTCTGATCCTCAAAAATCGCACTGAGGATGGCACCGAACTCCGCAAAAATTTCGTCCAGCGTTTCCTTCTCGAATACGAGGCGATCGATGGAGCGAAGATCGATAAGCAGAGGTGACAGCTTGTTCTGGTTAATTTCACGGACCGTTTGTTTGATCAAGATGCCGATCTGAATAACCGACTGCACAACAGCGTCGGAGCTCATCCCAGCGATCAATTTGTGCAGGTGCTCCAGTTCCTGGACGACACTATCTGGATGGCTCGCCTTGATCGCCTCCGCGAATTTCCGCTCGAGTTCAAGTGGGATGTGAGCCTCAACATTGGCGAGATTGCTCTTCACCATCTCCGGCGTGATCACGGAGCCGTGCCCAAAATTCATTTTGTAGAGATGGTAATCCAATGCTTTCTCATAACGTGACGTCAACTCGCGATAATGAGACGCGACATCCCCGAGCGCTGTCGTGAAGGTAACGTGGTAGTAATCGCCGATAATCTGCTGAGCTTGCTGCAGTAGCTTGGTTATAGCTATGTAGCTTTCTACCGGGCGCGCGCCAGCTTCGAAAACCAATACCAGGTGCTCTCCCCGAATGTCGACAATGTCTCCGCGCAACTCCTCCGGAATTACCTCCCGAATAATATTAGACACAGCAAAATTCAGCAAATTCACATCCACACCGAGCATTTTTTCTTTCAAGTCTTCGTAACGATCGAGTTTAAGTACACCTACGATGCAAGCTTTTTCCAAATCAACGTTCACATATCCGCCTCGCACACACTCGGCCCATTCCTCCGATGAGAAAGCACCGCTGTCTGTCACAAGCTTGCGCAGATAATAAGAGCGCATAATCGCTTCATTGCTATCGTGCTTCGTCTGCTCGGTCATTAGCTTCTCGATCAGATGATTGTAGATATGCGAAATGTAGCTGATCTCATCCTGCTCGTTCGTCTGATCCGGTTCACCGCCAGGGAGTCGCTTCGTCTGTTTGAGCAGCCCATTAATCGGCGAGTAGAGTCGGTTTGAGATGACCCAGGAGGCAACGACCGCAAGAACGAGACAAATAGCGGCGACTGTGATGAAGACGACCTTCAGTTGATCGACCGCTGCGAGCACGCCTACATAGGGTTCGACATCGAGAATCACCCAGTTGACCGAACGGTTAACAATGTAGTTCACAATCTGTTTCTCGTCGTTAGCCGTATATGTAAATTGAGAAACCTGACGTTTGGAGGCGTCAATCTGACGATATACCTCGTTCTTCAGATCACCCAGATCTTGGTCAGCTTGAACGTCAGGACTGTACATTTCTTTATTCTGGTCCAAGACGAAAATCCGGTTGGCCTTGTTCGTGGACTGCCTGTTCATCAGCTCCAGCTTCTCAAACAGCCATTCTGGTTTGACATTGATAATCAGTGCGCTCTCCTTCTTCGTATATGCGTCTAGAGAGTCAAAAATAAACAGGGAGAATACTTGCTGAGAGCGCTCCGGATGCTTGAGATCAGGGACGTAGCGGAGCGGCATCATTTGCATTTTGAAAATCGGCTTACCGCCGCTTAGAAATTCACCGATTCCATTCATGAGATTGCTGGTTGAGCTCGTGATCGCGTCGTCACCACTGGTAAAGAACATGCTTCGCTTGCTATTGTAGATGACAATGGAGTGAATAAAGGAATTATACGCAATCGTCTTGGTCAATTTATTTATGCGGTTGGTATCTTCAAAAGTGTCCTGTTCGCCGCTAAATAGCAGATGGGCCATATCCGTATCATAAAACATGGAGATCGCGAAATTTTTCACGGTGTCATTCATGTAAGAGATGTTGTAGTTAATCTGAGAAAGTACCTTCTCGTTAGCTTCTTGCTGCGAATCCAAGCTGATCTTCTTCGAATACAGAAAAGCGGACAGCAAAGAAGCCAACATAACGGATATAATGAGCAGATTGATTGACAGAATGATACGCATGAAATATTTCCGTTCCCGATACTTCCGCAAGTAGTTATTCATCGGTGCATCCCCTCATCCACGAGTTCCTTTTCAGTGCCAATCTCCCCGGCATTCAATCCACGGTCAGCCTGATCTTTACATAATTCAACATGGAAGGCTTACTTCCTTTTCATAGATAGATACACCCTTCGGATAACCGAAGGGTGTACGCTGAGTAACAGGACCTGCGGTTAGTAATTACGCGTGAGCTGCAGATCCGTTATGACCGCCTTCGCATCAGGCCGCCCGGCGCTGGAGTATAACGCAATTCCCGCAAGAATGTTGGCACCGTCCGGGAAGTTGACCGTCGTTTGGCCGAACATAATGTAATTGTTGCCGTCCAGATAATACCCTTTCACGACGTTCCCTTCCTTAGTCAACATGATCGGCATTAGGCGAGGCACCACACCTGTTGCAGCAGGTATGAGTTTCACGCCAGTTTTGTAATGGTTGATTAGATCAGTTGATCCCGAAGCTGCATTCCGGAACACAAGTCGGAGGATATCGCCTGCTCCATCCATTCGGAACTCTGCATGCTCGGAACCAGCAGTGTCTTGCTCACGGAACATCAGACCGATTGAACCTGGGTCATACGAGCTGAACTCAACATTCGCCTTCAGCGTAATTTTGTTACCAGCCGTATTGGAATTAAGTATGGATTTATTCAGGAAAACAAAGTCGTCGGAAGTACCCCAAATGTTATCCCCTTTGCCGACAAGTGTATACGTATTCGTGGTGCTGTTGAACGTCGTAAACCCGCTTCCATTTGTTCCATATGCTTTGGCAGTGAAGTCCGTTACAGCGGGTGTTCCAACCGGATACACGGTTACGATTTGACTCGTCGCTCTGGCGATGTTCCCTTTACGTGCGACCGCGGTTATGGTCGTTTGACCTGCCCCCGCTGCCGTGTAATTGACCGTACCACCTGAGGAACTGGTGATACTCACGACGCTAGGATCGCTCGAAGCAAATGTAATTGTCGCTCCTGTCCAGCTAGCTGCACTACCATTCTGAAGCGTGCCATTCAAGGTCAAGCTTCCTGTTGCTCCCGCTGTCGTGCTCGTTGCTGGCGCACTGGCGAAAGCCACATCTTTTAGGTTGGTGCCATCGCTAAGTCCTGAATTGAACGGCGCAGATTCGATCAAGCCAACGTCGTCCGCGAAGGAGAAATGATAAGCGTAAGACTTATTTTTGTAAATTTGCACACGCGGTTTGATTGCGTTTCCGCTTACATCCGTAAGGGATCCTGTAGTAAAACTCAAATCCTTACGCACATATTGCCCACTGGTCGTAGATAACGAAACTTTGGGCATCGTCGGTGCGGACGCATCGTAATTCTCCGCTCCGAGTAATATTGTTTCAGTTGAAACAGGTGTCGTTATGTTAGGATCCAATGGGATATTGTAAACCCAAGCGGAGAACGTATAGGCCGTATTCGGCTTAAGTCCTGAGATCGACTGCTCTATGCCATCGCCGACCGTTGATCCTCCCGCAGGGCTGGCCCCATCGCCAAGACGTAACTTATTATTCTTACCACGGTTAATCCAATTCGGCCTAGCCGGCATTGGAGACGCAGGAACGGCATACTGCGTGTCAGAACCAACCGTAGTTTCAGTACCCGCTGACGACCAAGTTAACCAATCGGTTAACCCCTTCTCGAATGCGCTATTCTTAATACGGTTCATGTAAGGTGTGTCAATCAACTGCCAAGCTGGTGAAGAAGGATAATTGGAGTGATTGTAAGATGGAATCCAGTTGGAGCTGTTTGACCCTCCCCCGAACTCGTAGGCACCAGCGTCAGGTGCGGTACCGCCCCAAGTATATGTGCTGGTAATGCCTGCAATCGCCGCCCCGCTGTCAATCGCTGTGGAGCCTGTTTGCAGACGGAAATCATTGCCGTTGGCACCTGCCGGGTTTACGAAGTTCAGACCAACGGGCGAGATGGTGTTGTAGCCCTGGGCGACGGGTGTAGGAAACAGCTTACGATCCGAATCAATCGCAAAAGCCTTATCCGTCATAATGTTATTGTAAAAGCGTGTGCCGTAGAACTCATCGGGGTATCCAGCCGCACCGTGAAACCCAATGCTCTTATCATTATTGACAATCGTGTTATTGTAGGCGAGCTTGAAATTACCTGGCGCCCCCATCTGAATCCCCGTATCGTTGTTATAGATGACATTGTGATGAATGATCGCGTTCTCCGTGTAATTGTCAAAATAGATGCCAACACTTGTGTCGTCCCCTTTGCTGTCGTGAATCCAGTTATGGTGGATTTCAGTGTTAGCAAGCTCGGATCCCCACGCGTAGATCAGGCCGCCGTCTCGGGAGAGCCTCATGCCCCGATTCATATCGTTGTAGCTGATCACTCCGCTACCTCCATAAATAGATAGCAGTCCTCTCCCGGAATCGCGGATCTCATTATGGTCGATCACGTTCTCGGTTCCGCTAGATAAACGGATGAGCGAATCGTGCGTGGCCATGAAACTACCGTCATGGATACTGTTGTTCACGACCCGATTGCCTTTGCCCGCGATATGCACCAACGTTCCAGTGGAATAGGCGATCGTACTGTTTTTCAATTCATTGTAATCCCCTACCATGTTGATGCCCCGCTCGCGCTGACTCTCGATTGAAGTTCCATGGCTGTAATCGGAGACATACAAATACTCTGCTTTTACCTTGTCGAGCACATTGTAGGTGGACGGTGTACTACCGACCGTACCCATCAAGATGTTCGCCGCCATAGTTCGAATGCCGGAGATCGTGATATAGGATTTACCTTTCAGGTTGAAAGCGGTTTGACGTGTCTTGGCTTCAACATTAGCAGGAACGCCGCCAGATGGAGCCCATAGATACAGATTCGTCGCATCTGTATACCACTCACTTGCTACGTCAAGCGCTCCTAATACGCCAGAAAGGAAATACGTACTTCCTTGCCGAGGTGAGTAATACGATTGGTCGTTTGTGACTGGATTCATTGTAAGCGTTTTCGTTGCATTATTGAAAGCGGTAATTGTCGAAGTTTGCCCGGTGTAGGCGTCTCCTCCACGCTCCCAGATCGAAGCTCCAACCCAATTGATGTTGGGCAAAGTGCTATCTGTGACTGTATAATAGGTCGTCATATTCGTAGCTGATTCCATGTAAGCCATCTTGTCTTTTAACGTGTTTAAGTTGTACGCTGTAATGTTTGGCCAACGTGCTTCCCAGAGCAAGGTCGGATCCCCGCTCAAATAACCGTTTGCGTCCTTATTAACAATAAAGAACTGCTCCTCGGTCTTATCTAAAAGCGAGCTCCTAGTGAAAGGCACTTTGTACACCGACGGTGTACCGGCAATTCCTGCGGATGTCCACGTTCCAGTGATTACATCTGTACCGCTAACCACAACATTGGCGCCAGAAACTGCCTGAATTGTAATCGGCGAACCAGAGGTACCACTATTTGTTGGTGTGATGGTCTCACGGTAAATACCTGAGGCAATGAGGCAAGTGTCTCCTGGGCCTGCGATGCTGGCGCATTTCTGAATAGTACGGTACGGTTTCGTCGAACTTCCGTCATTAGGCGCACTATCACTGGCCCCTGCGGCTTGCGACACGTAGTAAGTAACTCCCGCTGCCGAAACCGGACCTGCTGGCAATCCTCCCATCACCATGGCAAAACTCATTGTAGCGATTAGACTTAAGCGGCATAAAGACTTTACTTTCATTAGTTAGCCTCCTTTTATCATCCATAATCGATACGAACTGTGTAGTCTTTGTTGTGTACTCTCCCTTCTGTTTAATAAATTAAAAACCCTGCAACGTATTCTGCAGAATTTGACGGAATTCTGGTATCTACTTCGCAAAAATCCTAAAGAGAAGGATTATTTCCAGAAATAGATACCATTATTCCATTTATGTAGTTGTCAGCACGTAATTTATGCCAACAAATGCATCTGTTCTGCTCGAACTTCGCCACTTAGAGGGCGACCGTCGAGAAAAGCTTGTAGGTCGTTCACTACCGATTTCGCGATGCGGCCCATCCCGTTATTAACGGCGCCAGCAATATGCGGGGTTAGAATCACGTTCGGCAGATTACGAAACGGATGGTCCACTTGCGGTGGTTCTGGATCCGTGACATCGAGACAAGCGAACAATCTTCCCTTGCTTAATTCTGCTGCAAGAGCTTCCTCATCAATTACTGAACCGCGGGCTGTATTGATCAGCACGCAGTCGTCTTTCATCAGTGCTAGTCGTTCAGCGTTAAACATGTGATTCGTCTCAGGCAGCGATGGCAAATGAATCGAAATGACGTCGCTCTGACGCAGCAAGTCCTCAAGTTCAAGCTTCTGCGCGCCAATCTCCCTAGCGCGCTCCTCGCTGACAAACGGATCGTACAGTGCGATCCTGACATCAAACTGGCGAAGCAGTTTAATATAATGAGAGCCCGCACGTCCTGCTCCCACAACTCCGACGGTAAGTCCGTACACTTCACGCACGCGTGAACCGTCGCCCCAACCGCCAGCCGCTGTCTCCCGACTGAGTCGCCACATGTCTTTCAGCGACACAATCGTAAAGCCGAGTGCTGTCTCCGCTACCCCTTGGCCAAGCGCTTCCGTCGCGTTGGATACACGGACCCCGCGCTGCCAAAGCGCGTCCGTTACGATCGGCTTCACAGTACCAGCCGCATGCAGAACGAGCTTCAAATTCGGTGCGCTTTCAAGCACACGCTCGGTTAATGCACAGCAGCCCCAAGACGTAATCGCCACATCAGCACCAGCAATAAGTGCACGTGCGTGCTCCTCTGTTGGGTTTACATTTTCTTCATTAAGTACAACTTCACCAATTTCTCGAAGCTGAGCTAATTGTTCGGAGCTAAATACACGTTCACGCAATTCTTTTCTTTGCAGTAGGGCAATCTTCACTTCAAATCCTCCTCATTCTCTCTGTTCTCGGAAACCGAAAACTTTAACTTTCATATGTGTAAAAACCTAGGCTATTCCAGAAAAACATTGCTGTTTTAGGGAGATAGCCCAGGTAATTCATACATTTGTTAGCCTAGCTTATTTCTTCTTGCCGTTCGCCACTAACCATGCATCAAGTTGTTTTTGACGCTCAGCTACGATTTTATCGGCGCCAGCTTTCTGCAGCTTCTCTTCATAGATCGGCAAGTACTTATCCGTATCGAGAGTACCCGTCGCTAGACCCTGTAAATACTCATCTTGTACTGCTTTGACGTTCGCTGTTTCTGTCTTGACTGGTTCCGAATTGAAGACAAATCCATTAAGCTGGGAAACTTCAGCTTCCGCATTAACCTTCGCTGTTTGCTCTAGCTTGTCAGCTGGTGAGCCTTCTGGCAAATACTCGTTGATGATGCTGCCGAAGATCCAGTCCGTGTTCGTGAAGTAGCCTGCTTCTTGGTTGATTTTGATGAAATTGCCTGTCGTTTTCGTGTAATGCTTGCCTTCAATACCGTATACAAGCGTGTTATACAATTGCTTATCGGTATTAACCAGTTCCAAGAACATCATAGCTCTCTCTGGATTTTTGGAAGTACGGGAGATCGCGTTCATTGTGCTAGCTGCACCGGTAAAGGTTGCTTTAGCCAGTGGTACGAGCACGACGTCATTTCCACCTGCTGTTGCTTTGAACTCAACCTCAGAGCCTGGCTTGCCAGTAAAATCGAACCAGACTGCTGTTGTGCCTTTGTTGTAAGCGTCTGCTGCACTTTTTAGTGTTGCAGCATCTTTATTAATGTAACCTTTCGTGAACCAGGAGTTCGCCAGTTTGAATTGGGCTTTCATTTCAGTTGTCACTTCTGGTAGAGTTTTGAACGTTGGATCGTTTTTGTAAACATTACCCTTCGTATCAATGTTGTAGAGCGCACCTTGATACCATCCTTTTTGGGTCCCGAAAGGTGTGATCCCAGGCTCGTTATCCTTGATCTGTTTCAGGAATGGCTCGAGGTCTTCCATTTTCTTAATCGTGTTAACATCCAATTTGTATTTATCTACAAAACGCTTCTGTATGACCACTCCTAAACGTTGTGCGGAGATTTGATAGTTGGGTACCGCATAGATTTTGCCGTCTAACTTCGCATCATTCCAGAATTTCTCTTCTAATGATTTGTAAAGCTTCTGGCCTTGATTCTTCAACAAATCATCGATTGGCTGGAATACACCTTTCTTCTGATTTTGTTCGAATTTAAACGACCAGTTCGACGTCCAGATAATATCCGTTACTTCGTTAGCAGCTACAATCGTGTTCATCTTCTGCTCATACGTACCGAAGTCAATCGGCATCAACTTGATTGTTGCATTAATTTTCTCTTGCGCAATCTTATTAACAGCATCATTCACCAGTTGTAAATCTGGATTAGCTTTGTTCTGTGGGTAGTACCAAGTCAGTTCGACTGGGTCAAGCTTTTTAGGGGCTGCCGTTGCAGATGCAGCTGGTGCTGTAGAGCTCGATGGGGAAGGCGTGCTAGTGTTGTCTGTACTACTGCCGCAGCCAGTTACGGCAAGGGCAAGCGCGGAACTAACTGCGAGTGTGGACATCCACTGAAACCGTGTATTTATAATCTTTTTCAATGAAAAAACCTCCCTTAATCTAATTATCAAGCTTATTTATGAAAGCGGATGTGAAAAAGCCGATTCCTACACCTTTGTTTCCCCTCCTTTCAAACTTTCCCCATCCGAGGCTTGCAACTTAACCTTTAATAGCGCCAATCGTTAGTCCCTTAACGAAAAACCGTTGAAAGAACGGGAATACCAACAACATCGGACCAGCGGATAGAACAGCTACTGCAAATTTAGAAGCCGTCTTCGGAAAATCTGCCATATCAGCACCCAGCGTAACCATCGCTGTGGCGAACTCGGGACGCGATGTGATGAAGTCGAGTGTGTTGATGGTCCTCACGAGCAGCAACTGAAGCGGAACCAGTTTCTCGTTGTTGATAAACAAAAGTGCGTTGAACCATTCATTCCAATAGTTAAACATGATAAACAATCCCAATGTAGCGAGTGCGGGCTTCGAGAGCGGTAGGATCAGTGCCGTGTAAATTCGCCATTCACGCGCTCCCTCCACTTTCGCAGACTCAATAATTTCGGTCGGGATTTTGGCCATGAAACCCTTCATAATCAATACGTAAAATGGACTGAGTAAACCAGGCACGATAAGTGCCCATATGGAATCTTTTATATGTAAGATCTGGGTCATCATAATGTAGAACGGCACAAGACCACCGTTGAACAGCATGGTGAAAAACACATAGAATGATGTTGCTCGCTGCAGACCATAATCCCCCCTCGACAGCACATAGCCCATCGTAGAGGTTAGAATTAGACTAATGCATGTGCCAATGACAGCGACGATAATTGTCACACCGTAGGCACGTAGGATCGTTTCCGGCGTTTTTAGAAAGTAATGGTATGCCGCAATGCTGAACTGATCCGGAATAAGGCGGAAGCCTTGATGCAGAATCGACTGTTCATCTGAAAACGAGATTACGATTACGAGGGCAAATGGAACCAGCATTGCGATCGTGAGCAAAATGAATATGGTATGTATGATGAGTTGGCTCCATACCGCTTTGGACTGTTGGACTACCACAATTGTTCCCTCCTTAGAACAGAGAATTGTCCTCATTAATTCGTCTAACGATTAAATTGGCGCTGACTACGAGAACAAAACCGACAAACGACTGGTACAAACCTACGGCTGATGCCATACTAACGTCCGCAAGTTCACTGAGCGCCCGATAGATGTACGTATCGATAATATCTGTGGTCGAATACGTCGCCCCGATGTTGTTCGGGATGAAAAAATGTAAGCCGAAGTCGCCTCGGAACATATTCCCGATACTGAGGATTAACAGGATAATAATGAGCGGAGTCAGCTGTGGGATCGTAATATTCGTTACCATCTGCATCCGCTTAGCGCCGTCTATTCGCGCCGCTTCATACAACTCTCCATCTATCCCGAGAATACCAGCGTAGTACACCATCGCCGAGAAGCCGATCGCTTTCCACAAATGCACGATGTTTAGAATGTAGGGCCAATATTGGGATTCGAAGTACCACGAAATCTTTTCCATCCCAGCTGACGCTAGCAAGCTGTTGATAAATCCATTTTCATGATCAAGAAACGCCTGAGTAATGTAGCTCATAACGACCCATGAGAGAAAAAAGGGCAATATCAACGATGTCTGATAAATTTTAAGCCACTTTTTTGCAATTTCATTGAGAAGAATGGCTACGGTGAGTGCTGCAATCGTCGTAAGTAACATATAACCCAGGTTATACAAGACTGTGTTGCGGGTGATTCGAAATGCGGTTTCGCTTGTAAACAGAAACTCGAAGTTTTTGAATCCAACCCAATCACTTCCCAAAATGCCTTTGTCATACTTATAATTTTTGAAAGCGATGACGACCCCGAACATCGGTATGTACGCCATGATAAAAATATAGATGACTGCGGGAAGCGAGAGTGTAAACAGTTCGATGTTCCTGCCAAAAAAACGGAATGCCTTCTTGCGCTTCATAAGATGTCTTCCTCCTTGCCTGTAGCGATTTGCTTGGCTTGCTGCCTGAGATCAATTTATCTGAAATAACACCTATAAAACAGTGCAAAAACTGTACTTTTATCGCCACTTTGAGTAAACGATCTGCATTTTACTAACTGAAGTTCGAGCAGGCCTTGTCTCTCTGCATGGGCTCTGGCTTTGGGATTGCTCACGTAAACGCCAAAAGGGCCGAGAACCACACAGTGTAATCACACTGTCGTTCTCAGCCCTTATTTGGATATGCTTGCGGTTACTTCGTCCCTCTCGCTTTCAGCCAGTCGTTAAGCTGCCTTTGTTTCTCAGCCCTGATTACTTCACTGCCGGCCCTGTTCAGCTTCTCTTCATAGATCGGCATAAACTTCGCGGGATCGACCGTTCCAGTGGCGAGCGCTGCATAATACTCGTCGTTGACCGCTTTCACATTGGCGAGTTCCGCCTTCAAGTCATCGGTTCGGAACACAAAGTCGTAGTAAGGAGATACCTCCGCCTCTTCATTGATGCGAACAGTCTGTTCGATCTTATCCGCTGGCGCTCCCTCTGGCAAATATTCGTTACGGATGTTGCCGAATACCCAATCCGTGTTCGTGAAGTACCCAGAATCCACGTTCAGCTTGACGTAATTTCCGTCACCTCGCGTATAGTGCTTTCCTTCAATCCCATAAACAAGCGTATTGTACAACTGCTTATCTGTGTTCACCAGCTCGAGCAGCTGCATCGCTTTCTCTGGATGCTTCGACGTCCGGCTAATCGCGTTCATCGAGCTGACTGCTCCGTTGAATGACGGCTTCGCCAGTGGAACGAGCACGACGTCGAAGCCGCCGTCGCCGGCCTTAAACTCCGCTTCGGAACCCGGCTTCCCCGTAAAATCGAACCAAACAGCCGTGTTGCCTTTATTGTAGACGTCCGCAGCGTTCTTCAGTGTAGCGGCGTCCTGATTAATATATCCTTTGTCGTACCAGGAGTGGACCAAAGCAAAGTTTTGTCTCATTTCCGGTGTAACATCAGGAAGTACTCGGTGGTTCGCATCGCCCTGATAAACGGACACACGCCAGTCGATGCCATAGATGTGGTTCATAAAGAAGCCTCTTGTCGTACCGAAAGGGATAATGCCCGGCTCACCTTCTTTCAGCTGCTTTAAGAAAGGTTCGATATCGTCGATTTTACGGATCGCACTTAGATTGAGCTTGTATTTATCGACGAACCGCTTCTGAATGACCAAGCTCGGGCGCATAGCGGCAATTTGGTAATTCGGCACGGCAAGCTGCTTGCCATCTAGCTTACCGTCATTCCAGAATCGCGGAGACATCGATGAGCGAAGCTTCTGTCCATAGCGCTGCAGCAGCTCGTCCAGCGGCTGGAATACGCCCTTTCTGGCATTGGCGTCCCACGAGAACAGCCAGTTCGAGGTCCAGACAATATCCATTGGATCGCTTGCCGCTACGAGCGTATTCAATTTCTGCTCGTAGTTCGCGAAATCGACGGGCTGCAGCTTGACACTTGCATGGATTTTATCCTTGATCAGTCTATTGACTTCGGCATTCACGAGATGCAAGTCGGAACTAGCCTTATTCTGCGGATAATACCAGATCAGCTCATCCATCTCAGTGCCGCCACCGCCACCTTCTTGCTGTAACTTCGTGCAGCCGCTCGCGACAAACATCAAGAACACGACTAAGCTCAGAACAGCAAACAACATAAAACGATGTCCTGGAACCTTGCCCCGGATTTTCCCAACGTTTATCTTGTTCATGGCCATTCTCCCCTCTCCCACTTCGATCTCCCGTTCACTACCCCTATTATATCTTATTATCTAATGAGGCATAAACAGTTTCGAGGTAAGCAACTGACACTTGCTCCGCTTCTTTTTTATATTCGCAATTACCTAATTCCTGACGAAGCTGTCGGTAGAGTCGAATGGTCATTTGTAAAGCCTCATAACAACTCTCTCTATTATGGCTTGGAATTGTTTCCTTTAAGTCTGCTAGTCCTTCACTGACATGTTTTTCAAGTCTCCTAACTCCTGCCGGAAGTTCACCGTTCTTGATAAGCAACATGGGTCCAAGTACCGCGTTTCGCATAAAGGTTAGGTGATCAATTAACTCGAACAATTCTCCTCTACCCAGTTTAGTCGCTCCATAGTGCACCCACACCCAAAATCGATCTTCGATCCATTGGGAACTTCGGGTTGGATAGATTGGTGACGTGCGTTGAATCAAAGCGCTGATTTCTTCACCTTTCTCCCAAAGGATAATCGGATTCTCAACCCTTTGTTCAAGTTCCTGAACCGTAACAAACTTTAAATCCACGTGTAATGGCGGTGGTCCATATAAGCAAATTAGCAACCGCGGTTCTCCTACATGATCACCTGTAAAGGCATGGATAACACCCCCATAATCATAACCCTGAAAAGGGTATTAGATCATCGTATCAGAAACAGGGAGCAGCTGTCAGCTAATTTTTATTTGTTATTGTACTATCGTTTTTCACGTTTTTTTATCCTGCTTTGTAAATGGTATCCACATACATATTCTTTGGATTTTTAATCCATATTATAGATATGTTGGTATTAAAGGAAGGGAAATAAGTTGAAAACCATTATAAAACCGTCCCATGAGAAAACAAGGAAAGAAGTTAATATTGAAAAAACTCTTGCAACATTAGAGGGTAGTTTCGACCTTGTTCACCGTTCATTTCATCACAACGATACTCACATTATCTATTTAAATTCATTGGTAGACGCCAACACATTAGAGTGGGAAATCCTTTCCCCCTTACGAGAACTGTCATTTACTGATTTCGAAAGGTCGGTACAACAATCCCTTTTTAAACCTGTAGCGAATCAAGAGGAAGTTGTACAAGGCATATTAGACGGTAATGTGACATTGTTCACTGAGGAGAATACGTATTTAATCAATGTGTCTGGATTCGAGGAACGTGCCCTATCACAATCTGAAACAGAAACTGTCATCAGTGGGCCACATGACTCCTTTAATGAAGCATTAAAAACAAATGTATCGTTGATAAGAAGAAGGGTCAGAAGTTCTCGCTTAAAAATGATTACGTTATCTGTCGGGGAACTATCCAGAACGAAAGTTCTACTCATCTATATTGAGGGTCTTGCAAACATGGATGTTGTCAATCAACTTCAAGAAAGAATTCAATCCATTAAAGTTGATTCCATAACGGACTCCAATGTATTGGTTCAAAAGTTAGATGATCATAAAAGCTCACCTTTCCCTCAATTTTATACCACGGAAAGGCCAGACATTGCGGTGACCAAACTTTATGCCGGAAAGGTAATTGGACTTGTCGATGATAGCCCAAATATTTTTTGTACACCTTCCACTTTCTTTGATTTTTTCGAGTCATCTGATGATTATAATCAGCGTTGGTCTATTGGTACAGCGGTTAGGATTCTACGATACTTTGCTTTGTTTATTACCTTAATACTCACCGCTTTTTATGTCTCTATATGCACGTTTCATTACGAAATGATTCCGCAATCCCTTCTACAAAGCCTTATGCAATCTAGAAGTAGAGTCCCTTTTCCTCCTTTCGTTGAAGCTATGTTTTTAGAAATCGTCATTGAGCTTTTAAGAGAGGCGGGCGCGAGACTGCCTACAAAAATCGGTCAAACAATTGGCGTAGTAGGCGGTATTGTCATCGGCCAAGCAGCTGTTGAAGCAGGAGTTACCAGTAACATCTTAATCATTGTTGTTTCTGTATCAGCTATAGCCTCATTCATCGTACCAAGTTATATGATGAGTTCCTCCGTAAGAATCGTTCGGTTCCTATTTATTGTAATGGCAGGCGCCCTGGGCAATATCGGTATTTTTTTCGCGTTAGGAATCGTCGTTATCCACTTAACCGGAATAAGAAACGTATCCTCACCTTATATCAATCTTGATTCTCCTGCCTTCTTCAAAAATTGGATGGACCGTATGGCGAGAAAACTTTTTTTAAAACATAAAAAGGGGCAACCGTGAAAATGAAAGGAATGAAAGGTGAGAATATGAAAGCACGGCTCCATCCCCTTCAACTGTCTATATTCATCTATAGCATCCAAAATAGCCTTGTCTTGTATACGTTACCGCGATTAACTGCCCAGTATTTTGGCACGAATGGCTGGTTAAGTCTTATTTTCATTTTCATACTTGTAAATATGAATATTGGGTTGATTGCAATAAGTTATAAGCTGGGCAAAGGAAGATCCATTTTTGAAATCATTGAAGTAACAGTTCCCCGATGGGTCATGGTCCCCTTTTATTTGTTTATCATCGGTGTTTGGATTGGAATGGCCAGCATGATAATGAGGGAATATATCTTCATCATGAAATTAATGTTTTATCCAACATTACCTGCCATATTTTTTGTCATCTTCTTTAGCCTTCTTAGTTTTCAACTCTTACGAGGTGGATTTCACCATATTGTTAAAGCCATTGTGGTTTTATTTTTCTTCGTGATTCCAATGATCTTTTTGCTCTTTTATCTGACACCAGAATTTGAATTCGCACGTTTCACACCTTTCTTTTTTAAAGGTGGAACCGACTTTTTTAAGGGCACCCTTCAAGTTTATTCCGCTTTTTTAGGTATTGAAGTCTCCATGCTTTTTTTTCCTATCGTAGAAAATAAATGGACCAAAACTCTCTTTATTGGCAATTTCCTCTCAACGTTCACCAATTTACTCGTCTCCTTTATGTGCTTTGGCTTTTTTAGCTTCAATCAAATCTTAAATGATCTATACCCCGTTATGACCTTGTTTGAATATACGGAAGTTTCTTTCCTTTCACGCGCCGAAAATCTTTGTTTTTGTGTTTTTTCCTTTAAGGTACTTTCGACAGCTATCATCTATTATTGGGGAGCTCAGCAATTTTTGGGGAATATGATGAAGAGTGTAAAACCTACGGTTTGGATCATGATCATAGTAACAATAGGATTTATACTTGCATTGCTTCCTGATTCGATGTTGGATGTTAAAAAATGGTTGACCCTATTGAGTAATTGTTCAATCGGAATTGCTTGGGCATTGCCTCTATTCGTATTGGGCAACTTGTCTATCCAAATTCTTAAAAAAAGGATGCCTAGGGAGACAGAACATGCAAAATAAAAGACTTGTAGGGATCGGACTATGCTGTTTGTTACTAACAGGTTGTGCAGAGAAGAATATTATTGAAGACTTAGCCATACTAGAAGCTGGTGCTTACGATTTATCGGAAAGTGCTGACAATCCCCTTACTACAACAGTCCTTTTCCCCACGGTTACGAAAGAAGGAAAGGTCGATACCATGACGCTTACTGCTAATGGTAAATCCGTTCATGATACTTTCCTTAAAATTCAAAATTTAACTAATTTAAAACTAGTCGGTGGACAGGGTACGATTCTTTTTGGTGAGGAACTTTTGAAAAAAGGTCTTATTTCTGTTGTGAAATCATTTACAAGGGATCCTGAAATCGGTACGCGCGTTAAATTTGCTATTGTCGAGGGAAATGCAGGAAAATTGCTTAAAAAAAAGTTACGCTCTGTCGAAGATAATGCGGAATATCTTTACACGTTCTTGGATAAAGCCGGCAAACTAAATAAAGCTTTAACTACAAATCAATATCGTTTTTTAAGAGATTATTATGACGATGGCATTGATCCGGTACTGCCTGTCTTTTCATCTGAAGGCGACAACTTTGAATTAAAAGGATTGGGTATTTTTAAAAAAGATCACTATATTACGCACCTCTCCTTAAGTGAAACACAGATCCTTAATTTACTATTAGGTAACATCAAACATGGCAGATTAATGATTAATATGGAAGAGATAGGGGACCATTTTCAGCTTTTGTTAAATAGTGTTCATTCTAAAAATGATAAGAACATGAATTCAGGAAATATGTCGGTTGAAATCCTATTAGATGTAAAAGGGAGTGTCCTAGAATACACGGGTACCATGGATTTAAGTCAAGAGAAGTATCAAAAAGAACTCGAAACACAGGTTGAAAACTATCTTATAACTAGTTCACAAAAGCTGTTAACCAAATTACAAAACTATCAGACAGATCCTATCGGCATAGGAAAGGTGGTACGCAATCATTCATCCTATGAAAAGTGGACCCATATGAACTGGAATATGATTTACCCCAACTTACCTATAACTGTAAAAGCAAAAGTTGATCTTGTTAATATTGGAAAATCAAAGTGAAGATAATACCAAAGAAAAAGGAATAATATAACGAGAAGGGATAGATAACCATGGAACGCATTCAATTCGAAAGGCGATGGCAACGATGTTTCCACTTCGTAATGTGAAACGAAGCTCGACGGATGATGATAAAATCCAACACTTTCTTAAACAAGCCAAAATTGGATTTCTCGGCCTATCTTCCGAAGATGTGCCCTATGTCATTCCACTTAATTTCTCATTTCTAAACAACGCTATTTATTTTCATGGGGCTGAGGAAGGAAGAAAAATCACATATATCGAGCAAAACCCTCGCGCCTGTTTCACCATAAGCGAAAATTATGGAACGATTACAAGCCCGGTACCCGCTAAAACAGATACTGCCTTTATGAGTGTTATCATCGAAGGCAACTTGGAACGCGTAACTGATTTAGAGGAAGCGACAGCTGCTATGCAGGTGATGTTGGACAAGTATGTACCAGGCTATTATGATAAGCCGCTGGGGAGAACTCATTTAGATCGCTACGTTTCTCCGTTAGGTAGTAAAACCGCGATCTATAAGTTAAGCGCGGCCTCATTGGCAGCCAAAGAGAAAGCAGAAATCCCTGATCGTATGTTTTATGAAGGCAGAACCGTTCAGAACGACCGGGGTTAATGTAGATTACTGTCTCAGTAATTCCAAAGGTACAATCACTTCCCACTAAGAAGTGATTGTACCTTTTTTTCACACCACCAATAACTAAAAAAGGCGTAATCTAGTAGTTAAAAGCCTTTCCTAGTACTTCGATGCATTCATATCATAAGTAGAGAGGAGGGATCATAGATGGAAGAAGACATGCTGCACAAATTGAATCAAATTCGAGTACGAAAAAGCGAGACGGTTGTTAACATCGATAATCCGTCAGGCTACCGTTTAATTGGTAAAGGCAAGCAAGGCGCTGTTTTTCAAATTGATGAGCATCGTTGTGTGAAAGTGTATTACCGTGAAGAAAGCTGTCAGCAAGAACTGCATAGTTTAACGCTGGGTGGACAAGCTGGCATTTGTCCAAAAGTGTATTTTTGGGGCAGTAATTTTATTGTCATGGACTATTTAACTGTTCCAAGCTTGTATGATTATTTGCAGCAAAATACGATGACTCGCTCATTAGCCGCAAAAATTATTAAATTGTTGGAGACGTTTGGGGAAGTCGGATACAATCGATTTGACCACTCGGCGCGGCATATTTTTATGATGCCGGATGAGACGATGAAAATCATCGATGTCGTTCACGTGATTAAACCGACTCCGGTTTATTTCGCGCAAAAGCTGATTTCGGATATGGGACAATACGCGCCGGAATTTATCGACTATGTGCGTGATATCAGTCCCAAATGGTACGATCTTTGGGTGAGTCAACCAGATTTTGAACAAGTCATGACTATGATTAAAGAAAAAAGCGAAGCTTCGAACGACAACGACTAACGCAATCTTCCTTACCTCCTTACTTTTGGACTAATCATACCAACTAAAAATACTCGTTTTACGCGACGTAAGTGGCATAGAACGAGTATTTTTCAATTAAGAAGAACCGCATAATTTTTTGAATTTCACTAAGAGATCTGGCAATTTATTTCTTGCGTTGATTAGATGCGATAGTAAAGCTTCTCTTTCCGCACCTGACACATCCCAATCCTGAGGAATCGAGTACACAACTTGCTTGATCGCTTCATTAGACAAAGAAAGGATCCGCACCAAATAATCATTTAACTCTCCCTTATCTTTCAAAAGAGAGTAACACCATTGGTGAACCTTTAGATTCAAATTCATCTTCGTGTTTTTGAGCGTTTTTATCGTCCAATTCGAATCGGCAAAGCATCGTCCATGGTCCATCATGTAAAAGTAGTATTCATTGGCACCAATCGGCTTTAAAAGTGTATTTTTTTCTTTCCGATCCGTATTACTGAGCCAGAGGTCAAATAAAATCACACCGGCAAGTATGTCCTGATTGTAGATCCGAAAGCTGCCTTTTTTAAAAAAATCTGGGGTAAGATACGTGCTGCCCTCGATATACTGGCTAGCGAACTGACTGCCGGATTTAAATTTACTTTTAACCATTTCAGGTATGGCTTTAATAAAGTCATTGGAAACAGAGACAACTTGAAACGGGATTACTGGCAGAGAAAGAAGCTGCCCTAAGCTTGCCGCCACATATTCATTAACCAACACCCTTGTTCCGGTTGGGTTATTTTTGAATTTAACTACATAGCTCATGCCATCGCTAAACTGAATCAATTGGGGCTTCGAGTATCCTTCCGGCATACAGCTTATATGTTGAACAGGAACTAAATTAAGATCCATACCCGCAATCAACTCCCATGTCAAAAGATCCTTCGGAATGTGTCAGCGTTAATCCGATACAGATACCGTGGCCGAAAACTGGGGACCGGGGAATATGCCATTTGACACCCGAAGTTGTTGGATAGACCCAAGCATACAGGTTTCCGGCTCGAATCCCCCGTCTCCCTCCTTCTGTATAGGAATCTAAGGAAGCACGCCCCTCCCGTATAAGTCGAAGGTAGTCGGTAGACATTCCAATATCGAGCGAAAGTGGCAATATGGCAGGAGGAATCTGCTCATATCGAATACGGATTCGGCTTTCATTCTTGTTTAACAGGAACCGTTTCTTTAAACCATACGCAGGGCTGTTGACCCCTCTATTCACAAGTACCAACTCGGCCGAGGAGTCTTCTGGAGAAGTAGCACTTTCGATTTCATACACATCATGCTCGTACCCATAATCCGCAAGTGCTCCTGGATGATTCATAGGCGTATCCATAAAACCGTTCAGCTCTTCAAGCAAGTTCCAATCGTCCGTTGGATTGCCTATAAACATGCGTCCCGCCTGCTCTTTGAACGAAAAAGCATAGAGAATCCGCCCACCGTACGTAGGACTAATGACCACAGCTAAATCTTGGTTGCGCAATATGACTTCTTCGTGTCCGTCCTCGTCAATATCCTGTACCTCCAGCTTTAAAAGTCCCTCGCTGTCTGTATCCTGCTGCCATTCTGCCGCCTTTAGTAATACATAAGCAGCGCGAGCGTGACTTGCAAGTGCGCGGGCCCATGGCGCTGGAGAGGCATCCTCCCATGATACGCCCGGATCGTGCCAGCCCGTTTCATAAGCGGAGGCAAGCAAATGTTTAATAGCCAGATCGATGAGCAAGCATGGTGCAGCCTGCCCTTTGGAAACCGTGAACACACTCTCCCACGCTTTTTCAAACATTTTCTGATAGGGAGCCCAAGCGGACGAACCTGCCCAACCGGAATAATCCTCTCCAGCACCGAATATCCCTGCCAGCTCCATATACGTGCCCGGGCCAACGGAGCGAGATGGCCAATCCGTACGCTTGTTGAGCCAGTCTCCAAGTAAAACCGATACGACATCCCCCCTATTTGTCAGCCACTTCAAAAACAACTCGTAATGCTGAATAGATTGGGGATCCCACATAGGAGGAATTCCCGCTGCCTTTTCCATATCATCACCGTAGATGGCGATAACATCCTCCCCACGGTCAACCTCCTGCTGCAATTCATTCATTAATTGATCTAGCTTTTCTTCATTTAACCTACTGTGAAAAGGCATATTCAGTCTCATCTCTGTAGAAATAGGCAGAGCAATTAAACCGCTAGTGTCTTTCACCACATATGGCTTGTACAAGCTTGGATCGAAACGGCGTTGTTCGTCGAAGCTGGTGCGCTCATCCCCTTGCAGAAACAAACGGTCATCCGCCAAAACATACCGGTACCCACCGTTACAAAGGCTTGCATTCCTTACTGTTTCAGCAAGGCGTTCCGTGTCCCATACCCTCTCAGGTATCCAGAATCCCTTTACATCTGAAGTACTTACACCTAGCCATGCTTGATATAACCGCAATTCTTCTTCCAATTGAAATCGGTTAAAGTCTTGACTGAACAGCGTCATGATATTTTGCGCGTAGGTTGAACCGATCAGTTCCACCAATCCAGCCCTCCATAAATCGGAGATTTCCTCTAGAAAAAGTGGATCAAACCAAGCACAAGTTTCAATTAATGTACCGCTGATATGAAGGTGAAACGGAATGTCATATTTGCTGTGAAGTTCTAATATAGCACGCAGTCCCGACGACCCATCCGTTGGTCCGATCGTTTCCCCGATGCCAGGACGATTCACATAGCCATTGGTTATCAAATACTGGTTCGCATGATGGACAATCGCAATCGGAATTCGGGCCGGCCTCATCAGAAAGCACTTCCCTGCAAAGATAGCTCACATTCTTGAAGAAATGGATCAACGATATCCAAGGCTCCGGTCTTACATACGCATAGTTCATAATGGAGACTTTCAAACAAAGAGCGGGAACGGCATTGACATAAGCGTATCAGGAAAGATTCATGTTCCAATTCCGGAATCCCGGTAAGGTAAGTATCCATCAACATTTTCACGGCCGGCTGAAAGAAATGGAAATCACCCTTCTTATAAAATGCGCTCAACTGAATTTGGCAGGCATGATAAGCGACATCCCAAGCCGGATCTCCAATAAAGTGGTGGTCAAAATCAATGGCTGTCACCTTATGCTCGTCCCAAAAAACATTTTTGATATGAAAATCCCCGTGCAACATGGATAAGTTATCTCTCCTAGCCGTTACTGGATGGAGCATCAACTGATTAACAAGCGATTGGAAAGCTGCCTCCTTTTCAGGAACGACTTTCGTCAACTCTGTGATTAACCGGGTAAAATCTACATCCGCCCTCGTCCTTCTGAGCTGCTTGATTGGCATAAGCGGGACTTGGTGCAGTTGTTTTAACCAGATAGCCACTTGGTAGGCTGCCTCAACAGCTTGGTCCGTTTCGTACATCCAATCCCTTATGATTTTCCCAGGCGCTTTGGACATCAGCAGCAAATTATAGGATTGAAGATAGGCAATAGGGCGTACAATCGTATAGTCAACTTCATCATTCATTCCGTTTGCCCAAAGATGCCGCATTAAATAGTAGCCCGCCATCCCTTTTTCCGGGTCCGAAAATATTTTCCCTATGACCGCTTCCTGGACTTCCTCACCATTCTGTTTGCTGTACGTTACTGCATATTCCAGAATCCATTTTTTCATTTTGGGCATGCACGCTACTAAAGTGAACGATAGGACATGCCTCGGTTCATCGATAAAATCCGCTTCATAAGCGGCGATCATTTCCTCCATAGGGAGAATGGGATAATCCTCTTTCATTGGTAAGGCTCCTTTCTATCAGCTTGTGCACACCACTGCGAATAGAGCAGAATGGTTTGGTCGGCTATCGATTTCCATGAAAAGCGCTGTATTTCTTGAACTCCACTTTGAGCTAAAGACTGCTGCATAGCGGGATCATCTAACAAGGTGAGTATGGCTTTAGCCAATTGTTTCGGGTTACCCGGTTCCACGCGGCATACGTTTTGGACGATTTCACTAGCTCCTGTCGTCGTTGTGATGATTGTCGGAACCCCCGAGGCCATCGCCTCTAGCACAGTAATTCCGAACGGCTCCGATATAGACGGAAGCACATAAACCTGGGCATCCTTATAGCATTTCTGTAGCTGTTCCCCTTTAACAGTGCCTGTGAAGGTTATATGTTCATCGATTTTCCAGCGGTGCGCTTGCCGACGCAGTGGCCCGAGCAAGTTGCCATCCCCTGCGATCATAAAGCGTGTCTCTCTTTCAGCGAGAATCATACGTGCCGCCTTCAGAAAATCACTAGGTCCCTTTTGTCCAGTCACTCTTCCTAAAAATAACACATACCCTTCTGATGTTCCGTATTCCCGATCTGCTGCCAAGCTTTGAAAGGAGGAGGCATGAATACCGTTATAAATCACGGAGACTGTGCTCGGGTCAGCACCGTATTTCTGTACCAAACTTTCTTTCGTACGGGCAGAAACCGTGATGGTATGTGTTGCTACTTGAAACGCCTCATGCTCAATAGCTAAAATTCCGGGGTGAGGGGGCAAGCCTGCAGCCCGGTCATACTCTGTAGAGTGAACGGTCCAAATTAGGGGAATTCCGTACAGTTCTTGGAGACGCATCGCTGCAAAAACGCCCATCCAATCATGTGCATGAATGACATCCACTCCCTGCGGTTGAAAAACCTCCTCAAGCCGGTCTCGGAACGAGTGAATACTCGCCCAAACCCTATTATCTCCTTCCGAATACGCGGATGATTGCTGACCAATATCCAACCGGTGCATAACCATCCCCTCCGGGATATGAAATACTGTATCCCTGTCAGTCGGGAGATAAAAATCAATACATACCGCTTGTTTGACCAGCTCCTCAACCAGCGATTGGCAGTGTACACCCAGTCCTCCTGAAAATTGCGGAGGGAACTCCCAAGCGATCATAGCAATTTTCATCGAGAATCCCTCCTAAAGCGATGTCTTTGTAACATATTTTTGCGACTCAGGATGATTGATCCATTGTTGGTGCAACTCGGGATTCAGTACCTCCACGTGTTGGAGAAACACACCAGTCCACGTCCCCAACCCTTTCAACAGCTTCTTAGGGGGATAATCCGCAGAGACAGCTTTATCACTGATATTGACAACCTTCAGGGTCCCATCCGGCATAACATAAATGTCTTCAGGTGCATGACCAGATCCCCATCCCAAATCTTTAGAGACGCTTAGCAACCGCAACAGACTGCTTGTAAATTCCTGTGAAAGTCCGTTCATCTCCATGTAGCTAAGCAGGGTCGGAGTCTTCATGGATTCCAACACCAAGAAGGTCGGGCCAAATAAGTAAACCTTTGGCGTAATACCGTAGACAGCTCCTTTATGAAGCAGATTGTATTCCTCCTCTGCTCTGCCTTCCTTGGCATAAATCTTAACGATACGTGTTTCATCCAAGTGAAAGGTTGCACTTTTTTTGCCAATACCGATCAGTGTCAGGTCTGTTGGGTTATCTACAGTTAATTCTTCAGTTGGATCCACTCGATCCACTTTGATCGATTTAATCTTTCTGGTCACACTTGCCTCCATAAGCTTTCTCAACTCATTCATCATTGAAAACATGTCTATCATCCTTTCCTCTGTTTAATAGATTAATCGTTTAATTAATTGGTCTTCCACTTTAAACCTTTATTGTCATTTTTTAGAACTAAATAAAAAAAGAACTCCCGTATTCCCCCCTAAACGAATAAATTCACACGATAAACAGAACCTTTTCTGCCTGTCTTACCCTGATAATCTAAAGTATGATTAAGAAATTATTAAGGAACGGCTAATCTATTAATCTATCAGTCTATTCCTATCCTATATTTACAAAATATTAATAATAGAAAGATAGAAAGATAGACGAAAAAGCCCATACTGGCGTATGGACTTTGATTGGACAATATTATGTAAGGTTACATGAGTATTCTTTCCATTAACTGCTAATAATATCGAGTATAACTATTAGATAAATGAGTGGTGAACAATGAAAGACATTACGTTTAAGGCGTTGGCTATTACCAATGAAATCGATCTGAACAAAATTGCTATTCATTGCGGTATTCCAAAAAAATACACATGGGAACAACCTTTAATTCTCAGCAATAAAGTTCTTCAAAAAATCTATCACAAGGAAATAGATGAACTACAGCAAGTGCTGGTCTTTTCCTTTGGCAGCGTTGTCTTCGTTAATTTGACACATCAGGATGAAATCAAGGCTTTATTGAAGTTTATTCAATCATTTGAGCCCGATATCGCACTCGAAAGAGCAGATAAATTCACAGATGATTATAGTCTGCATATCGAAGAAACCGATAGTATGACATTAACGGATGAATATGTGGTCGTTGCGGAGTATGAGTTCTTTTTTCCTGAAATCATTGCTACGGTTCTCGCCAAATCAGTGGCACTTGAGAGGAGTGAGGAGCAGCTCGGAAAGATTCAAGATAACCTCGAAGTCATCATAGACCGGCTGGAAAAAGGAAAGCTTCGCGTTGGCAACAAAGAATTGGCAAAAACGACTGCCAAGATTGTTCGCCACGAGTATAACACATTAGCCTATATCATGATTTTGGATAAACCTGAGTTGACATGGACACATAGCTCAGCAAGCCAATTTTACGAGGAGATGATCGTATTTTTTGAGTTAAATGATCGTTATACCATATTAAAAAGTAAAACTGATATTCTCTATCATATCTTAGAAGGCTTTTCGACGATTAGTCATTCAATACGAGGACTTTTTGTTGAATGGATTGTTGTGATTCTTATCGTCATCGAGGTTGTATTAACGTTATTGCAAATCATCGGTTGGCTTCCTTCATCACATTAAATAGATTAAACACGCTGTTCCCCGCGTTGCTCCAGTCCCGCCTTCGCAACTTGAACAGCTCTCTGAATCTCTTCGTAACTGGTACAGCGGCACAGATTGGACTGCAGCCAGCCCCGAATCTCATCCTCATCCGCATCTGGCTTAGATTGCAGCAGGGCATGACAAACCATAATAAACCCCGATGTACAAAATCCGCATTGAAAAGCAAACGTTTCTATAAACGCTTGCTGCACGGCCGTTTCTCCGCCTAAGCCTTCGATTGTTGTCACTTTGCTGCCAGGAGCTTCAACGGCAAGCATAAAGCAGGACTTGATTGGCGTCCCATTGACCAGTACAGTGCACGCGCCGCAATCCCCATTCTCGCATCCAGCTTTAGCGCCGGTAAGCCCAAGACTTTCCCGCAACACGCGCAGCAGCGTATCCGCTGAACGAATGGTCAACTGGTGTCTTTTTCCATTAACTGTGAGCACGACTTCTCTCTTTCCACTGCCTCGAGCTTGCATCGTCAACCTCCTCTCCGTTCCAGTGCAGCTAATGAATCTGACAAGGAATTGCGAAGCACGAATCTGCGATAATCGGCTGAAGCGAGTATATCGTTTAGAACGGGGAACGGCCAGTTTCGAATGATCTGATCGATTCGCATTTCAGGAGAAAGTGACGCATCGTTCAGCAGCTCATCGATCTGTTGTGAACGAAAGGGCACTGCGCTGACGCCACTGAAGGCGAACCGCATCCAGCCTCCCGTGTTCATCGCGCAAATGCGAACGATTGGGTAATCGATGTAAGCTATTTTGGTACGCTTCACAGTGAACGTCGGTTGATCCAGATACTTTCGATCGGTGATGATCTGGATTAGCATTTCCCCTCGCTCTAACCGGAGTCCTCCGTTGAAGACGGAGTGAATCGATGCCTGCCGAGCACCATTGGGACTTGCAAGAACAACTTCACTGTCTGTAAGTAAGAAGGGCAGCAGAGCCTCCCGATAAAATAACGTTCCGCACAAATGGCCTCCAATCGTTATTTTGTTACGGTTTGTCTGATCTGCCAAATGATGAACTGTCTCGGTGAGCAGTGGAAAAGAATTGTCATCGGCGAGCTCCGTAAGTGTCCGCGCCGCCCCGACGATCCATTGCCCCTCTTTATGCAGCAGCACATTGGATTCAGGAATGCCCTTTACATCGATTACTGCCCCTGTTCGAAGCTGATTTAGACGTGCCCTCGTTATAATCTCTGTGCCTCCGGAGTAATAAATCGGATCCAGTCCCAATAAGTCGGCACGCTGAAACGCTTGAATTGCTTCTTCCACCGTAGATGGCAATTCATACTCGAAATCAAAAGAGATCACGGGCAGCCCCCCTTACACGCCATATATACTCTGGTGTAAGCGGCAGCTGATTCAGCTCAACCCCCGCTGCGATCGAGAGTGCATTTGCCAGAGCGCCTGGCATACCGATCGTTCCATTCTCCGCTACGCCTCGAGCACCGTAAGGGCCATCGACAAAAGGCGTCTCGACGAAATCAACCAAATATTCCGGCTGATCGCCAAATCGGGTTATTTTATAACTTCGCAACTGAGGATTCAGTACGACACCTGCATGGTTGAACAGGAACGCCTCACGTGTTGCGAAGCTCAAACCCATATTCATGCCACCTACGACTTGCCCATGGGCCGTCCCAGCGTTGATCACTTTACCCGCGTCAATGACTGAAGCTGCTTTCAAGATCCGGTATGTACACTCCCTCGAATCGAACTCAACGACAACCGCTTGTGCGCTTACCGTCCATTGTTGACCAGGAATTCCCTTCCCCGTCTGCGGATCCAGCGCCTTCTGACGATGCACGCGATACCTTCCGCGACCGATCACCAGATTTCCAGAAGCACTACCATCCGGGTACATATATCCACTAACGAGCGTTCGTATCTCTAGATAAACACTCGGCTCATTTTTCACATATACGTTTCCACCGCCAACCACAAGCTCTTCCGTAGGCCTCTTTAGAACGATCGAAGCGTTGTGCTTCAGCTGTGCGATTGCATCATCCGCTGCATCGAGAACAGCTCGGCCAACCATCATCGTGCTGCTGCTTGCAACCGTCTTCCAATGTTCAGGCGTGATTTGGGTATCAATATCCATTTTGACATGAACCTGATGGACCGGCATATTCATTCTCTCCGCTGCAAGCTGAGCCATGGCCGTTCGGTTCCCTTGACCGATTTCGACAGCGCCAACACTCAGGTTAAGCGACCCGTCGTGATTGAACGTGATGGTAGCGCCTGATCCTAGGTCGATCATTGAACCGGACACTTTCCAAATGCATGAGACCCCTGTGGCTATAACTTTATAGGGATCTTGCTGCACGCGATGCGCATCTTCCCACTGCATGAGCTCTTTCAACTTGCGAATGCATTGCCTTAGATCGCCAACACTGCTACGGCTCAGTAACGTTTGCGTCGGAGTGGTGTCCCCCGGTTGAATGGCATTGCGATCCCTTAGTTCTAGGGGATCCATTTGCAGCTTTTTCGCCAGCATATCCATCGCTCGCTCTGTACAATAGAGCACTTCGGAGTGCCCGAACCCTCGAAACGCGGTTGCATAGGGATGGTTCGTATACACGCTCAGTGCGTCACAATGAACATTGTCGATTCGGTATGGCCCTGTACAATCCACGGCTGCAGATTCCGTAACGATAGCGCCTACATCCGTATAGCCACCATTGTCAAACAAAAGTGTGATCTCTGCTGCAGTTAGCCGCCCGTCACGCGTAGCGCCGAGCTTTACTTGCGCCTCCAATCCGATATGGCTCGGCGATCCGATCATATCGCTCTCGCGGGTATTGTTCAGCTTGACCGGGCGGCCGCCGCAGGCAAGTGATGCCAAATAACCGATATATTCGAGTTGGACGGATCCTTTCCCCCCGAAAGCACCCCCGACCAGCGGTACGCGAACAATGACTTTCGATTGGTCTATCCCAAAAAAGAGCTGAAACAATCGTTTCATCGTGAAAGGGTCTTGCGTTGACGTTTCAATTTCTACCGTACCGTCTGGCTTCGCTTCTACAATGGCGCATCGCGGTTCCATCGCGCAGTGATCTGACGTATTGAAGGCGTAACTGCCTTCAACCGTGACTTCGCTTAATGCCCAGCCGGCTTGCATGTCACCTTTTCTAATTTTCACGTGATTTCCAATATTTGTCCCTGGTACAGGATGAACATCATTTGTCTTTTGATAGCTGGATAAGTTCTCATGAATTAATGGTGCTCCTGTCCGCAGCGCGCTACTAGGAGAATTAATGACAGGCAGTGGCTCGAAACCAGTTCGAATCAGCCTTGCTGCTTCTTTGGCAATGTGTTCGTTATCCGCAACGACGACGGCATAGGGCTCTCCGTAATACCGGACTTTCCCTTGTGCTATCGGTGGTCGATCGAACAGTTCGGTACCGACAAGCACGGAGTGATCTGCCCCCGTTACAACAGCATGAACACCCGTGACTTGCAGGGCTGCAGCGTAGTCGATATATTGAATTCGGGCATGGGCATGGGGACTTGTCACCAGCCAGCCATGCAAGTGACTAGGAGACTGCGTGTCATTCGTATATCGAGCAACGCCTGTCACTTTATCTTTGGATTCGACTCGTGGAATCGCTTTGCCAATGACGGTCAAGTCTCACTCCCCCCTTTTTCCAATCGTCATTGTACATCTTATATGGAAAAGGGTCGTCCTATACTCACCAAATTAAAACCAAAATGATGGATACCTGCGTTTTTTGTCTAGATTATTAATTAGTAACGCTACAATGACAATAACAACTGATCCTAACAGAACCGGTGTAATCAAAAAAGACCAGCTGCTGCCGCTTAGAATAACTACCAAGGGATCTGCACCTGCAGGTGGATGTGTTGTTTTGCTCAACATCATCAAACCAATCGCCAGACCCACAGCAACTGCCATAACCCAAGTGCCATGACCAAAGAGATGCAAACAAAGTAACCCTACTGAAGTTGAAATCACATGTCCTCCGATAATATTGCGCGGCTGGGACAATGGGGCATCCCAAAGTCCGAAAGCCAAAACACAGGTTGCACCAAAGGGAGCCATCATCCATACACTCGAGGTTAGTTCCGAAAGTAAAGCTAAAAGTGCAATAACCGTAAATCCGCCTAACGAGCCGATTAACGCATGCCTTGGAACGATTTTTAGTGGACTTCTATCTTTGCTTCTCATCTTCTGCCAAAAGCCTAGGTTTTCATTGTTATTCATTTTTTCACCCCACCCCATAAATTAAATTACTAGTTAACTAGTTATATGACACATTTATCAATGTGTCAACCGTTATATTTTTTCATGAATTATAACGTTTCCTTGGATTTCGAGTGAAATACCTTTATAATATAACTAGCTAACTATGAAAAGAGGTTATTTGTAGTGGAAGAAGAGAAAACGTATATCCTTCAAGTTAATCCCCAACTGACCTTTAACGTAAATACACAAATCAAAGAACAGATCAAATGGCTAATCGGAATTGGACAAATGAAAAGCGGTGATATGCTGCCTACAGCAAGTCAATTAGCGGATGAGCTCGGACTTAATCGAAATACAGTCAACTGGGTATATAACCAACTGCGTGATGAGGGGCTCGTTACGATACAGAAGGGACGCGGTACACAAGTCAGCAGTGGATGCGAGATTAAACAACTCTTGGAAGAGCGGAAACCTATGCAGCAGCTTTTGAATGAGACAATTAGCGAAGCCGCTTCATTGGGATTCGATTTACAATCCTTTTTCACGGCTGGTCTTGCCTACTCCTTACTGCACCCTCCCTACCAAACGGATAAGCCGCGAATTCTACTAGTCGAATGCAGAGGTCATGATTATCCTTTTTATCGCCAGCAGATCGAACAAGCTACTGACTGTGAAGTCGAGACTATCTTTCTCGAGGATAACTCCTTAGATGATGATTCTGTACGAGAAGCGGCCATGCGTTTTGATGTTATCGTTACAACTTTGAATCACGCTGAGGAAGTTAAAGAACTTTTTGCCCGCTTTGACCCTAAGGTTATCGTGATCGGAGCAACAATCGAAACATCTCTTCTGCTTGAGATCGCTAAACTGCAGCAAGGAACCCATGTTACCTTTGTTTGTTTGGGAAAAGTAGGGGGAGAATGGATGGCCAACCGGATTCAGGAAGCGGGGATTACTCAGCTTCATTGTGAGAGTGTAGGGATGAGTGAAACCGAACGTCTGGCAGAGACATTTCAGCGCACGGACAAAATTTATGCCTCTGCCGCCGTATTTCCAGAACTGAGTAAATTACTGCCTGAAAAAACAGAGCTATACCCGATGAGGTTGGAAAAAAGCAGCGAAAACTTATTGCATGAAATCGCTTCTCAAGTGAAGCGATAATTCAAAAAGATCCCCTAGACGGAACACCTCTGAAAAGTGTCCAGTCTATGGGGATCCTTTTTACCTGGAAGCCTGTCATTTGAACCATCCCTTCTCTTTAAAACGCATAATAGCCTCAATTCGGTTACTGACATTGAGCTTATCGAGAATAACGGAGATGTAGTTGCGAACAGTACCTCTTGTTATGAACATGTGATCCGCGATTTCCTTTGTAGTTTTGCCATCGGCGATCAGGTTCAGCACTTCCTTTTCCCTCTCGGTCAAAGGATTTTCTTCTTTGTACGTCTCATCTACCAGTTCTGAGGCGTAGATTCGTCTGCCAGCCATCACACTCCGAATCGAAGTTGCCAGTTCCTCGCTAGGGCTGTCTTTCAGCAAATATCCGTTGGCCCCAGCCTTCACGGCCCTTTCAAAATACCCGTAACGAGCAAACGTGGTCAATATAATGACTTTGCAACCCAGTCCCTTCAGTTCCTCCGCCGCATCTAAACCGTTCATTATAGGCATCTCGATATCCATGACACAAATATCTGGCTTATGCAATTTAACCAATTTCACAGCATCCTCGCCATTGCTTGCTTTACCAACAACCTGCATATCCTCTTCCAAATCCAGTAAAGATGCAAGTGCACCGAGCAGCATCCGTTGATCTTCGGCAATCACAATTCGAATCATAGCTGCACCTCCCTTTCTGGTGGTATGATGGCATTCGGTACTTTGATAACAATGATCGTGCCATTGTCGGAGACGATTTCCATACAACCGTTGACAAACTCAAGTCGCTCTTTCATACCCCGTAATCCATTGCCAAGTAACACAAGGCATTCTTTCGTCATGCCAATCCCATTATCCCCAACCTTGATAATGAGATCACTTGGCGATGGCTCAATGGAGATTGAACACGTCGTTGCAGAGCTATGTTTGATAATATTCGTAACGGATTCCTTCAAACACATGCTGAGCACATTCTCATTGATCAGAGACGTGTTGGTTAACGTCGGGTCTCCCTCCAGAACGAGGTCGATCTCTGCAGCTTTCAAAATCTGTTTGATTCGAAAAATCTCTTCCACTAGTCGCGTGCCGCGCATTTGCGTTACGATTTCCCGTACTTCTTTTAACGCGATTCTAGCTGTCTGACGAACATCATTGATTTCGATTTGTGCTTGCGCCGGATTTTTGGTAATTAACTTCCCAGCCAAATCACTCTTCAAACCAATTAATGAGAGTTTCTGACCCAGTGTATCGTGTAAGTCACGCGCGATTCTTTGACGCTCTTCTAGCTTTACCAACTCGGAAATCCGTTTATTGGCATCCTCTAGTTGTCCCTGGAGCTGCTCACTCCGATTACGGTTGAACGTGGTGACTGGAATGAGAATAACGGCAATCACACTAATGATGATAAAAGGCAATTGGTCAAAATACACAGGATTTTGTGATACCAATCCATAGTTAATCGTGACAATCGTCGTTACTAGATGAATGCAGTACAACGTAATGAATCCGGCCTTACTTTTCATCGTACCAATAAAAAATGCCAAAAACAGAGAGAAGTACACATAGCTGAATACGACTGCCATGATAATCGAAATTATAATTTGTACGCTAGTCCAAAAGTACACAATCCATCCTTTAGATACGAAGGACAGCACATAGCAACTAAAGAAAACCATGATCATGATTGTCCCTAATACAATGTGATAAGTCGTCGAAGAACGAAATATGAAATAAAAAGGGAGGATATAAAAGACAACCCACACATACGGACTAAGACCGGTGTTTTTGTGAAAGATTTGATACCACTTTTGCATAGTCCGTTTGCCTCTTTTTCTTCAACATAGATTTACCTACATTTTAGCACAAACATGAACCGATGTATTTATTGCCCTTGTAAACTGGAGTTATGAACTTTTACTTGTATTTTGTTAGTCAATGGATCTTGCTCGGCTTGTTTAAGGTGTACCTGTTTCCTATTTGTATAACCCACAAACGTTTTGTTTTGCTCATCCCACAGACGGAAACGCAGTGACTTCAAACTCGTGCCGATTGTAATGGTCGTAGCTTTTTGAAGCGGAGGCGTTGCATTATGCGCTTTTTCCAAATTATAATTAGGCACTTTCGGACTTAAATGATGAACATGATGAAACCCAATGTTGCCAGTAATCCATTGCAAAAGCTTCGGAAGTTTATAATAGGAGCTTCCATCTACCGCGGCTTTCACATAACTCCATTCATCCTCATTCTCGAAGTAAGAGTCTTCAAACTGATGTTGCACATAAAATAACCAGATTCCCAACAAGCCCGCTACGAACATGATTGGAACTTGTACCAGAACAAATGACTGCCATCCAATAAGCCAGATCAGTCCACCATATAAAGCAAGAATTGAGATATTGGTCAAATAAGTACTGATTCTCTCCTTACGTCTTGCACCTTTCGTATTAAAGCGATTCGTAACTAGGAACAAAAAGATAGGACCCAGTCCGAACATAATAAATGGATTTCGATATAAGCGATAAGCAATTCGAACCCATATGGAGGAAGCCGCATATTCGTCAACGGTCAGTACCCACATATCACCAACGCCACGTTTCTCTAGGTTACTGCTCGTTGCATGATGGATGGAATGACTATTCTTCCATTGCTGATAGGGAAAGAGTGTTAGGATACCGGTAATCGTACCGATGATTTCGTTAGCTCTACGGCTTTTGAAGAACGATTGATGACAACAGTCATGGAAAATGATAAAAGTTCGTATCACGAAACCGGAAGCGATAATCGTAATAGGTAATGTGATCCAAAAGGATATAGATAGGCTGAGATACGCAGCTAACCAGAGTAGGACTAGAGGTCCTAGGGTGTTAATTAGCTGTTTAATACTAGCCCTCGTATTTGATATTTCATAAGGGGCAACCTGTTTCTTCAAGTTAGTTAGCGTCGATTGTGTCATCGTATAGTTCCTCCTCGATATGGTGCGCAGGACTTGTTAGCGATTATCAGTGGTAGTTTCCTATCTTCATTATAGATATCGCTTTCAATTCGTTGCAGTCATAAACATCATGTAGACGGTATGACATCTGTCATATAGGACAGAGAGAACGAATACAAATTTGCTTATCACAGAAGTGTGTGCTATGATTGCTGAACAAACGGCTTTGACATAAACTCACATATTGAAAAAGTGATCATTTGTGTATGGTACCTTTTTCAATGTGTGATTTTTTTTGTTTAAAAAAGCATGTTAATAACAATTTGGAGGTAATTTTATTATGGAAACAGGAACAGTGAAATGGTTTAACGCAGAGAAAGGTTTTGGATTTATTGAAATGGAAGGCGGAAATGACGTATTCGTTCATTTCTCCGCAATTCAAGGAGATGGCTTCAAATCATTGGACGAAGGACAGCGCGTAGAATTCAATGTTGCTCAAGGCAACCGCGGTCCTCAAGCTGAAAATGTTGTAAAACTGTAAATCACAACGAACTGCCCTTAACACGAGTTAAGGGCAGTTTTTTTATTAGAAGGAGGAACAAACGATGTATTTTCGAAGAAAATCGGTTGAGGATCTCATTCAAGAAAACACAAAAGTATGGGCATGTAATAATGAAGATTGTAAGGGTTGGATTCGGGACAATTTCTCCTTTGAATACGTACCAACTTGCCACCAATGTCTTTCTCCCATGATTAGCAGCTTAAAGATGCTCCCTATCATTTCTAACTCCAATAAGAATATGAAGTCTCTGCATAAAGGCAGACTGATCTCCTAGTCAATTAATGGCATATATGGGCTGTTGTTGATTTCTTTGATCATTGTGAACACGAAACAACATCAAATAGGCGTTCACCCCAAAGAGTGAACGCCATAAAAACCATTTATATTCAGTTGCACGCGAGTAGAACAAGGAAACGCTTTTAAGAAGAAATGCTAGGATTCCTGTTTACTTGCTGTGGCTTCCCCCACTTTTCAACCCATTTATTCATCTCGTTCAGCGCAGTTTGGAAATCGAATCCCTTTTCTGTTAAGGAATACTCCACAGTTACAGGTACTGTCGGAAAGACTTGGCGCAGGACAAGACCATTATGTTCCAAATGACGGAGAGTATCCGTAAGGGACTGCGTTTTAATAATAGCTACATTCCTTTGCAGCTGATTAAATCGTTGTGGCCCGCGAAGCAATTCGTTCAATACAAGAAACGCCCACTTGGCTCCAAGAATTTGCAATACTTCGCAGATGTCAGAACTCCCCGTAACCAAACTGGATTCGGAATTACCTTGCTCAGTCATCTGGCTTCCCCCTAACAAAAAGTAAGTTAGTCAAAATAGATGGATTATATCCTAATACTTTGCCTTCTTACAATATTATCCCAACCCTTCTATAATGACAATAACTCATTGGAAGGGAATGAAAGCAATGAATAAATGGACGATTTACGTACTCGCTCTAGGGGTATTCTTAACGGCTACTTCTGAGTTAGTTGTCGCTGGAATCCTGCGTGTTCTTGCAAAAGACTTAAACATTTCCATCGCCTTAGCCGGGCAATTGATAACGGCCTACTCGCTAGCCTTTGCCATTGGAACGCCTATCCTGGTATCACTAACATCCCGCATGGGACGTAGGAAAGTGCTGTTAGGGGCATTGGCTGTTTTTATCCTAGGGTGCTTGCTCTCCTTCTTTAGTTCGACGATCTCCACCTTGATGGTGTCACGGATTGTTCTTGGTGTAAGTTCTGGCGTTTATATTGTCGCAGCCTTTAGTGCAGCTGCCAAAATTGTTCCCCCCGAGAGGATAGGCAATGCCATTAGCACGATTGTTCTCGGCTTCAGCAGCGCGATGATTCTAGGTGTCCCCATCGGCATAGCCATTACGAACTGGTTGAACTGGCAAGCAATTTTCTTGATTTTAGGACTGATAAGCGTGTTGATTACTTTCGTCATTTACCGCTTGCTACCAGAGATTGATGGGGACGCACCGATGTCATTCCGACAACAATTCAAAGTGCTGGGAAGTGCCGTAATCGTAAGCGGTTTGTTTCTAACCTTCTTTAGGGAATCAGGAAATTCGGTGTTATTTACTTACTTAACCCCTTTTATGCAAGACATTCTTGAAATTAAAGCATCCAACATCAGCATCGCCATGCTTGTTTTTGGTCTATTTGGTGCAGTCGGCACTCGCTTGGGAGGTTACGGAATCGATCGATGGGGAGCAGCGCGCATCATAGCTTTCAGCACCATCGTGCTCGTTGTCATTCTGGCCCTCTTGCCTCTGTTATCCGGGTCAACACTCATCGGTTTACTATTAATTTCTCTCATGATGATCTCTCTGTTCATGGCAGGGCCAGCGACTCAAACGTATTTCATTCAACAAGCGCCCCAATCTTCCAGTCTCGTGCTAAGTCTAAATACATCGATCATTCATTTAGGATTAGCGACAGGTGCTGGGGCAGGCGGAGCGATGATAAGTGCCAATTCCACCGTTCTCTATAATCCTTGGATGGCCAGTTTTATTGTCGTGTTAGCACTCCTATCTGCCTTCATAAGTTTCTCGATTGGGAAAAAACAGCTGAGCCATCTACAAAAACATCCCATTTCGTAAACTATGTATTTGTCGCAAGATATCATAATTTCTCTTCATATATTCTCATTTTCCTCAAAAACAATTCATATTTTTCTCTGAAATTTTGGAAAACAAATTAGAATTGACTAGAGACAAAAGTTGTTGCATCATGATGTGTAAATAGGTTTTCTACTTATCAGGGGGGCACACATTTTGAACAATCTTTGGTCTACGTCGATGTCCGAATCTTTCATGCTGCAATATCCACTCGTATCTGACATGCCATTTCAAAAGAGTCGATGCTGGAATTACGAAAACGGTTGCATTTTAACGGCTTTTGAACGAATGTATCATGCAACGGGTGAAGAACGCTACTTAACGTACATCAAAGATAACATGGATTTGTTTATTCAAGATGACGGTTCCATTACGACTTACAATTTAAATGAATATAACGTCGATATGATTAACCAGGGGAAAACGTTGTTCCTGCTGTTCGAGAAAACTGGCGAACCCAAGTACCGTAAGGCCATTGAGTTATTGGTAGCGCAATTGAAGGGCCATCCCCGCACCAAAGAAGGCGGTTTGTGGCACAAAAAAATATATCCATTCCAAATGTGGTTGGATGGTGTGTATATGACGTCTCCTTTTTTGGCTCAATATGCACACGTGTTCAATGAACATGAATGGTTTGATGATATCGCCAATGAAATTCTGTTAATGGAGCGTGTCGTGCGCGATCCGCAGACCGGATTACTGTACCACGGATGGGATGAGAGCCGAGAGGAACGTTGGGCCAATCAAGTAACAGGCTGCTCCGAGCATTTCTGGGGACGTGCAATTGGCTGGTACGTGATGGCGATTGTTGATGTACTTGATTTCTTACCGCTTGATCATTCGCAGCGCGGGCAAATTATCGGTATTTTCCACCGTTTGACCAAAGCGATTGTCAAGGTGCAAGACGCCGAGAGTGGTTTGTGGTGGCAAGTCATGGATCGTGCCAGTGAGGAAGGGAACTATCGGGAGGCTTCCAGCACCGCGATGTTTACTTACGCACTGGCCAAGGGCGCAAATAAAGGATATCTTGAAAAATGGGCCATTGAAGCGGCTCGTAAAGCTTACGAAGGAAGCCTGACAACATTTGTAGAGCGCGATGCTGACGCATCCCTGCATCTGAACGGCATTTGCAGCGTAGCCGGATTAGGCAATACGCCGTACCGCGACGGATCCTATGCCTATTACATCAGCGAACCGGTCCGACGCGACGATCCGAAAGGTTTTGCGCCATTTGTTTTGGCTTGCCTGGAGATTGAAGCCTCTTTAAGAAAAGAATAAGTCAACTGTGTCTGCCTCAGAAACGATAAATGAAAACAATAAATCCGCTAACCAAATTGGTTGCGGATTTTTGCTGTGTTCTATTTATTCACTTTTGAAGTTAAGTGCATTTACTATATTCCAATCCCAGAAGAAAGAGCCTTGCGATACTACGAGACGTTCAAACCATAATTCGAAGTTTAGAACAATATCTTCTGCATCGGGAACATACGTTGATCCAACAAACATATAATCCTCTCTTCCTTCTTTTACTCTAGAAGAATTAACATAGATAAGAATTGAATGATACTTGGCAATTACATACATATTCTCAGGAGCTTCTTTTTTATCGATAAAATCTATAATGTCCTCTAGACCAAAAATATGCCAAGCACCATTAGCCTTTTCGGAGGTATCATTAAATAGGTGTGCACCATCATTTATCATTAGAAAATCTTTGTAACTCTCCGGCAAATAGTACCCTGTTTCCTTAACAAAATTCATCATGTGTATATCTGATGTTGGTTTATAAAAGGAAAAGGAACATGGCTGTAAGTGCCCCGATCCGCGATGGACATACATTGTTGGTGATTTTTCGATATACTCTTTCAATCCCAATAATGTCTTATAAACCATTTGATTCATATAGCCGTCAGCACCCTAAGCTAAACCATAATCTTTCGCTAAACCACCAAGACCGTCTCTATATCCACTGCCTACAGCTGAGAACTTCCACTCACCTGCATTCCTATATAACTCCCCTACGACAACTGCAGTTTCAATGGAGAAATCTTCACCCAGGTCAAAACGGAGTAGTTCTTGGCCATCTGTTTCGTTAACAATACGAACATAAGCATTTGAAACTTGCCCGAAGTTTTGATTACGCTCTGCAGCTTCATGAATCGTAATAGCAAAAGCAATTTTCTCGATGCTAGCAGGAACCTTCGATAGATCAACTTTAATTTGCTCGTCATCACCATCGCCAGCACCTGTACGATTGTCACCATTATGTACAACAGATCCATTTTCATTTTCCTTATTATTATAAAAAACAAAGTTTTTCTCGTTATCAACTTTTCCCCCAGCGTTGGTGCAAAATACAGAAGAATCAAGATCGAAAGCGCCGCCGCCATCGTATTTATTCGTGTCCCAACCCAGTCCTACAAAGATTTTTGCAAGTCCAGGATTTGTTTTTGTAAGATCTACTTTCTGACCTTTAGATAGATTAATTGCCATCGTAGAATTACCTCACTTTGTTTTATTTTTAGGTATCGGATGACTTATTGTCTCCGCATAATACATACGACCTTGCTCTCAAATAGTTCCAAAAAAGCAATCATGTTCAAAGTTAAATCATTTAAATTTAAATAATTCACTGTTAAATGTTTCTAATTGACGTAACGTGTTTACATATGACTATAGAGTTAAAATAAATCTTAGGAGAGTGGTTAGAATGAATTTTCTAAAAACAAAATTGATGTTGCTTGTTGTATGTTCGAGTTTAATGGTTCCTAGCGTAATAAGCGCAGCAACAGAAACGGCAGAAACGGTAGAGCCGCCAGATTACACGTATATGAATGGCAGTATTCACACCCTTATCCATGATATTTATATTCCTGGCCGTTATTTAATTGATGAAGATACCATAGCCGTTTATATCCCCGGAGGGATAGGTATTATTGCAGTCGATAAGAACACTGTATTACCTGAAGGATCTATCCTCTTAAATTAGGATCATCGTTATTCATCGCAAGAGAGGCTCTATACAAAAACAAAATGTCCGCGATATCAAAACCTCTGTATAAGAGGAATCGATAACGCGGACATTTTGTTTCACTATATACTCCTTTGCAGGTCTACAAGAGCATTTGCAAAATGTGAAGTTCCATTTTTCCCCGCTAATTCATTTAACTGCGACGCCAGCTCACGATCCAACATGCTCACTTTCGACGTTTTTTTCACTTGATTTTTCACCTTATTCAGTATGGTTCCCTTTTTTATATGGAGGAGTTCCAGGAAATAACGCAATAGTTCATTGTATTTCCCCATCTTTTGAAGCATATACAGATCTTCCACGATATCGTTTAGCTCTTTTTCATCCATAGATAGAGACCCCCGCAAAAATGTCGTGATGCAAGCGAGAACAATATCAATATGTGGTATATCATTATATTTATGACAAATATAATCGAAGCTTTTAAGAGCTTCCCCTCTCGCGTAATTTCTTGGATGTGCCTGATGGACATTTACAATATCCATGAGTTTAAAATGACATCCGGCCTTATATAGCCGAATTCCAAGATCATAGTCCTCAAATCCCCAATTCACAATCTTTTCATCAAATCGTCCGACTTCTACTACTTTACGTCTAGATACGGATGAATTATTGGTGATAAAAAACCGCCAAGGTAGATGATAGCCTTCTAAGTCTGAACCAAATTCTTCAATGACTTTTTCTAGAGAATGGATAAAAGGCGTGTCTTTTCTAAAGCTATAGTTCATGAAACTACCATCGATAATTTTTTCTTTTGGTATCAAAGGGCGTACATCAAGTTCTAAATCATCGGATGGGAAATCAAATTGATCCCTCACTTTATTAAATTCAGGGATTCTGAAATCCTCAAAATTTTTATAATAATAGGTAAAAATCTCCTTCCAAGTCTTCCCGCACACGACCGTATTCTCATTTGGATGTGCTTCGATATGTTTTCTAACAAAACTTCTTTCAGCGATCATATCACTGTCATGAAAAATGAGAATGTCTCCTGCCGCTTTCGAAATACCCTGATTTCTTCCATGTGCAATTCCTATATTCTCATCTATTCGAACAACTTCAAGGCGAAAACTCGCTTGAAATTCGGATAGCATGTGCGCCGTATTGTCAGCAGAACCATTATCGATCACGATGACTTCGAATTGATCATGTGGATAGTCCTGTAGATTTAAGGATAGTAGATTATAATATAGACGCTCACAGGCGTTGTAGGACGGAATAATAATGGTTCCCTTCACAAAGGTTACACCTCACTTATTTTAGCGTGAACGTGTAATTCAAGCACTAATCACGTTCTTGCAACACGTTTACTCCTTCGGCGGAGAGTACCCATTCTACTAGTTTCTGTTGCTTGGTAAACGCAAGATCTCCTTTATCAATAAAACTCCCAAAAAATAAGCCAAGTTTAGCAATCATACTAGGGAGTACGCTTTGCTCTTGGTCAGATAACCCGCCATAACCTTGGATAAAAGGCTTCACCAAAAACTTACCTTTATCTTTCAGTAAGAAAAAGTAAAGGGCGTAGGCTACATCGAAGACACATTCCCCTCGCTGAATCGAATCGAAGTCTAATATACAGCACACTTCTCCGCTTTCTTGATACAGTTGATTTCCTGGGTTCCAATCCCCATGTAGAATCGTTGTTGGTAAATTTACGGGGAAGCTTTCTACATGCTGGATATGTTTCTGGATCAAATCATGTATGTGATAGATTTGGGCCATATGTTGGGGCGTCCAGTTGTACATTACCTGCAATTTAGGCGCGTCATCCAATACGCTCCAATTGTAAAAATGATAGATAGATTCTCTTGTTGGAGGATCTTTTGGCGTAGGCATAAGTGTTTGGTGCATGTTGCGCAACATACTCCCGCTGAAATAGGCTTGCTTCGGAAGCCATTGAAAATGACGCGCATCTATGAATGGTGTCACTTCTAAAAAGTAGTCCTTATAGGTAGAGAAATGGCTGCCAAGTTTATTTTTTAAAGGCAATAATGCCGGTAGATTGGATGAACGTAAAATGGAAACAATCTCGTGTGCATAGTGAATACGCTCCGGGTCAAACTTTTCGCGATAGATTCGGATGACAAAAAAGCCTTTATTTGTTCTGATCTTTATATTCGTATTGACATACCCGCCAAGCTTACCTTCAGCGGAGATGAAGTCTCCAATATCATAGTCCCTGCAGATCGATTGGAGATCATGGAATGGATAGTCCATATAGAGCCCCCTTCGCTTTTAAAACCCTCCATTTTACGTCTTAGACATATATTGATGTAAGGTAGATAAGGCTTCAGAAAAACGAATCCTGCCATATTTCTCATTAAGTGCATTTACCATGTCATCAAATGCATCCGAATGGATTGGCGCGAGCTCAAGCTCCCTATGGTTCAAGTAGGTGTTTTTTGCATGTTGCAGCATTTCCCGAAAAAGTTCCAAATGAGCTTGGTAGTCCGCTTCTTTCTGCATATCTTTTATTTCTTCCATTAATTCGTTTAGATGACTTGGGGCGATAATCGGTTGCATAGGGGGGAAAATGGCTGAAATATCGAATAATAAGCTTAATAGCATATCTATACTATGAATATCGTTATACTTATCAAACCAATAGTCCGTACTTAATTTAATTTCCTTTGTCGTATAATTTCGCTCATGTTCTTGATGGGCACTAACGATATCGTGTTTGACCGTAAATTCACTTCCGGATTTGTAGAGCCTATAGCCTAAGTCAAAGTCTTCAAATCCCCAATTCGGATTATTTTCATCAAATAACCCCAATTCCACTACTCGTTTACGTTCAACGGATGCGTTGTTGGTTAGGAAATAACGCCATGGTAGATGGTAACCCCTTAAATTTTCCCCATAGGTTTGAACGGTGTCTTTTAAATAAGAAAAGAGCAAAAGGTTATCAAAATCGAACGAATACTTCATAAAAGAGCCGTCTTTGATCTCTTTCTCCGTAATGAGTTGATAGATCTGATCGTTTACACGTTGAATCTCAGGATATGTGTTGTTTAACTTTTTGAATAGCTGCTGGTGAAAAGATTTAAAACTTTTATAATAAAAGCTGTAAATTCTTCGCCAACATAATCCACAAACCACCTTGTTTGTTATCTGATGTGCCTCAATATGCTTTCTAACATAATCTTGTGATGCGATCATATCACTATCATGAAAAATCAGAATATCTCCAACAGCCTTTGCTATGCCTTGGTTCCTTCCATGGGCAATTCCTTTATTCTGCTCGATTCGCACGATTTTAAGGGGGAAGTTCGCTTTAAACTTGGACAGCATGTCAGCCGTGTCATCTGTCGATCCATTGTCGACCACAACGACTTCAAAATCCTGCAGCGGGTAATCTTGGTACGACAAGGAGACTAGATTGAGATATAACCGATGCTTGGCGTTATAAGACGGGATAATCAGACTTGCTTTCATTTTTCACCTTCTTTACTTCGTGGGGATGAGGCTACCAGTATCGTTTCAAATCTTCTTCCGATGCATATCCGCTGAAAGACGGGTCGATCTGTTCTGTCAATTCAATGGCTTCCCGGAGCTTCTGTTGATACAACTCAAAGATGAATGGAATATGTTTTTGGTTAAATAGTAACTCAATTTTATTTTTATTCACCATTCTTAAACCACAAAAATGATAGAAAATTAACCTATGCTCATTGACATAAACCGAATGTTCGTCTTCCGTGAATTGGAATTTCAAATCATTCCATATCCCAACATTGACGCCGGGAGTTGTAATATCACAACTACTGGAAAATAATTGTGGAACTTGATCTAGATATTTTTGATCACCGAATAAACCTTCAGTCGGTTTAATTTCGCATCGTTCTATACATTTTTCTTTCCACCACGCCAAACAAGCTAGGCCCATCTCGTCTTTTTTGAAACTTATATAACCAGAGTTATAATAGCCGGTTACTTTTTGCATATAGCGTGTAAAACTGTCACTCCAAGAGGGATTGTATTTCTCTTCGGGAGACAGGAGGACCGAGCAGTCTGGTTGATTTTCAAAGATGATGGAAGGATCGTTCCAAAAATACAAATCACAATCCAGATAAGTTAATCTCGCAGCTGAAGGATGTGTCATCATAAGATGCTCTAAAAAAATAGGTTTTAACGTCCAACAGTATTCATGAATTTTTCTTGTTTTCTTTATTGCTAACACATCGTCCCCTAGTGCTCTATCATGAACTACATGAAGTTCTTTCATGTTTATTTTTCTTAATAACTCATATACCTCGTCGTCAACACAAAGTACAAATAGTTCAAAATCCTCTTTTGACACCTTTTTCATCGAACCAAGCAAGGCTAGGAACTGGTATACCCTCCCCTTAGATAAAATGGAACAATATACATTGTCCATGGAACCACCTCATTTCGACTTTATTTACACATCCATTTTCAAGTTTACGTACTCGTCAATCTGCTTCCTGCAAGTTGCCATCAAGTCACCTTTAGTTTGATAGGCCTGTGACCATTCCATGACTTTGTCTATGGCGGTTTCGACACGCCATTTAGGATGCCAGCCTAATTTCGATTTTGCTTTTGAACAATCCAGCTTCAAATAATGGGCTTCGTGCAGATGATGACCATTTTCCACTTCATAGGCAGCACCATTGCCCCATTTGTCACACAGATGTTTCACAACCCACTCTACTGTTTTTCCCCCATCGTCATCCGGTCCAAAGTTCCAACCTTCGCTATACCGTGTGCCATCCTCAACTAATTTTTCTGCCAATAACAGGTACCCACTTAGCGGATCCAGCACATGCTGCCACGGCCGAATGGCATAAGGACTTCGAATTTTAATTTTCTCACCCTTTGCTAAGGTTCTAAGACAATCTGGGATTAAGCGATCAGCCGCCCAATCACCGCCGCCAATGACGTTGCCCGCCCTTCCAGTTGCAATCGCCACTCCGTGAGATTCATAATTTTTGACATGAAAAAATGATTTGCGATAAGCATCTGTTACTAATTCCGAACAGGCTTTACTGTTAGAATAGGGATCATATCCGCCAAGCGCATCATTTTCCCGGTAACCCCATAGCCACTCCTTGTTCTCATAACATTTGTCAGTCGTTACATTGACCACGGCTTTAATGGACATTCCTTGTTGCACGCCATTGCGAACAGCTTCTAATAGGTTAACGGTTCCCATGACATTCATTTCAAAAGTTTCAACAGGGTTTAAGTAAGAGGCTCTAACTAGCGGCTGTGCGGCCATATGAATAATAATTTCAGGCTTTTCTTCTAAAATAGTCGCTTGTAACGACTTGAGATCCCGAATATCGGCATATCGGGTTGGAACAAGTCGTTCAATCTGGCCTAATTCAAATAAACTAGGCGAAGTGGGAGGCCTTAAACTGTATCCAGTTACATTCGCACCTAAGGATGATAGCAACAAACATAACCAGGAACCTTTAAACCCTGTATGACCGGTAACAAGCACTTTTTTTCCTTGCCAAAAATCTTTATTCATCCATTAGCACCTTCTTTATTCCTCCACATGTCATATTCACTCGGATAAGTCCCCTAATTTAGTGAAGTATTGTTTATACCAGTCTATCGTTCTTAATAAACCTGCTTCCCAATCAAAAATTGGCTGCCAGCCTAATCGTTGTCTTGCTTTTTGGGCAGATAGATATTGCTTTTGCGTTTCATTGGATGCTACATTCAGAACGATTGGCTGCAAATCGCTATCCATGCTACTCAGTATTGAAGTGACGACATGCGAAACAGTGAACGGATTTTCATTACTAAAGTTGAATGCTTCTCCAGCAATACCTGATTCCTCCACCTTTTCTGCCAATCGCATCAAGGCATGTACAGCATCCTCGACATACAAGTAATCACGAACCAACGTGCCGTCGCTCCTAATAATGGGTGATACATGATGAATGACAGAGTTGATGGTATGAGGAATAATGCGATTAAAGTTTAAATCCCCGCCCCCAAAAACATTTCCAAATCGGGCAATACAAACAGGCAATTGGTATGTGTAAAAATAGGCTTGGGTGATTAAATCCGCACAGCTTTTTGAAACGTCATAAGGATGTCTTCCTTGAAGGGGGAAGCTTTCATCCAATGGAAGACTGGCGTGTTCACCATAGGATTTTTCACTGGATGCGATAATGATTCTTTTAACTGGGTACAGCCTGCAAGACTCCAACAAATGCCAAGTGCCCTGTATGTTAGTCTCAAACGTTTGAACGGGATTCCGATTCGCTGTCCCTGCGATGGATTGTGCCGCTACATGAAAAACAGTGTCGATACGATTGCTTTCCAGAGCATTCTGGATGATCGAGAGATCCTTTAAAGATCCGTGAACGACGTTGATTTTAGCAAAAAGCTCCTCTTGAAACGTAGACATAGCAGATTCCTGCACATTCCCCCGTACAAGCCCTGTAATATGGGCACCTGAGTTAATCAATTCTTGTATCAAATGCCTGCCCAGAAAGCCTGTACATCCCGTAATAAAGACATTTCGATCTTTCCAAAATGGTTTCGTATGACTCATCATCATTCTTCATCACTTACTTTGCCCAGAGATTCTTTCCTTGTTTCCACATCTCATTCAGCTCTAGCACGTTTTTATAGGTATCTGCTGCCATCCAGAATCCCTCATGCAGATACACCGCCAATTCACGATCTAGTGCCAAACTCTTCAAAGACTCTTCTTCAAATACGCAAAGGGGACTATCGGACACGTAATCGAAAACTTTAGGTTCTAATACAAAAAAACCACCGTTAATGATCCCTTCGCTCTGTGTTTTTTCATGAAAGGATTCGGCTAACCCATTTTTAACCGTTAACGTACCGAATTGGCTTATTCTATTCACTCCTGTTACCGTTGCAATAGATCCTGCATTTTTATGGAAATTCAGCAAATCCAATACATTGATATCTGCTAATCCATCCGCATAAGTAAGCATAAATGTTTCGGTTCCTAGATGTTTCTCTGCGATCTTAATTCTTCCGCCCGTCATCGTCTCTAATCCGGTATCAAGAAATGTAATTTTCCACTTTTCTGGCTCTTGCAGTAACTGAATGCTGCCACTAGATGTATCTAATGTAAAACTATGATTCTTCCAGTTATAGTTCATAAAGTATTCTTTGATCATTTCTCCCTTGTAGCCTAGCAGGAGAATAAATTCATCGAAACCATATTGGTTGTAACGTTTCATAATATGCCACAGCAAGGGTTTATCTCCTACTTTGGCCAAAGGTTTGGGGACTTCATTTGTCAGCTCGCTCATCCTCGTTCCCTTTCCGCCGCAGAGGATTACTACTTTCATCCGCTTCCCCCCATTTACAATTTGATTTTTCCATCTTATTCGGTCAGTTCCTCCTTGATAACGGCTTATACCTATAACCCAAAAAAAGAAAACCGGGCTATCCGGTTTCCTTTTCACATCGCTGCTATCATCTTCAATTTAAGAACATTTATCTATTATCTATTCATGATATCCTTAAATAATTGTTCACTTTCCTCATACTGATCTTGATAGACGCCAAGGTAATCAAATATTTCAAAAGAGAAATCAACAAATGCGCGTCCAGCGGCAGTGATGACATGACCGTCTCTAACCACGCGTTTATGTACATAGGTATTACGTGGAAATGGGTCTATGACATGTAATTGCTTGATTCTTTCAATTGAGCATGAAGTCGTAAAATGTCTTGCATGTAGAATACCAGCTCTACCTAAATATTGAGGGCCATTACATATGGCTGCTAGCATCTTTTTCTCTCGATCCAGTTTTATGATGAGTTCGGTCAACTCCTTCTGTTGATTCCGAATCGGCCCGCCGGGGATGATAAGTCCCTCTATATCCTCCAGTTCCAAGGCATCAGAAACGGTCACATTCGGTTTATACAACAGACCAGATTCACTAATAACAGCGTCCAGATTGTAACCCATGGATACGACTTCTTTGTTACCAACATTTTTAATCTTATGGCATGCTAAGGTAATCTCAAAATCAGCAAAATCTTCTGATATAAAACAAATGATTTTCCCCATTGATTACACCTCCACGGTAATAGATTCCTTGAGCTGATAATACAAACCACTCGTATCTGACCATTCCGCAAAAAGCACGCGCTCATGATGTGTAATTCCGCTTAGCTGCAACAACTGCTCCACCCAAGTTCTGTCTCGCCCGAGGCGTTTCAACGTATCTTCATTAATACTGCCGTTTTCAATGATGTATGCGGGAAGACTGACACTGCCCTGTTGGTCTTTTGCATTGCCGCTGAACATTTCCGGATCCTTCTGGCGCAGTACGCTGATACTGCCGTTCGTCTCGAATAACGCATAGGCCACTTCGCGGAGCGAGAACACATTATTTTCCCTAAGCAGCATGCCTAATTGGGCGAAATCGAGATTGTTGCGCTTCATCGCTTTGAAATCAACAACGCCGTTCTTGATAATCAGATCAGGCGTTCCTGCCGCATAGCGAGACAGTCTGGGGAATTTGGCGATAAACTTTTCCAACCCCAGCGCTAAAATCGTCCAAATAATCAGCGCAAAAAGTAGATGGCTAAGATGAACATCTTTATCATAAATCGTATTGCCGACTAGTTCACTGAGCATTAAAGAGGAAACGAAATCAAAGGCGGTCAATTGGGATATCTCTTTTTTCCCCAGCAGCCTAGTCATTATCAAAAGACCTATTAAAGCGACTGTAAGCTTGACACCGATACTTACGTAGAGATTACTATCCACCTTCATCTTTCCTTTCGGAGTATGTATAGATTAAATAATACCACACTGGACTTATTCAGCTCCATTTTGAGTTACAGCAGCTAGATGAGCGTGTTTACCTGCTGTAACTCGATTTTTTCGAGTTACGGCAGCCGGATGAGCGCGTTTTCCTGCCGTAACTCGATTTTTTCGAGTTACGGCAGCCAGATGCACGCGTTTTCCTGCTGTAACTCCATTTTTTCGAGTTACGGCAGTCAGATGAGCGCGTTTTCCTGCTGTAACTCGATTTTTTCGAGTTACGGCAGCCAGTTGCACGTGTTTTCCTGCTGTAACTCGATTTTTTCGAGTTACGGCAGCAAGATGAGCGCGTTTTCCTGCTGTAACTCGATTTTTTCGAGTTACGGCAGCCAGTTAAGCGCGTTTTACTGCTGTAACTCGATTTTTTCGAGTTACGGCAGCCAGATCTCACAATAACAAGATATACTAGTCATAGAACTTGACTAAGAAATTTATATCTGATAAAACGAAGCTACAACTGAAGAAGGCGGTGTAAGGGATGGGGAAACCAATAACATTCAGCATTATAGGCGGTGGAGGCTTTCGCGCACAGTATTTTCTTAGAATTGCGCAGGCTCTTCCAGAACAATTTTGCGTGAGCGGGATGGTCATTCGTGACGAGATTAAAGGTAAGGAAATGGAAAACTTATGGCGAGTGAGCACTTATCGAACAATGGATCAACTCCTGCTACATGAACAGCCTGACTTTGTTGTACTATCTGTTAATGCATCTGCTGCAGTCGATTATATGCTGGAGTTAGCGGAACGGGGAATCCCCGTACTTACAGAGACACCACCTGCACCTCATTTAGAAGGTTTACTACAGATACATGACAAACTTACACGACAAGGTGCACGAATTCAAGTTGCGGAACAATATCAATTCCATCCGATACAAGAAGCTCGACATCAGATTATTACGTCAGGACAGTTAGGCAACGTTAATCAAGTGACTGTATCCATATCTCAGTACTATCATGCAGTAAGCCTAATACGGAAAATGTTAGGTGTGCGCTTTGAAGACGTCCGCATTAAGGGAATGCGCTTTGAATCCGATTGGGTCGCTGGGCCGAACCGCAGTGGTCCGCCTACCGAAGATAAATTAATCAAATCTGAGCGAGATATGGCTTGGTTGGATTTTGGTGGAAAACTAGGGATTTATGATTTCACCAAGGATCAACATCGTTCATGGACCCGTTCTAATCACTTATGTATTCGGGGAGAACGTGGGGAAATATTTGATAATCGAATCAGCATCCAAGATCCTTCTTGCACTCAGATTCAAATGGAATTAAAGCGCATTAATAAAGGTGAGTATGAGAACGCGGAAGGCTATTTCCTTAAAGGAATTATGGCGGGAGACCGTTGGGTATACGAAAACCCGTATATGCCTGCCCGACTATATGATGATGAAATTGCGATTGCAGATTGCTTGAAGAAGATGGCGATCTATGCCGAGGGAGGTCCAGGATTCTATGGTCTTCCGGAAGCTTCTCAGGATCACTATATCGGCATGCTGATTGAGCAGGCTATTAGAACCGGGGAGACCGTAGCGTCTGTTCGACAACCATGGGCAATCTTGGGCTGATAATGAATTGGAATGACACAAAAGAGCATGCTGCTAATCTTAAGCAGCATGCTCTTTTTGTGTGGTCTATTATTTAGTGAGGGGATCCTTCCAATTCCAATTGCTTATCATCATTTGGCTTGTAGTAATACCAAAACAACACGACTGCTGCCATACAGATGATTGAGCTGACGGCAAACCCTGAACGGATGCCGAACCAGCCGGCGTACAGTCCGCCTAACAGCGAACCCAATGTGCGGCTGATGGCGTTCATCGTCAAGGAATTCATCATTTGGCCGCTTGCTTTCAACTCTTTGGGCACATGTGTGCTCACATACTCGGCAAGACATAAGTAAAACAGCATGAACGTTCCGCCGTGTAACACCCACGTCACCAGATAGATGGCCGGGCTTAAGGCGCCGCTGAACAGTAACCACCGTACAGCAAGAATAATCCCGGAGCAAAGCAAAATTTTAAAAATCCCGAACCTTCGGTACAGCGGTTGAAAAAACAGCATGAACGGAAACTGGCTGATCGAACCAATACTAACTCCAAGGCCGATCAGCGCCGTGCTCATTCCCTGTTCCTTACTGTAGACAGCTTGAAAAGTCGTAAAAAAGCCCAGCGTACAGTTGACCACCAACGTGTACAAGTAGATCACAACTAGCTTTCTGCTGGTGAAAAGCTGTTTCAGTTCCACCTTCGACTTATGCTGATGGCCTTCCACCTTAGGGATGCCCCATGCCAGCACGAAAGCGAGGAACACGAGCCCCGAGAACAAAGGGAACATATAATTCAGGTTACGGTCCAGCAGCCAGCCGGCAATAATCGCCATTAAGGCATAACCGACGGACCCTGCCGTACGGATGCGAGAAAAATTAAATCCCGACTTGCGTGAAATCTCTAGTGTAATCGTGTCGCCAAGCGGGTTGATTACGCATTGGACAGCACCTAACACAACTGTGCACGCAAATAGCAGCCAGAATCGATTACCTGCAGCCGGCAGCGTCCAGACGAGGATGGAGGTCAGCAACAAGGCAATAAGCAGCAAATGATTTTTCGATGCTGCTCGGTCGGCGGCCAATCCCCAGCGTGGCTGTGCAATCATCGCGGTAACCGCTGCCGCTGTCGAGAGCAAACCAATCTGGAAATGATCTAGCTGAATGTCATTGTAATAGATCGGAATATAGTTACTGAAGGCGCCTAGTGCCATAAATACCAGCGAGTAATAGACGGACATGTAGACATACGTTGATTTTCCTGCCATCGGATGTTTCGCCTTCCCCATCGGAAATGCCGTTACACGGAATTTGCCGTTCTTTTATAATAACTTCTTACATATTCAAACGCATGCCACGCAGCTGCTTCATAGATCATTTTAGTGGGTAACTCTTTTTCCTGAATCACTAGATTCATATGCTTGTCGAGTGTGTTTCTAATTCCACCATTGATTTCACGGATGGCATCTATATAGGAAAAATAATCATTAAGCAATTCTTTCGCTTTTTCATTCCCTTCATGGATAACGAACGACGCCTCATCTTCTGAGATCTGATAGCACTCTTTCAGAACATCTTTGATTCCAACCAATAACTCGGTGTATTCGTCATCTTGTAGATTCGCTAAAATGAAAGTCATTCTATGCCACCTCCGAAGGTCTATAATCCTGATTCTTTGCAAGTACCATTGTCACCAAACGTGACGACAACGTATAATTAGAAGGTATCGACAGTACTATCATAGCTCATTTTTAGGCCAACATAGTTATATTCTTGAGTCACAAAATATCACTCAAATGATATTTTAAAATGATGGTTGGATGGTGAACATCGTTGAAATATACAAATCAAATGGATGAACGTGCACAAGTCTTTCATGTTCTCAACAACCGGGGAATCCGCCTTAAATACAAGGATGTGTCCACAGAGTGTCCCCCTACTATTTACCATTATCATAAGGGAATCGAAATCCTATATGTCCATCAAGGAACAGGAACCCTGACCCTCAACCGTAAGATTTACACATTAGAGGCTGGGTGCGTCCTGATTCTACACCCTTTCCAGCTTCACCGTATTCAATTTGATGCCACTCCTCAACAACCCTATGTACGAACAGTTTTAACCTTTGAACCTGCCATCGTTGCCCCCTATATAAAACACTTTTCTGTGCTGTCTCGTTTTTTGGAGCAGATATGGAAAGGACAACTGTCCAATCAGGTGTTCCGTGAGGAGCACAACTCGACTTATTTGTTAGGCGTTCTTGAACGATTCCATAACTTGGTTTCGGGGTGGAATGAAAAAGATGAAGATCACGAGACTGGTTCCATGTTGATTCTCAACATGTTAGACTATCTGATTTCGCTGCATATTGGCGGATTTGGAGGTGTCGCTCGTCCGGAGCGACATGCTGAAAAAATAATGAACTGGGTCGAAGAGCATTATACGGAACCTTTTGACTTAATAGAATTAGCAAAGGCACTTCATCTCTCTACGAATCATGTCTCTCGGTTATTTCGAAGCGAAACAGGGGGAAGCATTACCGAATATGTGATCGCACGAAGAATTAGACAAGCTTGTTGGTTGTTAAAAACAGAATCAAAATCCATCGAACACATCGGTTCTTTGGTTGGCATACCTAATTTTCCTTACTTCTGTAAGATTTTTAAACAGATCACGGGATTTACGCCTATTCAGTATCGAAAAAGCCAATTAAATTAAATCGTTTTTTCGCATGATACAAGACACAATAAAAGAGTCCATCCCCAAGTAGTAAACCTACTAAAGGATAGACTCTTTATTTGCCTTTCATTTATGGCTTGGATGTCAGTAACTTCACAGTTTCATCGATTATTAAGGAATAAGCCGTCGGTCCGAAGCCTTGGAACCACAAATCATATTGAACGGGATATACGTGGTTGTTTTGCGCAGCCTTAAGTTTGCTCCAGACCGGGTTTTTCTTCAATTCCTCAAACTTATCGTTATTCTCATTCAGAACAAGGATATGATCTGGATTGATTTCAGGCAGCTTCTCAAACTGCAAAATAGCAAACGTGGCTTTGTTATCTGGGAAGAGTATCGGTGCTTTCAAACCTAGATCGCGATACAGAATGTCATAGTTTTTAGCGCCATAATAACGCAGTTCTTTATCGGTTACTCTTAGAAACATGACGGTCTCATTGCCAATTGTCGAGGCAATTTTCTCTTTCGCAAGCTTCACCTTGTTGTCGTAGGTTTCAATCACTTTTTTAGCTTCATCTTCTTTTTGAAGAACGTTTGCTACGGTCATGAATGTTTTACGCCAATCCTTGGCGCCGTCTTGTGTTTCTTCTGGTTTCAATACGATGGTTGGTGCTATCTTGCTCAGTTCCTCGTACCCTTTGCCCATCCCGTCATTAGCGAGAATAAGATCAGGTGATGCCTGTAAAATGGCTTCAAAACTAGTCTCTGACTGCCAGCCAAGGTTTTTCGTTCCAGCCAGTTGATCTTTTAAGTACCAAGAGAAATCTTTGGTATCTGGTCCCGCTGAAACCGCTGAGCTCGGCTTTACCCCAAGCGCCAACATGAAATCGGTAATCCATGGATTAAGTGCAGCAACAGCTTTGGGTTTAGCCGTCAGGACAGTCTCACCAGAGAAATGTTTAATTGTTCGAGGTTCCGCTTTTTCTTCGGTTGTTATGGTGGCTGAACCGCCTTCGACGGGCTCTTGTTTGCCACAAGCGGATAGTATAGAGATAGACAGACTTAATAGTAGCATCATTAGAATATAGCTGCGTTTAGTTGTTTTCATCGTTAGTAAGTTCCTCTCTTACAGTTATATGGCCAAAAATGTGTGTTTTGAGTTCTGCCCGTGTTCGAGGCTTCTTCGGAGCTGGGACCTGATCCTCATTAAAATGGCCCAGATGCAGCATGCCTGTAATCTTCTCTCCAGATTGAACACCGAGCAATTCCCGCACGAAGGGGTTCCAATTATGGTCATTGGTTTTCCAAACAACACCGAGCTTACGCTCCCAAGCCAGGAGCTGAAAATTCTGAATCAGTGCGGCTGAAGCCATGAGATCTTCTTCCCATTGCTTATCGTACACCCCTTTGTCAGGCATGATCACAATGAGAAAGGCAGAAGCCTGCGCATGCAGATAGACCCTCATTTTCTCTGCTTGTGCCGTGTCAAAAGCGGGTAATACATGCTCAATGAAAGCCCCCTTCTGCTCGGTTGGTACGAACAAGAATCGCCAAGGCTCTCGCAGGCCGTGATTGGGAGCCCAAACGGCATCATTCAACAGCTCCATGACTAGCTGTTCAGAGACAGCTTCATCGGTGAACTCTCTCAATGTACGACGAGCTCGAATCGTGTGGGCAATAGAAACGGATGATTCATCCTTCGTTATTGGCTGCGTCAATTAAAACCACCTCAATACGTTTAATTGATAATTATTATCATCGGGATTAATCGTATGCGATAGCCAACCTTCATTCAATGGATAAAATCTTTCGAAGAGATGGACAAAATTCAAAACCAGACTATGAGGAACGCGATGTCAAATCCTTCACGATTAAGTTCATTGACCTGAGATGTTGCATTGGAGCATGCATGTTGAACCAACTCGGCACCTCCATCACTTGATTGCTTTGTACGGCACGCAGAGCTGACCAAGTTCCACTTTGCTTCAACTCATCGGTTAGTTGGGTGCTGAAATTGCTATTACAAGTAGAGAGTATCAAATAATCCGGGTTCAATCGGCTCAAATCCTGTTCGGAAATCACCGTATAATGACTTGTAGACGAGATGCCTGGAGGAGGCGAAAGCCCTAAATCTCTATACAAAATATCCCCGAGCTGACGCTTCCCTCCGTACACACGCCATTCGTCTGATGCGGCAACAAGCACCATCACACTTTTGTCCCGCTGATTACTTGCTCGCAAACTGGCTCTGGCTTCTGCCACTCGGTGTTCATACATGCGAAGCCAGTCGGCTGCTTGCTCCTTTTTTCCAAACAATCCTGCTACATCATAGAGCGTGCTTCGCCAGTCATCTTTCATCCAAACCGTAATAGTTGGAGCTACATGACGATAGCTGTCCATCATCAGACTATGCCAATTTGAGCCAAGAATAAGCTGGGGATCAGCGCGAAGCACTGTTTCTTTATCTGGGTAGTCCCAGCGCCCCATGATTTTGACATCTTTTAGATCCTCTGCGATGTGCGGCAGCAGTCCTCTAATTTGATCGTTGCCTGCGTAAGAAAGGGTAGCAAAGGGCCGTAGATCAAGAGCAAGCAAGTAGTCATTTAATTGCGGGAAAACGGTCATCAATTTATCTTCGGAATGCTTTTTGGCGTACAGGGTGGGAGACACACCGACAATCTTCTTGAAGGTGCGGCTAAAATACAGTTCATCGCGGTACCCAACTTTGGTGGCCACCGTTTTGAGTCCTTCGCGTGCGGCTAACGATGCCTTAGCATGTTGTATCCGCAAATGAGCCAGATATTCAACAGGGCGCATGCCGGTTTGCTTTTTGAACATGCCTGCAAAGTTGCTTGGACTGATCCCTTGGTTCTGGGCCAATGAGCGGATCGAAATTTCATCCCCATAATGGGATTCCATATACGCAATAGCTTTCTCAACGGCAAGCTGCGTGCCTCCCTGCTCTTTCGCCACTTGTCTATCCAACATGATAGTATGCAGTAACTCTTGAAAAATAAGTTGCTGCTTCCACCGAGCTAACGGTCCTTCGGCATCATTGTGAACATGCAGCTGTTCCAAACCGCGCAGCACTGCTGCTCCATCGTTTAAGGAGATGAGCCCTTCCTGATTAAATAACTCGGGTTCTGTGTAGGGGGAGTTCGCCAACGGAGGCGGACTGTTCCAGCGATAGTGAAAGGCTTGTACAATCATTAACACAGGATGCTTCTCGCTTCCTCTAGCCTCTATTAGGCTGCCTGGATGCAACAAGAAAAGCGCATTGGGCGCAGCAGTATAATCAATTCCATTAATAGAAAGGATTCCTTCTCCTTCTTTTATATAAACCAAGCAATAGCATGGCATAAATCTGCGTTTAAAATGTGCTGCTGCTTTGCAGCGTTTGACAAGTACCTTTTGCAACTTAAAACTGATCTGTCCAATTTGTTCTATTATGTCGTCATTCATCATAGCTGCATGTAAACATCCTTCCGGCAAATAATAATAATGATAATCATTATCACATTTTCCGTCTAGTGAAATTTCTTTTTCACCTCTCCCATTAAGCGCTAGAGTTGCCTTGATAACTCGAAGAGACTGCTGGTTACGACCAGCAGTCTCTACCTGTGTTACCTATCTACAAAAATTACTGCGTAACCAACGCGTCATCAAAACTTGCCGTCGAGGACGCCATACGGTAGCCGACTTTACCTGTACTCAGCTCCGTAGTTCCATTCGTATAATTAATTAGCTGCGTTCCGTTCAGCGAGCCAAGGATATTATTCCCGGTTATCTTTACCTTAAGGTCGTACCATGTGTTAATACTTGAGCTGAAAGCAGTACTTGCTAACAAAGTCAAAGTCCCGCTCACCTTTTTATATAAATCAAGGGAATTCGTGCTGTTGTTGATGCGCAGCATATAGTAGTTGTTAGCATCTGTAACGCGGAATAGCAGTCCTGCATTCGCATATGCATTATTTAGCATAACCTTCGAGGAATACGTATAGTTACTCCAGGAGCTCCCCGCAAAGGCAAGTGCTTCACCAGTAACCAAAGACTGATTGAATACTTTACTTCCGTCTGTAAGTACGCTCCACGTACCGCCACTTGTTGTCCAGTTGCTAGATCCACTTTCAAAATTGTCACTGAACACGGTAACTGGTGCCGTACCTATGTCTGAACCCTCGTATGCCCCTCGGTCTGTTACACTGTTAGTTGGAACTGCACTGCCCCAGTAATCCTGACCTCCGCCATTACTCATAATCACAACACCGCTATCAATAGCTGGTGAACCAATCTGCAGCTTGTAACCATCCAACGCAGTTCGACTCGTTCCTGTTCCAGGGTTAACTAGAAGTGGATTGCTTGTAAGCTTGTGCGCATCGCTTGGCTCAGAACTAGGATGATTACCATAAAAAACATTATAATCAAACACCGTATTCGTGCTGCTTCCCAAAGAATATCCACCGCTACCAACTTTATAGATGATATTGTTTTTAAAATACGTATTGCTCGCGTACCCTCCCCAATCTCCGATGGTTAGAATATTGGTGCCAACTCCTGCTTTGACATAGATGGTATTGTTATTAATACTCGTATTGGTGACAGGCCCTGCCAATTGAAATATGCGAGTGCCATCGTTCTGACTGATGTTATAACGGACAATGGTGCCATTGTTAAAATTACTTGCTCCGTTATTACATATGAGAACGAAGCCACCTTCGTTGTCGTGGCTATAGTTATATTGAATTATCGTTCGATTCGAGACATAGTCAGAGTCAAATCCTTGACCATCCAAACTTCCATGCGTGCTATACGCTTCATTGTATTGCACGAGCGCATCGTTGGTATTGAATGGCCAGATCGCAACCGCTTCAGCGCCAGAACGCATATTTGCATGATGAACAACATTATATTGAATGACTGGAGCTGTACTTACCCTAACCAGAATGCCATCACGTCCGATGTCATAGACGGTATTATACTGAATAAGCACATTGGTGAAGCCCGACCAAGGACCAGAATCAACCATACCGCCACGGTTCATCCAGCGAGAGTGCGTCTGAATACCTGTTGAATCCACGGTGTATACGGTATTTCCTTCGATCTTAACGTCGTTCCACTTGGTTGATACGGAAGTTCCTAAGGCCTGCACAGCGATGCCGCCGTTTTTCTTATCCGTGTTGATCCCGTTTACATCGTGCACGGTGAGATTGGAAATATGTATGTAGTTCGCTGTCCCATAATCCGAAGCAACTACATTGACGCCTAAACGTTTGGCAGCGGTCGCTCCCTTGTTCGTCACTTCCAGATTCTTAATTTCCCAGTACTCTTGATTGTACAAATAAACAGCTGATCCCCCGCTGCCATCCGCATTCATCGTAAGCCCGTTGCCGTTAATAAGCGGCTTACTTCCGCTGCCTTAGCTTGAAATGGTGATCGGGCTGCCAGACACACCAGAACCCTTCGGATTTAGTTGCCCCGTCCACGTCCCTCCCGATTTGAATAGAATCTGATCGCCAGCTGCGAAAGTTGTCGCATTGACTTTGGCCAAGCTTTTCCAAGCAGTCGCTGTGCTTTGCCCATCTCCACTATCATCGGGTCTCGAAGCATCCACATAATATATGGTCCCCGCAGCCAAAGCATCTTTAGGCAACGCTCCAAGTAACGAAAGCAGAATAACGATGGCAGAAATGATGGTTATTAGTTTTTTAGCTGCATACATGAAAGCTTCCTCCTACATAATTAAAATTGATTGCGCTTTCATTTCAAGTCGTTAATTTCAAGAAAATCTAAGAACTGAACACCTCCAAAACAATATCTATTTGTATTGTTAAATCATTTGGGTCGCAAGTAAATATGATATTATTATGATTTCTGTTGTAATCCTAATGATTTATTGAATGTGCATGACCGTCCCTATGCTACCCTTACTTCCTTTCATTTCCTAAATACTTAATGGGGGATTAAATTACCGTACCGAAAAAATTTCACAATAAATATATGTCAAAAGAGCCAAAGGCTCACAAAAGTAAAAAAACTGCATCTCCCATTGTTAGGTTGTGTCTAACAAATGGGGTGCAGTTCGATGCAAAAAGTAATATAAGTTTCACAAGTCGAGTCACCAATGCCTTAGATAAAAGGATTTCTCATTATTTCAGACGCTAACATGGCGTGTCCCTTTTTTTCTGATTCCGAACTCACCATTTGTTCTAAATCATTTTGAATAACTTCGTCTAGTTCTTGCAGTACAACTATGAATCTCCCTTTCCCTGGAAAAAAGAATTGGCATACAGAATCTTCTTTGTTCATGTTTGACATCTGTAATATTAACTCTTCCATTGATCGAGCTTCTTTCATATGAATTCACCACCTATTGTAAGAACATGATTTAGGGTTACTAGCAGTTACTAGATTCGATATATCGTAATCAGAATTGCAAGTCATCCTACGGATTGACTCCTGCCGCGAATGGACGAGTTCCCACGGGAACGGTAGCGATCACGACATTGGTTAATCCATCTATGACGGAAACGTTATTATCATCCTGATTTGTTACATAAATACGATTAGTTATTGAATTGACACCTACTCCGTTTGGATTAACCCCGACAGGAATCGTAGTAATCACCGTGTTCGTTAATCCATTAATCACGGAAACATCGTTAGTGCCTCGATTTGCTACGTATATAGCATTAGTAGTTGGATTAACTCCCACCTCTCCTGGTGTAGTCCCGACCGGAACAGAAGTAATTACTGTATTGGTTACTCCATCAATCACAGAAACCGTATCACTGGTAAAATTTGATACATAAATAAGATTAGTGGCTGAATTAACTGCGATTCTAAATGGATTAACTTGGACTGGGATATTTGTAATTATGGTATTGGTGACTCCATCTATTACAGAAACGGTATCAAAATTAAAATTGGAAACATAAATACGGTTAGTTAATGGGTTGGCGCCTACCCCTGTTGATAAATTGAGCCCAGGGATTACAATGGTTGCAAACACCGTGTTGGTCAATCCGCTAATCACGGTAACATCTTCAGTTATGTCCAATGAATTAAAATTTGCCGTATAAATGGCATTGGTAGCTATATTGACCCCAACGTCGCCTGATTCATCCCCGACTGAAACAGTAGCAATTACCGTATTAGTGACTCCATCGATTACAGAAACGGTATCAATTCCCCTATTCGCTACATAAATACGATTTGTTAACGGATTGACGTCAACGCCTGCTGGATTAATCCCAACTGGAATAGTAGCAATTACCGTATTGGTGACTCCATCAATTACAGAAACATTGTTACTATTAAAATTTGCAACATAAATGAGATTTGCTGATACGGTTCCGGTAGGTCCCGTTGCTCCCGTGTCACCTGTTGCTCCTGTTGCTCCTGTTGCTCCTGTTGCTCCTGTTGCTCCTGTTGCTCCAGTGTCACCCGTTGCTCCTGTCGATCCTGTTGCCCCTGTTGCTCCTGTTGCTCCTGTCGATCCTGTTGCCCCTGTGTCACCCGTTGCTCCTGTCGATCCTGTTGCCCCTGTGTCACCCGTTGCTCCTGTCGATCCTGTTGCCCCTGTTGCTCCCGTTGCTCCTGTGTCACCCGTTGCTCCTGTCGATCCTGTTGCTCCTGTTGCTCCGGTTGCTCCCGTTGCTCCTGATCCTCCTGATGCTCCTGTTGCTCCTATTGCTCCCGTTGCTCCTGTTGCTCCTGTTGCTCCGGTTGCTCCTGTTGCTCCTGTTGCTCCTGTTGCTCCGGTTGCTCCTGTGTCACCCGTTGCACCAGTTTCACCCGTTGCTCCCGTTGCTCCCGTTGCTCCCGTTGCTCCCGTGGCTCCTCCGGCTGGACCTGTTGCTCCGGTTGCTCCTGTGTCACCCGTTACTCCTGTCGATCCTGTTGTTCCTGTTGCTCCCGTTGCTCCTGTGTCACCCGTTGCACCAGTTGCACCCGTTGCTCCTGTGTCACCCGTTGCTCCATTTGTCCCTGCTACTCCAGTAGCACCTGTTACTCCAGTTGCACCAGTTGCACCAGTCGCTCCAGTCGGCCCAGTCGGTCCGCGTCTGCCATCGTGATGGTGATGATCATCCTCGTATTCAATCTTAATTTTGGTTCCATTGTAAAGTTCTATTTCAATTTCTTCAACATGCTTCCAATTGATTGTAAATAGAAAATCCTCAAGCTCTTCCTCTCTCTCATTCAGATCTTGGCTGCTAAACTTCAACTCGAATTTATTTCCATTTATATCTTTTATTTCTATTTTTCTGATTTTCTCAATTCCAACTTTATCAATAGCCTTTTCTAATTTCTTTCCATTGCTCAAGTCACTTACCTCCTCTATAATTAAACTTCTGAAAGTTTCTTAAACAAGGTTTTTTAACATGGTATTGTCATCGTAAGTAACTCTCATAGTCTATTGTATGAGTTCTATTTGAATATGCTTGGACGAATGACAAAGAACATATAGAAGTAGCATATAATGGTAATACCCACTATAAAAAGCTCTTATTCCCGAAATGAAGGGAACAGAGCCTTTTACATTATTTCTTTTTTTATTACCTCTCCTACATAATAAATGTAACTGCTCGTTTGCTGAGAAAGTTTCAGACCCGTTTATGCGGCATCTAACACATCAGTACGAATCACTTACACAAATAATCAGACCATATAAAATAGTAAGTTTTTATTGAATGGGTGACAAACGTCTGCCTTTCTTATTTTACTGAACCTGAATAATCGAAACAGAACCATCAGTAGGATTAGCAGGGGCCGAGCCATTATAAAGAAAATCAATTGTAACAGCACTTGCAGTAGCGTCAGCTAAGAACGTACCAGATACACTTGCATTAGCATCTAAAGCCCCAGTATTTGCTTTACCTGAAAAATCACCTTTAAATACTAAATTAAGCCTTGGTGTAACAGTAATGTTCCCAGCTACTGAACTAGTTGCTCTGAAAGTATATGAAACCAAATAAATGTGCCCTGTTGCTAATAAAAAGGTTGTAGCTGTTGGATGCGAAATATTAGAGCCATTAATAAATGAGGTTGCATATGAAATAGCTGTACCATCTGCAATAGGTGATACACTAACAAGGAAGAGCCCGTTTTGTATTGTTGCAACAGCTCCTGTTGCTCCTGTTGCTCCCGTGGATCCTGTTGCTCCTGTTGCTCCTGTTTCACCCGTTGCTCCTGTTGCTCCTGTTGCTCCTGTTGCTCCCGTGGATCCTGTTGCTCCTGTTGCTCCTGTTGCTCCTGTTGCTCCTGTTTCACCCGTTGCTCCTGTTGCTCCCGTTGCTCCTGTTGCTCCTGTTGCTCCCGTGGCTCCTGTTGCTCCGGTTGCTCCTGTGGATCCGGTTGCTCCAGTTGCTCCTGTTGCTCCAGTTGCTCCTGTTTCACCCGTTGCTCCTGTTGCTCCTGTTGCTCCCGCAGCTCCTGTTGCTCCCGCAGCTCCTGTTGCTCCCGTGGCTCCTGTTGCCCCCGTGGCTCCTGTTGCTCCCGTTTCACCTGTTACTCCCGTGGCTCCCGTGGATCCTGTTGCTCCCGTGGCTCCCGTTGCTCCCGTTGCTCCTGTTGCTCCCGTTGCTCCTGTTGCTCCTGTTTCACCCGTTGCTCCTGTTGCTCCTGTTGCTCCCGTTTCACCTGTTGCTCCTGTTGCTCCCGTTGCTCCTGTTGCTCCTGTTGCTCCCGTTTCACCTGTTACCCCCGTGGATCCTGTTGATCCTGTGGCTCCTGTTGATCCTGTGGCTCCTGTTGCTCCTGTTGCTCCTGTTGCTCCTGTTGCTCCTGTTGCTCCTGTTGCTCCTGTTGCTCCTGTTGCTCCCGTGGATCCTGTTGCTCCTGTTGCACCAATCTCACCTGTTGCTCCTGCTGCACCAATCTCACCTGTTGCTCCAGTTGCTCCTGTTGCTCCCGTTGCTCCTATTGCTCCCGTGGCTCCCGTGGATCCTGTTGCTCCCGTCGCTCCCGTAGCTCCCGTGGATCCTGTTGCTCCCGTTGCTCCCGTTGCTCCCGTTGCTCCTGTTGCTCCCGTTGTTCCTGTAGCTCCTGTTACCCCTGTTGCTCCCGTTGCACCAATTTCTCCTGTTGCTCCTGTTGCTCCTGTTCCTCCAGTAGCTCCAGTTGCCCCAGTTGTACCCGTAGCTCCCGTTTCACCTGTTCCTCCCGTAGCTCCTGTGGATCCGATTGTTCCTGTTACCCCCGTGGATCCTGTTGCTCCCGTGGCTCCTGTCGATCCTGTTGCTCCTGTAGCTCCTGTGTCACCCGTGGCTCCTGTCGATCCTGTTGCTCCTGTAGCTCCTGTAGCTCCCATTGCACCAATTTCACCTGTTGCTCCTGTTGCTCCTGTTCCTCCCGTAGCTCCAGTTGCCCCAGTTGTACCCGTAGCTCCCGCTTCACCTGTTGCTCCTGTTGCTCCTGTTGCTCCTGTTCCTCCCGTTTCACCAGCTCCTGTTGCTCCCGTTGCACCAATTTCACCTGTTGCTCCTGTTGCCCCGGTTGCCCCGGTTGCTCCCGTTGCTCCTGTTGCTCCCGTTTCACCAGCTCCAGTTGCACCCGTAGCTCCAGTCTCACCTGTTGCACCCGTTTCACCTGTTGCTCCCGTGGCTCCCATTGCTCCCGTTTCACCAGCTCCAGTTGCACCCGTAGCTCCAGTCTCACCTGTTGCACCCGTTGCTCCCGTTGCTCCTGTTGCTCCTGTTGCTCCTGTTGCTCCTGATGCTCCTGTTGCTCCTGTTGCTCCTGTAGCACCAGTTTCTCCCGTTTCACCTGTTGCTCCCGTTGCTCCGGTGGATCCCTTTGCTCCCGTTGCTCCCGTTTCACCAGCTCCAGTTGCACCCGTAGCTCCAGTCTCACCTGTTGCACCCGTTTCACCTGTTGCTCCCGTTGCTCCAGTTGCACCTGTAGCACCCATTACTCCCGTGGCTCCTGTAGCTCCTGTAGCTCCAGTGGATCCTTTTAGCACCGTGTCACCCGCAGTTCCTGTCGCACCCAATCCTCCTGTAGCACCAGTGGGTCCGGCTTTTCCCATAGCGCCCGTGGTACCAGTTGCACCCGTATCGCCTTTAATCCCACGAAACCCACGTAAACCTCTAAGGCCTCTTTTACAACGGTCATTCATTTTCTTCTTCTTAATCGATTTGCACTTACATGGTATCTCACGGTATTTCATACACTTTACAGATGTTTTTTTCTTTTTTTTGGGTCTAAGCTCTTTTTTATTAAGTTTTGATTTTGAACTTTGGATTATTTTGGATTTTTGAGATATTCGGTCTTTTTCTACAGTACTGGACACAATCAACATATGTCACCTCCATAGCAATAAAGTATGAAGACAATCGTTGACTGGAATAGACACTTGTCTCAATCTGAAAAGATAATAGTACCTCTTTCCAGTGCTGCAGAAAGACATGCATGAAATTCTCCTTTTTTATGAATATCCAACCCCTTTTTCCAGAAATTCGGACAGATATTTCATAAGTAATCAAGTGAAATATGATGAATACCCTTTTCAGGAATTCGATAAAAAAACATTTTTTAGGTTATATCTGTAAAAAATATCTCGTGCTATCACTTGAACACAAAGTAGGGATAATCGCATGTGTGTACAAGTTACTACATTGTATTCTTACTTTGATTAACGAAATATTGATTAGTTAAGTTAGTAATCTATCACTGAATGTTGTGAAACAGGAGATAAATGTATAATCGGGCAATACATTACAACATAGTATAAAAAGAGAAGACAAGGCTTGTTTAAATCGGTACAAGAGAAGTAATTGAGTAAAACTATCAAGACTCAAGAAGATATGCAAAGTATTTTTAAAGGTTTAAGGCAGCGGTTGCGGATCACGCTCAAAATATGTTCCTGACCAAAATCCAAACGGAATGGAAAATGATCGTTTGGTCATCACCTTATCCAACCCCAGCGAAAAAAACAGAGAAATCTATGTAAAGATATACTATTACGAGGTACTTAATACTGGATTTACTTTCACCTATTTCCAGTATTAATCACATGCAATATTACTTGTTGATTTCGGCAAAGTCCTTGTCGATCCCAATACCTCCATGCTTTTGGAAAAGCAACTTTTGGCAAGCAATCGTCAGTATCCTCGTATTACGGCTAGGGGTGATTTTAAACGAAAGATAGTCGCGCTTCTTTAGGGAAACTTGAAATTAGCTCCGTTACCGGACATGGCAATAGGTTACTTGAAACTACTGTTGAGGGATTTTTTCCTGGTTTAGATTCGGCAGCCCCAGTTACCTTCTTCCGTTTTAGCGATTATATGTCGCATGATTAATTGATTAAACACCAACGGTATAAAAAAAGCAGCCGATCAACATGGGTCGACTGCCCTTCTTTTTGATGTTGAACTGGAATATTTAGTTCTACTTCCGCTCTTAGCTGCTATGACTGAAAACTTGAGTTTAAATTTTATTGAGGCTAACTTAATTTTTTGATAACAACAGAAGCGTTTGCATTTGCTTGTGTCCCTCCAGCTAAAGTCTGAAGGGTAACAGCAGCAGCTGAACTATGATTTCGTAGAGTAAGAACATCACCAGCGACTAACGCGATTATAGACTGACCATTGTTTTGCTGGGTACCTGCACCGGAACCGTATACGGAACCCGTAACCAGAACGTTATTTAAAAAGAGTGCGAATTGGTTTGGCTCAACTCCTGAAATGGAGTAAGTAACCTCATAGAAACCTGGAGTAGAACTGGTAATTACAATTTGAGAGGTTCCGGGAGTATGCGTAATGCCTAATGCAATAATGCCATTTGTATCAAATATAACATCTGCCTCTATTGGAACCGTCTGAGCTCCTAAATTGAAAATGTACCCGAACTCGAATACCCCTCCTGTTGCCCCAGTGGCACCTGTTGCACCCGTAGCTCCTGTTGCTCCTGTTGCACCAATTTCACCTGTTGCTCCTGTTGCACCAGTTACTCCTGTGGCTCCTGTTGCACCCGTTGTTCCTGTGGCTCCTGTTGCACCTGTTGCTCCTGTTGCTCCTGTTTCACCAATTTCACCTGTCGCTCCCGTGGCCCCAGTTGCACCTGTTGCTCCTGTTGCTCCTGTTGCTCCTGTTGCTCCTGTTGCTCCTGTTGCTCCCGTTGCTCCCGTTGCCCCTGTGGCTCCCGTTGCACCAATTTCACCTGTTGCTCCTGTCGCTCCCGTGGCCCCAGTTGCACCTGTTGCTCCTGTTGCACCCGTTGCACCTGTTGCTCCTGTTTCACCTGCTGCTCCTGTTGCTCCTGTCGCTCCCGTTGCACCCGTTGCTCCTGTTGCTCCTGTTGCACCAGTTACTCCTGTGGCTCCTGTTGCACCCGTTGTTCCTGTTGCTCCTGTTGCACCAGTTACTCCTGTGGCTCCCGTTGCACCAATTTCACCTGTTGCTCCTGTCGCTCCCGTGGCCCCAGTTGCACCTGTTGCTCCTGTTGCACCCGTTGTTCCTGTTGCTCCTGTTGCTCCTGTTGCCCCAGTTGCTCCTGTTGCTCCTGTTTCACCTGCTGCTCCTGTTGCTCCTGTCGCTCCCGTTGCTCCTGTTGCACCCGTTGTTCCTGTTGTTCCTGTTGCTCCTGTTGCTCCTGTTGCACCAGTTACTCCTGTTGCTCCTGTTGCACCCGTTGTTCCTGTTGCTCCTGTTGATCCTGTTGCTCCTGTTGCACCAGTTACTCCTGTGGCTCCTGTGGCTCCTGTTGCACCAGTTACTCCTGTCGCTCCCGTTGCACCAATTTCACCTGTTGCTCCTGTTGCTCCTGTTGCTCCCGTGGCACCAGTTACTCCCGTTGCCCCTGTGGCTCCCGTTGCACCAATTTCACCTGTTGCTCCTGTCGCTCCCGTTGCCCCAGTTGCACCTGTTGCTCCTGTTGCACCCGTTATTCCTGTTGCTCCTGTTCCACCCGTTGCACCTGTTGCTCCCGTTGCACCTGTTGCTCCTGTTTCACCTGCTGCTCCTGTCGCTCCCGTTGCACCCGTTGCTCCTGTTGCACCCGTTGTTCCTGTTGCTCCTGTTGCACCAGTTACTCCTGTGGCTCCTGTGGCTCCTGTGGCTCCTGTTGCTCCCGTGGCTCCTGTTGCTCCTGTTGCCCCAGTTGCACCGGTAGCTCCTGTTTCACCTGTTGCTCCTGTTGCTCCCGTTGCACCCGTTGCTCCTGTTGCACCCGTTGTTCCTGTTGCACCCGTTGTTCCTGTTGCTCCTGTTGCTCCCGTGGCTCCTGTTGCTCCTGTTGCTCCTGTTGCTCCTGTTGCTCCTGTTGCACCAGTTACTCCCGTTGCCCCTGTGGCTCCCGTGGCTCCCGTGGCCCCAGTTGCACCTGCTCCTGTCGTACCCGTTGTTCCTGTTGCTCCTGTTTCACCCGTAGCTCCCGTGGCTCCTGTTGCACCCGTTGTTCCTGTTGCTCCTGTTGCTCCTGTTGCTCCTGTTGCACCAGTTACTCCCGTTGCTCCTGTTGCTCCCGTTTCTCCTGTTGCTCCTGCTTCTCCAGTTGCTCCAGTGTCCCCAGTTGCACCAGTAGCTCCTGTTTCACCCGTTGCTCCTGTTGCACCAGTTACTCCCGTTGCTCCTGTTGCACCCGTTGCTCCTGTTGCACCCGTTGCTCCTGTTGCACCCGTTGCTCCTGTGTTCCCTGTCGCTCCTCCTGCTTCTCCAGTTGCACCAGTGACCCCTGTTGCACCAGTTGATCCTATTGGACCTGTGTCACCCGTAGTTCCTGTTGCTCCTGATACCCCCGTGGCTCCTGTAGCTCCAGTGGAACCTGTTGCTCCAGTGGAACCTGTTGCTCCGGTTAAACCTGTGGCACCTGTCGCACCTGTTGCTCCTGTGTTCCCTGTCGCTCCTCCTGCCTCTCCAGTTGCTCCAGTTGCACCGGTAGCTCCAGTGGAACCTGTTGCTCCTGTTACACCTGAGGCACCAGTTGCACCAGTGGATCCTGTTGGACCCGTGTCCCCCGTAGTTCCTGTCCTACCTAATCCTCCTGTAGCACCGGTGGCTCCAGCTTTTCCCGTAGCTCCAATGGCACCAGTTGCACCAGTGGATCCTCTTGGACCCGTGTCACCTGTAGTTCCTGTCCCACCTAATCCTCCTGTAGCACCGGTGGTTCCGGGTTTTCCCATAGCTCCCGTTGCACCAGTTGCACCCGTATCGCCCTGAATCCCACGTAAACCTCTAAGACCTCTTTTACAACACTTTTTTATTTCCTTCTTTTTACTCGATTTGCACTTACTTGGCATCTTACGGCATTTCATACATCTTACAGATGTTTTTTTCTTTTTTTTGGGACTAGGTTCTTTTTTATTAAGTTTTGATTTTGTTCTTTGAATTATTTTGGATTTTTGAGATATTCGGTCTTTTTTTTCTACAGTACTGAAAACAATCAACATATGTCACCTCCTTTGCATTAAAGTATGAGGGCAATCGTTGACTGGAATAGACACTTGTCTCAATCCGTAAAAATTATGGTAGCTTTTTCCTGTGAACGGTATGGTATTCGTGTAATTCTCCTTGTTTTATGAAAATATAACCTTTTATTTTAAAATTCGGGACATATATTCCAAAGTAATCAGTTTAAAATAAAAAACGTCACTTTCGCATAATTGCGAAGAGAGACGTTTTTTTTGTCATTATTTTAGCAAATAAAATCAACAAGGAGTGCGAAATCCGCCGCCTTAAAATTAAGCTAGATTATTAAATTCATACTCTTTCGACCCTTATCATAGAAGGCTACCGATAATTTCCCTGTTTTCCTCATCCTTCTCACATGCTCACTTAATAAACGGTATCTTTAGAGGTTGACGATTAAGGAGCCCTTTTTTGGGGGCACGCTATGCTTAAGAAGGAGTATAAGATAAACTAGCGCTAAATGAGAGTTGAGTAACATCAGCTGCTGAAGGATCGGTCGAAGCAAGTGTCCTTACACGAATTCCAATACGATCACCTGCTGCGACTATTAATGATCCCAGATTTATATTGGTTGCTGTACGGAAAGTGCCGGCAGTAATTATATTATTTGGAAATCCGAATCTAACTGAACTAGTCAGCGGAGTTGTCACGTAAGGTGAAGAAATATGATCAATACCGTTATTAGGAACGGAAGGCGCTAGGAATACAGTAAAATCATATTGAAGACCGAGCGTATTTATTGAAACCACTGAAGCAACCAGTAAATCTGCGCTTATTTGTAAGTTTTGTACAGTTCCCGCAAAGGGAATTGGGAAAGCAAAACCACCGGCTTCGGGTGGACTTGTTGATTCTCCAGAGCCGTCGATAACTTCAACCGTGTGATTACCAAATCCCATTAAAATTGGAGCAGCAGATACTACAGTAGCACCACTCAGAATGATGCCTGTAGAGAATGGAATAAGTCCTCCTGATGTTCCCGTAGCTCCTGTTGCTCCCGTTCCACCGGTTGCTCCTGTTGCTCCCGTTCCACCGGTTGCTCCTGTTGCTCCCGTTCCACCGGTTGCTCCTGTTGCTCCCGTTCCACCGGTTGCTCCTGTTGCTCCTGTTCCACCTGTTGCCCCTGTTGCTCCTGTTCCACCTGTTGCCCCTGTTGCTCCCGTTCCACCAGTTGCCCCTGTTGCCCCCGTTTCTCCAGCTTCTCCAGTTGCTCCTGTTCCACCAGTTGCTCCTGTTGCTCCTGTTCCACCAGTTGCTCCAGCTTCTCCAGTTGCTCCTGTTCCACCTGTTGCCCCTGTTGCTCCAGTTCCACCCGTTGCACCAGTTGCTCCTGTTCCACCCGTTGCACCAGTTGCTCCAGTTCCACCCGTTGCACCAGTTGCTCCAGTTGCTCCAGCTTCTCCAGCTTCTCCAGTTGCTCCTGTTGCCCCAGTTGGGCCGGTTGGGCCGGTTGGGCCACCGGCAGGTCCGGTCGCACCAGTTGCTCCTGTTGCTCCTGTTGCTCCTTCACCAGTTGCTCCAGTTGACCCAGTTGCTCCCGTTCCACCCGTAGCTCCTTGGGGTCCACGTGGTCCTTCTGCTCCTTCTTCACCTTGGAATCCTCGTGGTCCACGCGGTCCTTCTGGTCCTACTGGACCTTGGTGTCCTCGCGGTCCTTCTGCTCCTGTTGGCCCTTGGTGTCCTCGTGGTCCTTCTGCTCCTGTTGGCCCTATTGCACCTTGGAGTCCTCGCGGTCCTTCTGGTCCTGTCGGTCCTATTGCTCCTTGGGGGCCTCGCGGTCCTTCAGGACCCGGAGGTCCTGGAGGGCAATTACATTTTCCCATACTAATCTCATCTCCCTGTAATCAGTGTATTTCATCATATTAAAAGCCTAAAAAGATAGACACAGTATATGCCTACCAAAATAAAATAGTGGGAATAAAACCCAAATTTTCATATTTCAGAACTTCTATGTGATTGTCCCATACAAAGTTAACGGCGTTTGCATTATATAATTTTAGGATAGATGACTAGGGAGTGATCAGAATGGACGAGCGCCCATTGATAGGTATTATGGTAAGTAATAGGCGTAGCAGAAAAAGAATTTTGAACCTTTGTCTTCGTTATCAAAACCTAAACATTAAACTTTACGCCTTTACGCCAACAGATATACAGTGGAATAAAAAACGTATTATTGGACTTAGCTTGAAAAAAGGCAAATGGACACAAAGTTTGTTCCCATTTCCTCATGCTGTCTATAACCGTTGTTATAATAAAAAACCAATCAACATTCAACACTTTGAAGCATTAATAGGCAAGAATAAGTGTTTCAACACTATCAATTTTTTCAACAAATGGGATCTCTATAACCAATTAGTACAATCTAATCTAGAACCATATGTACCGGACACATTTCTATATAATGAAGTGAACATATCAGAACTATTAAACTCCTATAAACTTGTCTACTTAAAACCAATTTATGGAAATAAAGGAGCATCGGTATATCGGGTTGAAATAATGGAAAATGAAGATATACACATTTCATTGCACAGCTTAGCTCCAAGATATATTTGTAGAAAAAATGAAAGCATTCAGGAAAAATTGGATGAACTTCTTGGACCAACGACATACATAGTCCAGCAAGGGATTCCAATGTGTCAACTTGATCATCAGTATTTTGATGTCCGCGTCCTAGTTCAAAAGGGAATTACGGGAGAATGGGCGATCTCCACAATAACATGTAGAGTAGCTCACAAACGATATTTTAACACTAGTATGTGTGAACATATCTATAATGTAGATGAGGTTCTCCCCCGATTATTTTCGCAGGAAAAAGTGAATGACATTCTTCAATCACTTCGTGATGTAAGTATAAAAGCCGCGCAAGAAGCAGAAATTCATTTGAGTTCACTGGGAGAATTGAGTGTGGATTTTGCCATTGACATAGAAAGCAAGCTGCGGATTATTGAAATAAACGGAATGCCTCAAAAAAGTATATACAATGACATAAAGAACTTTAAATACAAAAAAATAATTCATAGTAGACCATTGGAATATGCTTATTACCTCTCTCAGTCATAACTAATGAAAAATGGAGCATCTGCCGAGATGGCATCTGCTCCATGAAGCATTTATTTAGATAATTTATTTGCCACGTGACTACGAAGCGGTCATTCAGCCAACCGAACTTTTTACTAAACCCATAATTACGGCATTAGAGCTTGTCCACCTTCTTTAAGTTTCCCACAAAGCTCATCAATTTCTTCCTCCGAACTAAAAGCAACCAATTGCAAGTATAACGCCTCCGTTCGCTTCGTATGTTGTGACTTGCTCCAATGACATGAAGTGGCTACTTTGACTGGCGCATTAAATCCCGGATTTTTTGCACACTGGGTATAACATCGTAAAGTCGAATGTTTCGATTTCCGAATAGGGGATTGTCAGAGAGTTCAAAGGTTCAAGCGGTACCGTCTCCATCCCGAGTACTCCTTCACGCCGATCCAGCTCGTAATCTGGCGACTGCTCCAGCCAAGTAAACATCGCATCATATACGCGCCACATGTGTTCCTCATTCCCGTTCACCCGAGCGCTTGCACAGAGCCCTCCACTTACTTCTAGAGTCTCAATGTCATCCTGTACATCTCCGAACTCGTGAACCGCCAGTCCGACCCATAGCGTATCGACTTGCTTGCTCAATTGCTCCTGAGGTATGAGCACATACGCAGAGGGCACTTCAGTGAGTCTCACATCGTGCATGGGTAACTGCGCTGTAAGCCTGCTCCACGCCTCTCGCGTGCCACTCTTGTCAGGTGTCATCCCCGTCCTTACTGCCAGTACTTTGAAAGGCGCTACTTCAACTAACTCAACCACGATTGTATTCTGCAAAATACCCTCTCCTCTCTCTTCACGTTTATCCATGATGAAGACATCCTGCTAAAAATATTCACCAATTCCCAAGAAAAACCTTTTTTATTAATAAGATAAAGCCATGCTGTCCGTTAGTAAAAAGGCAACTGATTCAATGGGGTTAGCAGCCTTCTCTAATGTTATCGAGCACCCGTTCCCCATTTCCATATAAATTCAAATGCACTCTCGACATCAAAAAAAAGACCTGGGTTCATGACCCCAGATCTTCCTTTTTCATTAATCAATAACTGCCGCAGTAAACGTAATAGGTCCTATGACACTTGCTGATGATTGTCCATTAAAAAGCAGCTCACCCGTAAGCGTGTATACAATTTTATCATCATCGTCGGGGCTATCAACATGAGCAAGTTGTGTCACTGCAAAGTGATCATCAGGGTATGCCTGAGCCGAGTCAGCAGCACTGTAGATGGTTGTTCCCGTCAGTTGGTCCCCTCTCCAGATACGGAATAATACGTCAACATGATCGAATGTTGTGCCATTGGTAACTACATTCCAACCTACATTGGCAGATAACCATACAGTTGCATCACCTTTTACAGAAACCGTTGCTAACGTAACAGGGACATTAAACAATAGTGAAATATTAACACTACCGCCTGTATTTGGTGTCAAGACTTCATACTTGAATTTTTTGAGTTCATCGGACATGACTATCACCTCCTTGAATTGAGTTACTATATCGTATTCAATTCTACTAATCTATGAATCTATCAATTGACTGATAGTAATCGTACATTTTTGAAAGCACAAATTGTCCTGAGCGAGCATCATTAATTTGGTAACAACAGGACATTTGTCCAAACCTTACAGGTAAGAATCTCATATTTTGTTGTATTCATCTTAATCATCTCTATTAAATGATGAGAACATGGGGGCAAATCAATTGAAGCTAAAGAAAACCGTTCAGACTCAGCCCATTACCGTGAAGGGATTGCGCATTCTATCCCGTCGTATTCTACCTCTTTATGAACGCATTGCAAGCGAACGTCTGTATGCGATACGACTGATAAACGCCTTGAGGACATTTCATTTAGATCGAACCACAAAAGTGATCCAGCAGGTGCTTCCAGGCGCAGAGACTTCTATTGGAGCCGGCTTTACGGCAAGCTACAGTCTCAGGATCACAGACAAGACGAAGGTTTATTTAGTAACGGGTATCTTTCGTCCGGGGCGGCTACAAAGTATGCACGCTGAGGATATCCGTAGAGTCAGCCTAATCATGGTACATCTGCTACAAAAACTGGCCAACAATCGTATATTTGCAGTACAGTTCATTAGGCTCGTGAAAATGAGAAAAGAGGCTGAGTTACTGCAGTTGGTCAATAGCATCAATCCCAAGCTTATTGTTTCCGCCGCCATTAGCGAATACGGCCCTTTATTTGTTGTCCGCTTATCTAATGGAAAGCGCTATAACCTTACTTTTGAGCCATCTTGAAGATCAGAATTTGATCTATTAGAGGCTAGGACTATCTAGTTATTCCCCCACACCGAGTCTTTTGGATCCACATATGTTGTGAGAGTACACACCAATTGAATTGAGGGAGTGATAGCTATGCCCGGACTACTGCGCACAGTCAACGGAACGACTACCCTTTTTGCAACAACAAGTATAAAGTCCAAGCAAGAAGGCATCTTGAGCGCGAATATGGAAATCGTTTTGAACGCCAATCGAGGTGTTTCCGACATCTTCCTAAACATCACCCAGAATGCCTGTAACTTAGTAACATTCAAAATACAATCTCTGAATCGCACAAGCAGCAGACTCACGGCTTCCTTTGGTAAACAAGTGGACGGCGTCTCCAGTGCCAACATTATTCTCCAAGATAAGAACAACACTATCACTGCTAGAGGATTTATTAATAAGAAAGCAATCGTTCCCGTTAGACTTGAAAGCGCTTGTCAATGTGGTTGCTCTTGCACGCACACCAAAAAAATTAGATTCAAAGACGGTACAACATTAAAGATCAGCATCGATAAATCGCTCCAATTTGCCCTTAAACGACTATTTACAAAACTTGAGCGTGTGATAAAGAAACTGACTCCGAAACGAGGCAAAGGTGCGACCGCTGATCCCGAATGCAATGCAAAATGTTATCGTATCGGAAACGCTTGTCGGGCCGCATGCGGCATCTTCGCTGTCTTATGCACACCGGTATGTTTGAGCGCGCAGGCGGTTTGCCTCATTAGCTGTTTGCCGACATAGCGGCACAGACTGCAAGCAATAATTATTTCCGGGGAAATGGATCGCTTACCTTCTTTCATAGTGAGACACCAAAAAAACGGCAGCAGAATGAATAGCTACCGTCTCTTTATTTTTTTACATAATATTCCATATGCACAAATAACCAACGGACACCGAACGTATGCCGGTTTCCGCTGGCTCATGATAAAGCTTCCTTAGCGTCTTTTTATCATGTCTTCTACTTTTGCTTGCATGGATTGCACCGTTGTTTTCCTATATTGAATACCTAGCCGAATTACCTTCAACTGCTGACTGCGAGAGAGCATCCGAAAACGTGGTTCTTGCTTTAAAAATTTTCGAATAATGGTCCAACTGTTGATTTCAAACCGATTTGGTTTGAGGTACGGGATGTCATAAGGCAGTTGCCGTTTCCGAAATCGATTAACAAAATTCCCGAAATTAGTTGAAATCTTGCTTTCATCCACGAGGCACACAGCCCGATTTTTATTGGTATGCTTTTTGAGGAATGCGAAATGATGATGTCCATCCTGGATAATATAGTCACCATCTTTCTTGCTTTTTTGCACAATGAGTAATTGCATGAGGTCCTGTGCAACTTTTTTAAACTCCTTCTTACGTGGTGAAGTCTTCGTATTGGTACTGTCCTGCTTAATCTTATTTAGAGGTATATATTGCACTGTATATCTCAACGCTACCCCTCCTCAATACCGCTGCTTAATGTAATGTATTCCATGTTGTTACAGTGTATGTATGTTAGCGTATTGGAGGTGCATGCCTTAAATGGATACAACTTGGCAGTAATACCTATTCTTATGCTCCCAGAGAGTACAAGTAAACCAGGTGCTTTTCGCACTAAAATAGCCCCCACCTGATAAATCAGATGAGGACTACGGCTTTTTATTACCGAAGAAGATTGGTTTTCGCCAGCTCGATAATTTCGTTTCCTTGCCCGTTCAAAACAGCTTTCAGCATCCACATCGTAAATCCGCGTGCCTGCTCGAAGTTGATCTTCGGCGGCATAGCCAGCTCCTGACGATTGACGATGACATCCAGCAGTACCGGACCGTTGTGTTCGAACGCTCGACGAACGGCGCTTTCCAAGTCGTTCGGATCCTCGACCCGAATTCCTTCAATTCCCATAGCTTGAGCCAGAGCCGCAAAATTTGGATTGTCGAGTTCCGTTCCGAATTCCAAAAAGCCGGCTGCTTTCATTTCCAATTCCACGAATGCAAGCGCGCCATTATTAAAGACAACGATCTTGATCGGGAGCTTATGCTGACGAAGGGTCAACAGATCTCCGAGCAGCATGGTGATTCCCCCATCTCCCGACAGAGATACGACCTGGCGTCCCGGCTGAGCAACCTGCGCCCCAATCGCCTGGGGCATCGCGTTCGCCATTGTTCCATGGTTAAACGAGCCAAGAAGCCTTCTTTTTCCATTCATTCTCAAATATCTGGCAGCCCACACAGTCGGCGTTCCAACATCGCAAGTCAAAACGGCATCCTCATCTGCGAGATCACTGATTACCTTCATGAGGAATTGCGGATGAATAGGCGCTCTGCCGGGAGCTGCAAGATTGTCCAGTTCCTGGCGGACTTTGGCATAATGTGCGGCAAACTGCTTCAAATGATCAGAAGAGTGCGGTTCGTTTAACAAGGGTATCAACATTTCGACCGTCGTCTTCACGTCTCCGCACACTCCGTATGCTAACGTCGTTCGCCGGCCTAGTCGGGATGAATCCAAATCAACCTGAAGGATGGTCGCTTCGTGCGGATAAAATTGTCGGTATGGAAAATCAGTACCCAGCATAAGCAAGACATCGCATTCCATCATAGCGTGGTATCCGGAAGAAGATCCGATGAGGCCGGTTAATCCAACGGAATACGGGTTGTCGTATTCCAGATATTCTTTTCCTCGCAGTGCTATCACCATCGGGGATTGTAGTTTCTCGCACAACTTCATGAGCGAAGCATGAGCTCCCGCGCAACCAGCACCGCACAGCAAAGTGATTCTCTTACCTTTGTTTAAGTAGTCGGCAAGCGTCTTCAATTCGTCTGCTGAAGGGCATACAATCGGATGTGTGGAATGGATAATGCGTTCCGGAACGGGGCTTTCGTCGTATTCGAAAGCTGCTACATCACCTGGAAGCACTAAGACAGAAACTCCTGACCTTGCCGTCGCGGTTTGCATTGCCATCGTAACCGCTCGAGGCATTTGCCCCGGTCCAGTTACGACCTCACAAAAAAAGCTGCATTCCTGAAACAACATATCCGGACGGGTCTCTTGAAAAAAACTGCTGCCAATTTCACTGCTCGGTATATGAGCGGCAATTGCAAGAACTGGCACCCTGTTTCGATGGCAATCGTATAATCCGTTAATGAGATGCAAATTACCTGGTCCACTGCTACCTGCACATACGGCGATTCCTCCGTTCATGGCGGCATCTGCCCCCGCCGCGAAAGCTGCAACCTCTTCATGGCGGACATGGATCCATTCTATTTTTCCAGAACGTCGGATTGCATCTAGCAAGGCATTTAGCGAATCGCCGATAATGCCGTAAATTCGCTTCACCCCGGCATTTAGAAGGGATTCCACGATGGAATCCGCTATCGTTTTTCTCAAGGGAATCTCTCCTTTTTGTTTTTATTAATTGCCTAATGTTGCACTCATACATAGAATACAACCGTATAAGGGATTGATTTTAGGATTGGAAAACGTCGACATTAGGCACACCACTTGCTGCTATATTTTCCTATAAGTTATATTTTTATCCCCAAAATAAGTAATAGGAAACTATCAAGTTCAGAAACCAAAAAATCCCCTCACAGCAGAAGTATCTAAGCTCATAAGCTTAAACACTCTCCACCATAAGGGGATGATTTTTACTAGGCTGTTGCTTCAACTTCCTCATGAACGGTTTTGATTTGAATCATAACCGTATTCGCATCCGTCAACACTTCAATGCCATCCTTGAAGATTAAGTCGGAAACGAGAAGCTTGTCGCCAGTATCAAGACCACTGATATCCACTTCCATGGAAGTCGGCAAATCACCAGGCATACAACGTACTTCTACTTCATAGATTTCAATCTGTAGAACCCCACCGGATTTAACCCCGATTGCCTCTCCAGAAAACTGAATAGTAACTTTGCTGTCCATGATTTCAGTCATGTTCACATGATGAAAGTCGATATGCAGCAGATTGCCCGACATCGCATCCTTTTGGACACTCTTAACGATGATCGGAATAATTTTTTCATCGGATGTATTACCCTGCAGAATAGCTCGTGGATTTTTTTTCAAAATATCCAACATTTCTTTTTCATTTACTTCTACAGACAAAGTATCTTTACCAATCCCATACAACACAGCCGGGATGCGTCCCTGTTTTCTTGCTAGATTCATAGTGGACTTTGTTTCACCAGTGCGCTTGTTCAATTGAATAAATTTACTCATTTGTTTGTTTCCTGCTCTCTTTGACCATAAATTCTTGTCAAATTGATTATAACATGACCATAAAATCTAGTCAAACTTTAAGGGAACTCCCTCGTTACTTTCATTTGAAGGGTTGAGAGAACTCGCTGTCCCGTTCCTCAACTCTTCTTAAGATGACTTCCTCCCGTAGTAGTGAAACGGGGCTGTTATATGTATACCATCGCGATTTCCAAACTCAGTGAACACTAGTTTCCGCACTTTTAATTGAATTCCTTGTCATTGACGTCTTCCTGATAATCCATTGATGCATCTATCGTCCAATCACTTTCTACATCCATTTCGATGCCAATGAGCTGCCCAGGGTGGGCATTAAAATACAGACAAAGCTTCAGTAATAAGTCCCTAGGATACTGTACCATCTCATCCTTATACATACGACGAACGGAGTCAAAGTGGTAATTAATCTCTTTCGCAAGCTTGCGTATCGATAATTTAGGATCGTGATTTTCCATAACTTCTTTTAATTTACTGCGAATGACTGACACACATACACCCCCTCCATAAATATATAGGGAACGCAATGGAGAGTCAATGAATTGACAAGAAAAAATGGTCATAGGAAGCTAGTATTTGCTAGTTGTTTCGTTTGACTGATTGACGGAAGTGATTCGGGGACATCCCTACCATATTTCTAAAGGTGCGGTAAAAGGCGGACACCGTCTCATAGCCTACTTCAAAGCAGATGGAGACGATATCTTTATCCGTTTCTAAGAGAAGTTTGCTGGCAATGCCAATACGTACCTCAGTTAAGTATTGCGATGGCGTTTTCTGATATCGTTCTTTGAAAATACTGCTCACATGCCGTACGCTCATATTCATTCGAACGGCAATGTCTGTCGATGTAATCGGTTCGAAATAGTGGGTATCTATATAGGTACAAATACGTTCCGCGCGAAGTGAATTAGCATCAGGAGTATGAGGAATTTGTTGGGAACGGGCAAGTTCAAGCAGAAGCTCTTCCATATGCAGCTTAATTGCAAATGTGTTCAGTAGATCTTCCTGCAATTGCTCGTAAAGCATTTTACGCAGCAATCTTCGAAGCTCACTGCTCGCAAACGCATTCAGTTTTAATAAGGAAGAAGCTCCGAAGAACTTGCCGAGCAATTCTTCTTGCGCATAGATATCGATCGAAGTTCGGTGAAAGGCAAGCACGAGAAGTGTCAATTTGGAGGTCGTACTAATCGAATGCTCGGAATAAGGCACAATCAATGCGGCTACATCTTGCCCAATCGGATATGTTTTACCATTGAGCGTTATTTGTCCTTCGCCCTCCATACCATATAACAATTGATAGACGTCATGATGATGACTGCCTACAACATTACGATCCCGATGCTGGCTTTCATACAAGTGGACACCATGATGTGGAAGATATAATTTTCTAAACGTCATGATGAGCTCGCCTCCTTTATAACCCCCAACTTGGAAACCCTTTCATCCATTGTAGTTCGGAGTTTAACAGGAGACAAGCGCTTTCTTTTCGTAAAGTTGATTAGCATCACTTTTTACCTGATGTCTTTCGTTTCGTATATTTTTTGGTGACTTTGGGCTTCAGCTTCGTTTGCTTCCTCTGATCTTCTGGGACGATGACTTTACCATCATCCTCTCTCCAATAGAGCAACTGCGCTACGAAATCCGCATCATGAATAATGACCACCTGCCTACCCTCGTCTATACAGACGTATGATTGACCTAGAATAACCTTTACACATACTCCGTGTATCGCTGTTTCATTGTAGTAATGACTTCATCGCCGGGGAGATCCCAGATCGACTTATTGAAAATTTCAACTTCAATAGGACCCTGATAACCGACCTCTTCAACCATTTGCCGTATTCTTCTTAGCTCTATCACGCCGTCGCCCATCATCCCACGGCCAAGAAGCAAATCCGGCGTCGGAACGATCCAATCGGATACGTGAAAGCCTAGTATGCGATTGCCTGCCCTGCGTATTTCCGTATATAACTGGGGATCCCACCAGACATGAAACACATCTACAACTACGCCTACTTCGCTTGCTGCGTACTGCTCCGCCATTTGATTAGCTTGACCCAGCGTGACAATAACAGACCGTTCTGCCGCATACATGGGATGAAGCGGTTCGATGCCAAGTTTAATACCTCTATCTTTTGCATAGGGGACTAGACGGTCTATGCCTTCTTGAACCCACCCCCTCGCACGATCGATGTCGCGGTCAGGAGCAGGGCCACAAACGAGAACGAGCGTCTCTGCTCCAAGCGCTGCTGCTTCATCAACAGCACGCCGATTATCATCCAGACGCGCTTCTCGTTCAGCCGCCGTTGCTGCAGGAAAATATCCCCCTCGACACAGACTCGATACGCGCAAACCAGAGTCTGTAATGATTTTCACACTTTCATTAAGCCCCAGTTCAGCTACTTTGTGTCGCCAAGGTGCGATCCACGGAATGCCTGCACGAACGCATCCATCGACTGCCTCTCGCAAACTCCAGTTATCCGTTGTTATTTGATTCAAACTAAGACGTGACATCGAAGGTTGACTGTACATCTCATAAGCCCTCCTCATTATTAATTTGTGGAGTTGTTAAATAATGCCATGCATAGCCAACACGAGTCGCATCCGCTCCGATGCTAGTTCGGGATCCACAAGGAGCCCAGCTCTATCGGCAAGTACAAATAACTCACATAAATGAGTAAGCGAACGCGAGCTTTCCTGTCCGCCTAGCATGCGAAAGTGTGATTGATGTCCATTCAAATAAGCCATGAATACAATGCCAGTCTTGTAAGCATAAGTAGGCGTTTGAAAAATATGACGAGAAAGTGCGACAGTCGGCTCTAGAATTCTTTCATATGCTGCCGTATCCCCTCGATCAAGCGCTTGAATGGCTGCAGAGGCTGCAGGTGCAATCGCATCAAATATACCAAGGAGTGCATGACTATATCCTAGCTCGTCACCACGGATAAGGGTTGGATAATTGAAATCGTCTCCGGTATACATCTTAACCGAGCTCGGCAGAAGCCGACGCATTGCGATTTCTTTATCTGCATCGAGCAGCGAAATCTTAATTCCATCCACCTTATCGGCATGAGCGTGAATGACTCTCAAGCATACATCCATAGCCTCATTCAGATTCCGATGCCCCCAGTACCCTGCGAGTGCAGGATCGAACATATCTCCAAGCCAATGCAAGATTACGGGCTGAGAGACTTGGCTCAAAATACGGCTGTAAACCCTTTCATAATCTTCAGGTCCCCGAGCAGCCGCAGTAAGTGCCCGGCTTGCCATAAGTATAATTTGCCCGCCTTCTCCTTCTACGAACGCGCATTGCTGCTCGTATGCTGCCTCAACATCTTCGAGTGTTACCTCATTCGATGGCAGCAGATGATCCGTTCCAGCACCGCAAGCGATGCGGCCATTCACTGCTTTGGCCTCCGTAATCGAACGCGAGATAAGCTCTTGCGCCCGTGTCCAATGAAGACCCATGCCGCGTTGAGCCGTGTCCATGGCCTCGGCGACTGAAAGACCGAGTGACCATAAATGCCTTCGGTAGGCTAACGTAGCATCCCAATCTATACGCGAATCATGCAGAGGATTCGCGTCAGCAAACGGATCGCAAACGACATGAGCCGCAGAAAACGCCGTACGGCTAATAAGTGGCTTTTGCGGTTGCGTAAACGAACCGCTTCGCCCTGGTGTGTAAGGAGATAACGTTCCTCCTGTTCGTAGGAGCTTCAGCACCGTTGACAACGTAGTTTCCCCCTCATCAAAATGAATAGCGAGAGCTTGAAATCCGTTCAAGCTCTCCGCTTCCTATTTATTACAACCGTAACTCCGGTATATCGATCCAGCGACGTTCTTTCCACGACTGTAACCCAAGTTCCGCTAGCTGAGTACCTTTCGCGCCTTCGAACAAATCCCATTTGAACGGTTGATCTGCTACCACATGCTTAAGGAACATTTCCCATTGCACTTTGAAACCGTTATCAAAAACCATGTTATCTGGCACATTCTGCCACTGCTCCTGGAATGAATGCGGGTTCGGAATATCTGGATTCCACACTGGCTTTGGTGTTTGGACGCGATGTTGCGTCTTGCATTCACGTAACCCCGCGACCGCGCTTCCTTCCGTACCGTCAACTTGAATGGTCAATAAATCATCTCGATTCACTCGAACTGCCCATGACGAATTGGCTTGTACAATGATGCCGCCTTCCAATTCAAATGTCGCGTAGGCAGCATCATCTGCTGTGCCTTCATAGACTTGATTGAGTTCGTCCACGCGTTGTGGGATATGAGTGACACCGAGGCAAGATACGGAGCGCACTTCTCCGAACAAATTGTCCAATACATACCGCCAATGTGCGAACATATCGACGATAATTCCACCACCGTCTTCTTTCCGATAGTTCCAGGATGGCCGTTGAGCTGGCTGCCAATCCCCTTCGAACACCCAATAGCCAAATTCCATTCGGACAGATAAAATTGTCCCAAAGAAACCGGAGTCAACCAAACGCTTTAGCTTTAACAAGCCAGGAAGAAATAGTTTGTCCTGAACGACGCCGTTCTTCAAACCTGCTTCCCTTGCCAATCTGGCTAATTCAAGTGATTCTTCCAAGCTGGTAGCAGTAGGCTTTTCCGTATAGATATGTTTTCCCGCACGAATAGCTTTGCGCAAGCTCTCTGCCCTCATTACCGTCGTCTGAGAATCAAAATAGATTACGTTATAAGGATCGGCAAGCGCGGCATCCACATCCGTACTCCAACGGGCAACGCCGTACTTTTCTGCTAGTGCCTTAATTTTCTTCTCCTGCCGTCCAATTAATATCGGGTCAGGCATAATGGTATCGCCATTGGGCAATGTCACGCCGCCTTGTTCGCGAATAGCGACGATGGAGCGTGCTAAGTGCTGGTTCGTTCCCATGCGCCCTGTCACGCCGTTCATAATAATACCTATTGTATGTGTCGTCATTGTAAAACTCCTTCCTTCTTCTTAGGAGTATTCTACCTTTTGCACAGACGGATTGTCGTACTAAAAGCCGAAATGGATTCCTGAAATTGGAAGTGTTTCTTTGATCATTTATTGCTGCCTAAATTGCACGGGAGTTAACCCTGTATAGCTCCGAAAATGTTTCGTAAAATAGCTTGGCGACGCATACCCAATCTGATCTGCTACAGCGTTAACAGGAAGTTCCTTGTTGCGCAGGAGCTCCTTCGCCTTCTCCATTCGGCTGAACTGCAGCTTCTCCCGAAAAGTCACACCATAGTAACTCTGCATGAGTCGTTCTAACTGACGCTGGCTAATACCGATTTGAGACGCAAGCTCCTTGGAACTCATATCCTTATGTGGCAGTCGGAAGTAATCATCCGTCAGGAAGCGTCTGGAATCATTCAGCAGTTTCTTGGGAATGTGATAAGCGGAACGCCTCTCCCCTGCAAAACTACGCACCGCACCCACAATAATTTGAGTAGCGAGACTCTGGATCACGGTATACTGACCGAGCCATTGTTGTTCAAATTCGTTCATGATGCTACGAAAAAGATCGACGGTCCCCAGCTCATCTTGTCCGAACCAGAAGGAAGTATTTAACAATGTATGCCATATATCATTCGTTTCTTGGGTCAAATACATATCATTCTTCTGCGGTTTTCGCTTTCGCAGTCTAACTTCGAAATTAATACAGTATTCATCCATAGGATCTTCACTGTCAGCAAGCTGCCGATGATAGATGCCTGGACCTGTTAAATAAAAAGTACCCGGCTCTATGTGGAACGTCTTTTCCGCTACCTCCAGTGTGCCTTTTCCTCGCGTAATATAGTGTAGTTCATAACTGCTGTGACAATGGTTAGGGTATCCCCATGAAGCAATCGGTGCTTCATAATTAATGTAGATCAGATTGATTAACATGGGGCCAAGTGGAATTTTAATATCTAGATCGGTATAGCGCATGGCTAATTGTGGCGATTCATGAGCTGTGGACATGAGAATCAGCCTCCTCGTCTATCTACTATAACAGGAACGACATTTTTACGAAACAATGTCGTTCCTGTCTCTTTTCGACTAGACTGTGAGTTTGTATGCTGATAATAGCAACATACTATAGGAGGCTCACCTACCCATGCAACCTCAATTCCGTTATTCACCAACACCTGCGCTTACCCCTCAACCCGACTGCGATTGGGCTAATAAAATGGTGCTCAACCCCGCTATCGTGCAAGATCCTAAGTCTGAGCGGCTTCACATGTTGTTCCGGGCAACTGGACCGTGGCCGCAAGCGCGTCAGGAAGGCAAACATGACCCCTATCCGATATTTCTCGGATATGCTTTCAGTGATGATAAAGGAATCACTTGGGAGGCAGATTTCGGTCGCCCTGCGATTATTCCTGCCTTAAACCAGGAGAAAGAAGATATTTATATTACAAATATCCACGGCACGCGTGTTCGCGATTATTCAAACGGGTGTATTGAAGATCCGCGTATTTTTTACATCGAAGACGAACTCTATGTGTCCGTTGCCTGCCGGATGTTCCCTCCAGGTCCTTACTGGTTGGAAGATCAAGATCCGCCTGTCATAACCAGGTATGAGTATGTACCCGATTGGGTCCATGAAGGAGAAGATGCCTTCACCCAAACCGCTCGTACCAATGACACCGTGACCGTGCTGTATAGACTGCATCTCGATAAACTTAGCGTGGGCAAGTATGAAGAAGCTTTCCAATACGTGTGCCCATTATCTGAAGGTCATGTCAGCGATAACCGCGACGTCTTCTTGTTCCCTGAAAAAATGGTGATCGACGGTAAGCCGCAATACGTGATGCTCCATCGTCCAATGAACCCTAAACCGTTCCCGCAAGGCGATGAAGTGACCCGACCATCGATTTTTTTGGCGGCCGCAGAGCACATTGAAGATTTTGCATCGCCAAAAGCAACTCATCGATTACTCGCAACATCCCTCTTCGATTGGGAGGCTAACAAGGTAGGCGCTTCTTGGCCGCCACTCTCACTTGGCGAGGGGGAATGGCTGGTATCGTATCATGGTAAGAAAGATATTTACTTTGGGTATACGCAATCCTTCATGATCGTGAAAGAGCAGGAGAACGACTTCCCTGTGGTCACACATCGCTGCTCGGATCGGTTAATGTATGCCCAGCAAGAATGGGAAATGCCCTCTGACTATCCAACTCCATGCCTATTCACCACCGCAGGTATTTTTGTCGGTGAAGAATTGATTATGGCTTATGGCGCTGCTGATCAGAAAGTCGGCATCTCTTGGGTAAACCGCGATGAGCTTATTGCGCACATTCGCCAATACGATTCACAAGGCAATCATATTCACAGGTAATAGGAATAGGCTGTCTCAAAAGTCGATCAAGACTTTTGAGACAGCCTATTTTTTGTTATTAACCTTCCTACCGCTGAATCCCGATTGTCACAATCTCACAAGGACCTACTGGCAACGTCAATCCGCCGTCTGCCTCTACGGCCAAACGCTCGCCTTGTATTTCCAAAATCGTGCTCTTATAGAAATTCTGCTGAGGAAGTTGCGTACTGACTTTAACCTCTGCATGCAGTGAACGCATGTTGTACCAACGAAGCAGCACATCCTCTGATGCTTCATTTAGTTTCATTGAGGAAAAGGCAAGCCCTTCTCCCTCCCATTGGAGAGGAGCATATGTTGAAGCAATTTGGCCATCATGGATGCCGGTCTGTGCCAATGTCCAAGGAATTTGGAACTGGTATGCGGCCGTATAAGCTTCGTATTGTGCGCCATCCCCATTATGCGGGAAAATCGCCAATCGAACGGTGTGCTCGCCTAGACATTGCGCTTCCGGAGTAGGGAACAAGCCCCAATCACCGAGTTCGCCAACTGCACGCAAAAGCGTTACAGCGATCGTATTCCGTCCATCGCGCAGAACCTCGTATTCGTTCAATCCGAGATTGGCAACAACCAAGCCCGCACCTGTTTCGCTTACATCAACGAATGCTTGTTGATGTTGGGTATTGCTTGGGTTCTCCCATTCTGAAGCCGGCGTATTATCGCGCTGCACAACTTCAAACATCGAATCAACATGATGCGTTTGCGCTGTCAGATCCGTTGGGAATAACATCCGTAGACGATGATCCTTCGCCTGGTTGTTAAAGGATGATTCGATCTCTACCCCTTGCCCACTGCGGCTCAAGCTAACCACCGTGCGAATCCGCATCGGAATCATGCGCGTAGAACGCTGTGCTTTACGATACGGATAGTACACCAAGTCACGTTGTTCAACATCCAGCATGTCGTCGCCCGACGCAGGAATCGACCACTCGTGGACGATTTCAACGGAAGCTTGGTAGGCCGTATCATGAAGCACGCGGATTTGAGCTTGCAAGGCGCTCGTTGTCAATGACGTTTCGCCATCCGGTTGACGGAACATATACTCGTTGCCAATATCTCCGACATTCTCGTATACACCTAAATCCCGGTACGTGCGGCCGTTCTTCTTATCCGTCAGCGTGAAAGAACCGTTATCCGCGATGTCAATCTTGATCGCAGCATTTTCCATGACCCGCTCATTTGTGAACAGCGAAGAAGTGACCAATTCCGCTTCCTTCTTCACCCACGCGTACGTTTTCAAACCTAGTGCCGGCACCTTGTCGGCTTCGAAAGTCAATCTTACTTTTCGGCACATATACGGCTGACGGAACTTGTCGTCCGGCAAATCGTATCCGAATTGCAAGCCGAGATCTTCGACCGTACATGGCAGAGACTGCGAAGAAGCATCCACGAGTACGCGTCCTGTGAGATCTGCTGCTTTGGCAAGAGCGCTTGCTTCTTCAAGTGTATAGCCATCTCGGAAATAGAGACGTAAAGCATCAATCACGATACTAACTACCCCCGAGCGTTCCCAACCCGACGTATTAAACACGACTACGGGCAGAGCACCTTCGCCAGTCACCGTAAAGCCAGACGTATTGATCGCATCCGCAATGGCTTGCTTGCTGTCATCGATAATGGCTTCAGCAACATGACGGCTCTTATCGAAGCGTGTGACCATTTCACGGTGCACTTCGTCCACAGAACAGCCGCAGATGCTGTCATGCGGATGGTTTTGCATTAAGGTTTTCCAGGCGTAAGTGAACAAATGATGCGGGTACTTCTCTCCAACTTTAAGAACATAGGCGAATGCCGCGAGCGGCTCTGCCACTTTCTCCAACATCGCTTGTCCAAGCTGATTCATCTGCTTCAAGTACACGCGCGCCGAAGCTGTATTGACAAGTGTTGACCATCCATCCGTTCGCTGACTGCGAAGTTCACCTTTGACTGTCGAAAGTTCTTGCTTCCCTGAGCGCTGAACGGCCGCCAAGTAATCGTTAAAATTCGAGTGGACAAAAGTTGTATCTGGGAAAAGCTCGCTCGCCGTTTGAATGGCTTCTGGCAAATCAAGTTGAACAGGCTGATGATCACAGCCATTCATGAAGAGCAATTCCCCCGTAGAAGCATACTTCTCCGCGTCCGCCAGCTTGCGTTCCCAATAAGCTTTGGCTTCTACTTTGTCAGCAGGGATCTCATTCCCATTGGAATACCAGTTGGCAAATAGAATACCCAGCACCTGGGAGCCATCTGGACCTTCCCAAACCAGCTCCGAGAAGGAAGATTCAAAATCACCATCGGAGACTGTGTTGTTGAATCCCGTCGGCTTCACGCCGCGTCCGAATAAGGCATTCGTGATGCCGGACTGCTGCATCAATTGCGGCGTCTGCCCGACTAAACCGAACGTGTCGGGAAAATAGCCGATTTTCGACACATCGCCATAAGCTTTCGCATCTTGATGCCCAATCTGCATATTACGGACATTGGCTTCGCCGCTCGTTAAGAAAGCATCCTGCAAAATGTACCAAGGTCCGATGAGAATACGGCCATCCTGAATTAATTGGGTTAGACGTTCCTTCTGCTCGGGTCTGACCTGCAAGTAATCCTCCAGAATAATTGTCTGACCATCCAGAAAGAAACTGCGGTAATTGGCATCTTGATCCATTTTATCTAATAACGTATCTACGAGTTTAACTAGTCTCACGTGGTGCTTTTCATATGGTAAATACCACTCCCGATCCCAATGGGTATGGGAGATGATATGAGCCGTTCGTTTGGTACTCATGGGTTAGCTCCTTTCAATATGGACTTCATCTGGGCGGTAAATGGAGATCAATTGCCCTTGTCGATCTGCGGCAAAGAGCACAGAACGCTCTTTCTCTAGGGTGAACGCGTATGTCGTGTCACTATCGGTATCGCGAACTTTAACATTCACATCCCAAGCAAATTCAGAGACAAATACATATAAGAAACCGTCCTTGAAACGCAGCTTCCTTCCGTAAATCCCTGCAAGATCGCCTTGAAGCCACTGCAATCCGCTGCTACAATCGGAAGCAGTCACTGCATACCGGTAAAGTGCCTCTACCGTGTCCATCCGGTCGTTTACTTCCACTGGCAGCGGACTCCAAATCAATCGGCCATTGCCTAAAGGAAGATCAACAACGCGATCTCCACCAGCACTTGGCTTCGCTGCTCCACCACCAATACGCACTTCTTTCAACGTTTCAGCAATTCGGCGACGCCCATAGGAAACTGGGTGCAAAGTGCCTTCCAGCTCAAGCATTTCTTCCCGGCGAACATTGTGAAGTTCTGCTTCACCCAGCTCATCGACGAGACGCTGTTTCATCTTCCAGTACGCGTCCAAACTAATTGGGCCTGTAGCCAATAGTGTCGCACCCGTGCGCTTCACAATATCGATCAGCTTCATCCATGCTTGCTCATCCACATTATGCGCGCTTGGGAGCACAATCAGCTTCGCAGGTTGCTGCTCCAGCGCCTCCAAATGATATTCCGAAGCCGCACGGAACGGCAACTTCATCTTATAGGACAGCACACGCGTCATGGCCGTCGTGGCATCAAATGCCAATTTCCGATTGGAAAAATCGTTGGAATAAGGGAATACAGCCACAATATCTTCCAGTACCCGCTCCTGGAATAGGTCTCTGATCTCGGCCATGAAGCGGCCGAATTCATAGGAAACATCCGCTTCCGGTTTCTCCGTCCCATCGGCACGAAGTGCTCCGATATGGGACTCGTTCGCGTTATCCATATAGAAATTGGTGTTCCATATCCAATGAATCGCTCCTGCGCCTCCCGTTGCAAAGGCGTAAGCATATTTGCGCTCCAACATACTGCGCAGCTCGATCTCCGAACGTTTCGCACGTCCATCTGGGGTCTCTACGTACATAATGCCAGTCTCTTGAATGACATTCGGTTTATTGGCTGTTTTGGCAAAGATGCCATCCCATACGAGGTTATCGTTCAACCACCAGGAATGGACCGTTGTGTAATCTACTGCTTCTTCATAGAAAAGCGGTGAAGGTCGCTGTGCGCCAAGCGCTTCATCCTGGCCGACGACAACGAGATGCTCAGGTACGATTTCTTTAATGGTATCATACAGCTGTTTGGCCCACTGGTTGTGCATCTCCATCGAGAATAGGCAGTAATCGAGCCAGCGTGTCCCCTTTTTCGCCCGGTGCATATCCTGCACGTCGAAATTGATGTCAGACGCCTCCGGAATGACAGCCGATTCATACGTCGGAAGCTGCACAGGCGTCATATTCCAGCGTTCTTGCAACAGTTCAATACTCTCATGACGCTGTTTGAGCCATGCAATAAAAGCTTCCTTCTCATACGGATCCCGACTGGAACGAGGTCCATCCGAGAATATCTGAGCGGGATCGAACATCGATGGCTCGTTGATCAGATCCCAATCCACATGAGTCGTCTCCCCATGTCGGGATACGATGGAGCGGATGAATCTCTTTTGAGCTTCCACACTTTGTGGATCGAGATAGGGATTAACCCCTTCCCATGTTTCAGGAGTGAAGGAGAAGAAGGTAAACGTCACCTGCAGATTATGTTTTTTAGCCGTCAGGAGGAAAGCATCGATGGCTCTCAATACTTCTTCCGAAGCATGGCCATCCACCTGCATGATATTGCGGTAGGCAGTCCAAATGCCCGTACGTATCCAGTTGATGCCTGCTTTGGCCATTTGAGCCATATCCCGATCCCAGACATCGCTATTCGGCAGGAATAAGAATTTGCGAGCCACATCAGATGTCATGTACGTCATGCCAACGACTGGCAATGGACGTCCATCCTTGATGAAATAATCGCGACCGCAAGTGATGGGCTGGCCTTCTGAGAGCAGCCCTGCATCGTGCCCCCAGAATCCTTGACGAAGCATACGCTGTTCGCCATCCTCTGAGATTGCCTTACACGTTACGCGGTACAAACCGCGCTGTATATCTAGCGGCACAGGAATGCGCACCACATTGAATTCTTTGTTAACTTCAACAGTTAAACGAGAGGTCCAAGCATCTTGCGTACCGTTGTCATGCTCGACACGAAGGTCGAGTGTCCACTCTTTAACAGCGGCATCTTTCTCCCCGATAAGTTGTGTTTGAATCGTAAGCATCGCGTGCTCGCCTGGTTCATAGCTGGCATAATTCGGCTTGATCCACAACTCCGTCACACCGCTCGCACAGAAACTCGCCCACTCGGCCAAGCGCTGCGCACCACCTTCGCTCCAGAACGAGGGGCTCAGCGGCACATTGACGAACATCCAGCGCGAACCGATAAACGCACCTCGCGAGTTCTCCCATAGGACAACAGGAGCAGCTAGTTCCCGGCCTGTCTTACCTATGCTCTTCAGCAACGGATAAATCTGCGTGCTCATCGTCCCCGCCGCACCCATCTGATGCGGCAAATCACTGTCTCGCGTCGTATGCGGCACCATATTCCAAGTATCAGCAAGCGCGAATAGCGACTCTTGCCCTTCCAACAATGGTAAGGTTTCTGACGTGATATAAGAACGGAATGGCGTACTGTCAACTCGTAGCATTTCATGAATATGCAGCTGCTGGTGGTAACCCGTCTGCTCCGATTCCACATGCCAATTCTCATCTTCCCAGCGTACAGGACGCTTGAAGGCTGCGCCGCCCACACTCAGCAGACCGCCGCCGCGCTGCAAGAACCCCAGAATGTCAGGCCACGCCGCTTTTGGAAAATACGGCGCATGCAAATTAACGAAACATCCGTGGGCTGCTGATCGTAGTGCCTCTCCAAGTGCATGGGCACCTACCACAATCGCCCCTTGCGCCGTCAATTGCTCGATGGGCACATCACTCAACGAACTGCTCGGGAATCCGGGCTCATGGAAGATAAGGATCGGGCGACTCATAGAAGACCATCCTTCATCGCTTGATAAACCAATTGAGAGAACAGGCTGTTCGACCATGCAAACCATTTGCGTGTGAAAATCGTTGGGTCATCAACGTGAAAACCTTCATGCATGAATCCCGTATCTGCATCTGTCGCTTCCAGCATCGCGATCATCTCCAGCTTCTCTTCCGCCGTGGACGCCGTAATGCCTTGCATGGACAGTGCCATATGCCAAATGTAATCATCCGGCGTATGCGGACTGCCTATTCCACGAGCCACCTTGCCTTCGAAATAGAACGGATTCTCTTTGCTAAGCGCAAACCGTCTTGTGTTTTGATAAATAGGATCGTCCGCTGATACATAGCCCAAGTAAGGAATCGACATAAGACCTGGTGTCCCGGCATCATCCATCAGGCAGTGATTGCCAAAGCCGTCCGTTTCATACGCATAAATGGGTCCAAATGTCGGATGACGATAAATGCCGTACAATTGAATGCCATGATCAATGTCTGCTTCAAGTGCTTTAAGTTGTGCCAAGAAATCCATGTCCCGGAATACCCATTCCGCGAATTCCTGCATATGACGAAGCGCAACGACAGCGAACATATTCGCTGGAATGTTGTAATGAAAGTCACACGCATCGTCACTAGAACGGAAGCCTGACCACACCATTCCCGTATAATTCACAGGCATGCCCAAGCCGTTATTGCGCAGCGAGTCAGTCGGTATCCCGTTATTGCGAGTAAAACGATAAGGCGACTTTTCAAAATGATGCTGCTCGGTTAGGAACAACTCATAGATCTTCACCATCGCTGCTTTAAAGCCAGCATCAAAGATATCCGTCAATTCAGTTTCCTTCCAATACGCATAAGCGAGACGCATCGAGAAGCACAGGGAATCGAGTTCGAATTTACGCTCCCATACCCATGGTGACATCTCGGTTTGGTCAGCTTTGTTCCAATGCCAGTCATTGGCCGACTCATTAAACGCATTTGCATACGGATCAATATGAATGTACTGAATATGACGTTTAATTAATCCGCTAATGATACGTTGAAGATCCGTATCTTCTTTGGCAAAAGGCACGTAATGCATAACCTGTTCGACAGAATCACGCAGCCAGGATGCTGGAATATCTCCCGTGATGACAAACGTAGTGCCATCTGGCATCAGCTTCGTTGTCGTTTCTAATGTATTTGGAAAACAATTTTTAAATAATTGCAGGAGTTTAGGACGATGCGCCAGCTTTTCTTCGGCTTCCAGCAAGACATCTTGAATGGCTTGCGGCAGTTCCAGTTTGGGCATCGGAATTTTGGGCAGTCTAAATTGTTCCACGGTAAATCCTCCACATTTCTATAATCTACGTAGTTGCTTACAGTACTACTCTTTTACAGCGCCGATCGTTAAACCTTGAATGAAGTAACGTTGGAAGAACGGATAAGCGAAAATAATCGGTCCCGTCGCAAGCACAACCATCGCCATCCGCGAAGTATCCTGCGGCAGCGATTGCAGCAAGCCTATGCCAACCGAAGGGTTGCTCGTGTTTTGGAGCAGGAACTGCATGCTGTTCTCAATCCGCATCAGCATCGATTGCAGCGGCACCAAGTTTGGCGTGTCGATGTACAGGAGCGCATTGAACCAATCATTCCAGTACCCCAAGGTACTGAATAACCCGATCGTCGCCAGCCCTGGCAGGGACAGCGGCAGCACGAGTTTGACGAAGATCCCGAATTCGCCGGCTCCGTCAATTTTGCCTGATTCAATAATGGCATCCGGTACAGATGTACTAAAGAAAGTACGCATAATCATGATATAGAAGGCGTTGCCCGCTAATGGCAGAACCAAAGCCCACAGGGAATCCTTGAGCCCAAGCAATTGCGTCATAACAATATAAGTCGGTACAAGTCCACCGTTAAAGAGCATCGTAAAAAAGGCGAAAAAACCGAAAAAATTACGGAATTTAAAGCTTTTTCGCGAAATCGCATAAGCGAACGTTGCGGTTAGAATCAAACTAACAAGCGTACCTACGACCGTCACAAGGATGGTGACTCCATAGGACATCAGCAGTTGATCGCCTGCTTTGAAGAGATAACGGTACGCTTCCAGGCTCCATTTCTCCGGGATGATGCGGTACCCATTCGTATTCAGTGATTTCTCATCGGTGAACGAAATGATCGTCACAAACAGAAACGGGAATACACAGGCAATTGTAAAAAGTCCCGCGGCCAAATGAGCAAACACATTCAACAGCGGCGGTAATTTATGAAAGTCTTGCTTTTTCATCGCTTTGACAGCATTCATAATCAGTTCCTCCTTTCCGCAATCCTAGGTTAAAAGAGTGCATTGTCCCTATCAAATTTTCTAACGACATAGTTCGAAGTCATCACGAGAATGAAACCGATCACGGACTGATACAAGCCAGCCGCTGTACTCATCCCGATTTCTCCTGTCGATTTAAGGCCGCGGTATACGTACGTATCGATAACATTGGTAACGGAGTATAACGTTCCGGAGTCTCTAGGCACTTGTAGGAACAAGCCAAAGTCTGCGTAAAAAATACGTCCGATCGCGAGCAGCGTCAGAATCGTCATTAGCGGTTTTAACATCGGGAAGGTAATGTGACGGATCTGCTGCCATTTACTCGCGCCATCAATCATGGCTGCTTCGTAGAGCGATTTATCGATCCCCATGATCGCCGCTAAATACACAACAGAGCTATAGCCGACTGATTTCCAGAGGTACACGAGAATAATAATAAGCGGCCAATACGTCTTGTCGTTATACCAACGAATCGGATCCACGCCAAACCAGGGAAGTATATGATTAAGCATTCCTTTATCCACACTTAGGAAACTGAATACGAAATAGCCAACGATGACCCATGATAAGAAATAGGGCATGAACATACCTGTTTGATAAAGCTTAGCAAGCTTTTTATTCGTAATTTCGGACAATACAATGGCGAGTCCAACGGACAGCACCAGACCAGCAATAATGAACACAATGTTGTATAGCAAGGTATTGCGCGTAATGATATAAGCGTCGTTCGTACTAAAAAGGAATTTGAAGTTCTGTAAACCAACCCATTTGCTCTCCACAATACTTGCCCAAAAACCATCACGGCTGTAACGGTACTGCTTGAAAGCAATCACCATGCCTGCCATCGGTAAATACGAGAAGAACAGGAACCAAAGCGTTGCCGGTAATGCCATGAGCAGCAGCACTCTGCTTTGTTTCACATCTTTGAAAAAAGTTCCTATTCTGTTCATACAATCACCCCTTCGCTGATAACAAGACAAAGATCAGGTGAATGCAGAACATTCACCTCATCCTCGGCCTTGTCTCTATTTTTTGTTAGCTGTTTTCCAAGCGTCAATTTGACTTTGTGCTTCTGTCATGATTTTATCCAATCCAGCTGCTTTGAATTTCTCATTGGCTAGCGGGATGTATTTATCCGGATCAACAGTTCCCGTCATCAGTGTTGCCCAGAACTCTTCTTTCACGTTCTGTACAGCAGCGATTTCGTTGATGACTTTGGTAGGATCGAAGTTAAAGCCAAGTAGTGGAGCAGGTACGCCTGTATCGTTAAATTTCTTGAACTCTTCCCATTTGTTCTCAGGATCTTTCACATCTTTGTATGTCAAAAGGACATTACCAAGGGAGAACGTAGGCATATCATAGTTTTTGGATGCCGGTTGGTTTTCCATAGTGTCATTACCGACTTTTTTGTAATGCTCGCCTTCAATACCAGAATCAACCATGTTGCGAAGGACAGGATCTGTGTTGAGCAGGTTCAGGAATTCCATCGCTTTTTCTGGATATTTGGAGTTGGCGGAGATCGCTTGCATGGAGCCCATGACGGACCAGTTATAAATGAGAGCAGGGCTAGCTGGTTTGGATACTACAGGGTATCCATAGCTTGCTGACCAAAGGTTGTCCGCGAAAGGTTGATTGGTCGCTTTATCAGCGAACCATTTGCCCGTCACTTGAACATCATTCAAGGATGTCAGTGTGGATGCTTCCGTTGGAATGTAGCCCGCTTTGTAATACTTATTCATTGTTTTCAAAGCTTGTTTCATTTCTGGTGTATCGAGAATGTTAACGACTTTCAAATCTTTGTTGTCTACGCTAACCGCCATTGGCATTTTCTCAATGATGTAGTCATAAGGCACATAAGGCATGTAGTTTTTATCAACAGCCAATCCATACACATTCGGCTCTTTCGCTTTAATTGCTGAAAGCAGCGGCTCTAAGCTTTCCAATGATTTCACGTTATCTAGACTTAGGCTATATTTGTCAGCCAGCGTTTTGTTGAAACGCCATACATCTTGTGCAGGCAGCTCTTTATTCGCTGGAACACCGTAATTATGTCCATCTACTTTGGAGCCATTAAGGAAAGCAGGGTCCAATGCTTTGACAATGCCTTGTCCATTTTTTTGCAGCAGCTCGTCAATCGACTTGAATGCTCCTTTACGTGCATTTTGCACATAATCAAATGCCCATGAAGACGTGAACATAATATCCATAGGTGTGCCGGAAGCCGTCATTACTTGCATTTTTTGAGCATAGTCGCCCCAATCTGTCATATTCATCTTCACCGTAACACCGATTTTCTCCGCGGTGTACTTGCTGACTTCAGCCATAACGCGATCCACATCTTTCTGTGGCGTTCCGATTGTATACCAAATTAATTCAACAGGTTTATTCGCTGCCGCATTCCCTTTCGCATCGCCGGCATCTTTGCTGCCACATGCGCTAAGCGTCAAGGAAACAGCTAACGTTAATCCTAGTGTCGTGACCAAGTTTTTTTTCATTCTTCTCATTTTTTGAGTCCTCCCAAGTGAATACTCTTTTTCTACGCCCGTAGGGGCTATATTTACAGTACTTCATGAAAGCAATTACAAATAGACGATAAACTAAATGAACCCTGTCTAAACTAAAGAAAAAAACGCTGTCAAATCATTTTTCGTAAAAAAAAGGACTGCTACTAAGTTTCCCTAGAGCAATCCACGATAATCCGTTGGCGAAATACCGACATATTTTTTGAATTGTTTATAAAAATAACCCAATTCGGAGTAACCTACCTCACTCGCGATCTGATGAACCTTGGCATGTGTTGTCTTAAGCAGTTCTTTCGCCTTCTCCACTCGGAAACGGTTCATATACTCCGTGAATGTCTCATTCATTTCTTTCTGAAACAATTGCCCTAAATAAACGGGATGGATGTGGTAATGAGCGCCAAGCATTTTGAGTGAGAGCTCCTCCGCATAGGATTGTTGCACATATTTTAACACCTGCTGCACAATCGGACTTCGAACGTCCGAAACCAAAAAGCCAATGGTCGTCTCCGCAATTTCCAGAATGGCAGCTTCCAATTCTTCCAGCACCACCGCCTCGCGAATCTGGTCAAAAGCAAGATGATACATCTCTAGTACTTCGGTATGGCGGATAGCTTTAATTTCCAACTTGAAATGAATGACCATCTCAAAAGCAATATTCTGAAAATCGCGCGGCGTAACGCCAGGCAAAGCTTGAATTCGCTTGAAGTCATTATGGATGCAAGCACGCAGGTTATCCATATCTTTGGCAATAATAAGCTTCGCATAGGCCGGCCAATCAATGATCGTGAAATCCACCTTGGGATTGTCTTGATGCATAGCCAACTCTTGATAATCAATGACCGACAGCTCAGGATAAATCCAGAAATACTCCTGTGCTTTTTTGGCGGCTTCATAGCTTTGGGCGACGCCATCTGGCAAGTGACCGACGCTCCCAATCGAGATGCGAACCGATTGGTCTTGCAGCGCGGTATGAAGCTGATGAAGCAGTGCCATCAGTTCTTTTTTCCCCTCTTCCATGTGATCCATGGAGGCAAGCAACAAGATATCTCCGTCCATATCATGGAAAACGGTCACCCATTCATAGGCATCCAGCTGGCCAGCAATAAATTCCTGGCCCCTATCTGCATGGGCGGGCATTCGTAGAACGGCTGCGACCATATAGGCGCTTGCTAAGTTGATACCTAAAAGTTCTGCACGCTCGTAGAACTCCAGTGGCGCAATCTGTTGCGTCAACCAACGATGCAGCGTGTTGTCTTTCAATATTTGCTTACTGTACGCCTGAACCAACTGCGTCTCGTTCATGGTATTCAGCTTCTCTACGATATTTTGCAGCGAAGCTTTGAGTTCTTGGATGTTAATAGGCTTGAGCAAGTAATTTTCGATACCCAGCTGCATGCCCTCTTTCAAGTAGGAAAACTCATCAAATCCACTGAGCACGATCACTTTTAATTCCGGGTGAACCAATCGTGCCTGTCGAATCAAATCCAGTCCATTCATAATCGGCATGGAGATATCTGTCAACAAAATATCGACCGATGTTTCCTGCAAAGCGTCCAAAGCCTTCTGTCCATTGCTGGCGTGTCCCACAATTTCCAAACCAACTTCTGCCCAATCAATAATGTCATACAACCCTTCAATAATGAAAGGCTCATCATCCACAAGAAAGACCCTAAACATCGTCCGTCTCCCCTTCACAGTCTATCGGCATCCAGATATCAATAATCGTTCCTTGGCCAGGCTGGCTATGTAATTTTACACCGTATTTACTGCCGTAGAGCAGTTTAAGCCGTTGATTGATGCTTCGCAAACCAAAAGACTCCCCTTCTAATTCCTCATCTTGAAGAAATAACGTCAATTCAGTGAGCCGCTGGGGCGAGATTCCATTGCCGTTGTCTTCAATCTGCACATGGAGATACGTCTCTTCCTGCTTCACTCGTATGTGAATCTCATTATCCGAGCTTTCGCTTCGCAAACCGTGCACAATGTAATTCTCAATGATGGGTTGCAGCGACATTTTCATCACACGCACAGACCCGAGCCGTCGATCCCAATCCATGGTATACGTAAATTTATCTTTATATCGAATTTGGAAAAGTTCCAGATACAATCGACAGGCTTCCAACTCATGTTTGAGCGTATAGATTTTCTTCTGTTGGACAAAACTTCGGAACAGCGCTGATAAGCTGTAGATCATTTCACCAACGTCATGTGCGCCTTGCGAAATTGCCCGCATCCGAATCACTTCCAGCGTATTGTAAAGGAAATGCGGATTCACCCTGGCTTGCAGTGCCGTCAATTCCGTCTGTTTTTGCTTAATGTTTGCCTTATACACCCGATCAATGTAGAGGTTCAATTCCTCAATCATCTCGTTAAAGCTCCGGGAAATTTGCCCGATCTCATCCTCCCGCACATCAGGTATCCGCACACTAAGATCGCCTTGTTTCACCTTTCGGGTGAAGCGGATGATTTGATTCGTCCGTTTGGCGACACTCATCACAACTAGGAACGGTATCAGGATGGCGAAAAAAATACAAATCGCACTGATGAGGAAAATCATACTGCCAATTTTCTTTGAGGAAGCCTCCAGCTCTTGACGGGGGATGATGCTGACCGTAATGAAATTCCCCTTGCTTTGTGTAAGCTTCGTCACATAGTCGCCTTGGCTAGAACCACTATTTTCATACATCGCATTGATTTGATCCATATGTGGATAGACCTGCCCCACGTATTGATTCGAAGAATCGAAGAGCACACCGCCGTCCGGGGCCAAGACAAGAATCATCCCTTTCAGCTCGTCCTTATCATTCTTCAAAATTTTCCATATCCCATCCGTACTAAAATAAACGACCTGCTGGCCAATTGTCTTCAGCGTTAACTTGTCCGAGATTGGCGTTCGAATGGCATACAGGTTGGGATCCCACTGTCCGATTGCGTCACGCACCCAAATATTTGGCAGTTCCACAGTCTTACTTTCGAGAGCCATCACATCCGGGATATAAGAGCGTGCGCGATTGGTGGGAACGAGCTTCATCTGCCCATTTCGCCCAAGCGCATATAACGTCTGCTGATCCTCACTGTATAACAGCAAATTGCTAATATCTTTATTGTCTTCCACTTGATTTTTAAAATATTGCAGCCCATCATTCCACATGCTTTTGCCGCCTAAATTGTACTGCTCCAAACTGTGTTGCACATATTCTTGAAAAGGATGTTGCAGCATAAATGATACGCCCGAGGCTAGCGAACTATCCCGATAAAGGCCAAATAGGATCGACTGGGCTGAATCATAATTTCCACCCAAATAATTATTAACACTCGTCAGCGCTTTCTTATGGATATCCAACTCTCTATTAATTGCTGCTTGGGACATCGAATAATACATAAAATAAGAGAACGAAATAATCGTTACAACCGTAATCATGGAAAAGAGGAGCAGCAGCCTCATAAACAAATTATTTTGCAAATAATTCCGATAGATCTTGCGCAACACCATCTAGTTATCATCTCCTGCTGTTAATCGGGTTCATTATAGCATAATAATCTCGAGCACATAAATCCTGCCCCACTCGCACAAAACCCTAAAACGCAAGAAAGGACTGCAACGTTGCAGTCCTTGTGATCGTTAAGTATTGTTTTCACGGAAGAATCTCGTTCTTTACATATTGCGGTGTCCTTGTCTTCGCATCCACTGGGTCGCTACCCATTTTTCCCCGATGGTAACGGGATTTCCCGCATGTAAGGTTAGCTCATTTAAGTGATCATCGTTATATAAATATTCAAAATAGACGGCCCTTCCTTTTTTCGGTGTTACGGTAAAACGAAGCGATGGGAAATACGTTTCGCCACCTTCTTCCACGTCATTTAAATACATCAGCAATGTGCTGATGCGATTATTGACAACATTCTCGGATGTGAAATAGTCAAAATGAGGCCGATACTGTTCACCCGCTTTATAATGTAAAATCTGCAGTGGTTCTGCATGTGCAATCGGGATATTCATCAGTTCAGAAACTCTGCTCTCAATTTTTTGAACTAATTCATTTTCGCTTTCCTCAAAAAACATGTTGCTGCTTGTTCGAATATCGCTTACTACATGAGATTTGCCAATTTTAGCTCGCTGCATTCGGTTATTAGCTAAATCAATCAACGAGTCACATTCTGTATAGCTTAATACATTGTCCAAAATTAAAATTAGCGGTTCATCCAATTTCCCGACAATTTGAATCTCTCTATCCTTCGTAGTAATTGTGTTGCCAGATGAATTAAAAATCGTCTGCTCTATAATGGTCATCGTTGCATCCTCCATTATTGACTACTAGGGAAGTAATCTACATGATGTCAGTCGATTTGAACAACAGCTGTGTTCTAAAGTCACCTCCACCTGCTACGCAAACTCTCTTTAGTTGAAAAAACGGCAGACCTTATCTCGGCCTGCCGTTTCTTCATATGTATTCAGCTATCCTTATTCCTATAACTTGTTTCATTCCACATTATACCACACTTATGATAGTAGTACGTTTTTCAAACTCATCTTTGGTTAGTCCATACACATACTCGTCGTAATGCTTGCCCATCGTGTAAATCATTTCTCTAAGTATCCCTTCTTGTGTAAATCCAAGATGCTCCTGCAAAGCACGTGACCCCTCATTAAAGCCATAAACATAGGCATTTACTTTGCGATACCGTAATTCCTCAAAGTAATATCGAATCAATATCCTTATCGCCTCAGATGCATATGCCTTGCGCCAATGTTTACGAAAGATCGCTACACCGTATTTAAAGGTGCCATTCCGTCTATCACAACTACTTGCCGTTATACTGCCAACCATAGTTCCATCCAACGTCTCAATCGCTAGAAATATATTATCACCTTCGGGTACCATCGTGGATGTCCGCTCCGCCCAAGCTTTGGTTCCGTCTTCTGACCTCGGAAAATATATGGCATCACATAGTCGTGCACACTCCGAATCCTGATCATTATCATGAAATTCTTTCCAATCCGTTGGTGTCACCGCGCGTAATCTAACTTTTGAACCTGACCAAACATTAGCGATCATTTTAATTTCTCCTTATTCCAAATGCTCATTCCACAGTCTGCTTACTTCTCTTAATTCTAAATTATCAAAACTTAATTTATAAATATCTGGTTTCTTTAATTGATCCAAAAATTCCAAGCCATATCTTGAATCAAAATAATTCATCATCAAAGTCATGACAAGTCCATGTGTGCCAATAGCTATTTTTTTCCCAGAGTGTTCTGTTAATATGTTTTTGATCACGGCTATTGATCTCTTCTGGCAATCCGAATTAGACTCGCCGCCAGGTAAAAAGTAATCAAAATCATAAAATTTCTCTCTAATAACTGACATCAAATCAGCAATAATTTCTCCAGCAAAATGCCTTTCCCTGAGATCTTCATATGTTATGATATCTATTCCTAAATATTGTGCCAATCCCTCAACACTCAAGATCGCTCGGTTATACGGGCTAGATATAATGACATCTATGCCTTCTTTTTTTAGAATTTCGGTAACTTTTTCAACATCGCCCTTGCCCTTCGTTGTGAGTCCTCTTGTTCTTTCGGTTCCTTCATTGTATGGTGATTCTGCATGCCTAACCATATAGATGATCGTCTTCATATGATCCTCCTTCGAAAGTTACCCTAAACTTGTTTATAAAAGTATGGTCCGCACATTGCTTCATGCGTGTGTACGTACGTCCACGTGAAATTCTTATCAAATACATATATATCTTGTTCATAATCAAAATCGGATGCAACTATCTCATTTGCATTATTATATTCAAATACAATATCAGGAAGATCTTGATACATGACATATACTTCGTTTTTAGTCATTGCATCAAATTCGTTTCTCGCTGCTTCATTTTCAAAACAATCTTGCTTCTTATAACTAAAAATATGCCACTTATACTGATTATAATGAATTTCACTTTTGGTCTCGTCGCTAATGTTCTTTGCAAAGGAACCATCCCATAGTTCCTTAATTCTATGTTCTTTTTCCAATAAGGTTAAAATAACTACCCCTTTATCAAGCATGTTTTTACTGAATAGATATTTTTGGCGGATAACTTCAATGGACCAGTAAACTTTCACTAATTCTTCATCAGGTAAACTGTCTATCATTTGATTAATTTCTTGTCTATACATACTGAAATCCATTCAAATCCCTCTCTTCGCTAGCCAATATCTGAACAATATTTATACGAAAATGGAAAGTAATGGTTGCGCTACGCTTTGAGGAAAGTCGCTATCCAAGCTTTCTACATACAAAAAAAGCACCAAAATGGTGCTTCTTATACTATGAAAAAAAATGCATATTTCAGCCCCACCGGACCAAAATATGCATGACATTTCCATCCACTATTTAGTGTCCATTTAACGAAATAAACTGATTAAAACTGTTGTCGCTCCAAATAACACGATTATAGAAATAAAGAAGTATCCGAATACCTTTAGAGGGCGTGGCAATGTATTAAAAGCAATTTTATTAATCGGTCCTCCACCCTCAATATTCTGAATAGAACGAAGGTCCTCTTTAACAAAATTATCGTTGTTATACAGTATTTCCTTCTCAGGCTGGGTCTCGTGGATTTTAATAGTGCTCATTCCAAATCCCCTTTCAACTTCATAGTCATGGAATATTATACCATATACAGCATGTCCATGATCACGCTAATCTGATCGATACTTGAATGAAAAAAATGGAGCAACTGCCACGGCAGTTTGCTCCATTTTAATTGTGCTATCGTTTCTCGTTATCTTACCGTCTCGTACACGAGGCCTAACGCTCCAGAATCAAATGTCTTGTTTTCGATAAGTCTAAGATTGATTTTCTCCTTGATACCTTGGAATAACGGCATACCGCTGCCGATTAGGACGGGAGAAACGGTAATTTTATACTCATCTATTAAATCAAGCTGCATAAGGTAGTGTGCTAACCTAGGACTGCCGAGAATGACCATATCCTTGCCTGGCTGCTGCTTGAGGTTCTTGATCTCTTCCTCGACATTTTCTTTCACGAGTCTGGAATTGTTCCATTCGACGTTCTCCAGCGTCGTGGAAAAAACAATTTTGGCTGTGTTTTCGATCCACTCGGAATGATCCCGTTCATGCTGTGAAGATGATGGGTTCGAAGGCACAGATGGCCAGTAACTATGCATCATCTGATAAGTCCCACGTCCCCAAATGACCGTGTCGGCTGTACTCAGAATTTCTTTTGCGTGTTTCTCCAATTCAGCATCGTAGGAAACCCAGCCAATGTCCATTTCACCTTTCGGCCCTTCTACAAAACTGTCAAGCGATGCGTGTAGAAATAAAATAAGTTTTCTCATTTTCAGTTCTCCTTTTTTTCATGAGGGATGTCTACATTATACTTGAACTACTAATCTAAACTGCCCATTCGTTTCATTGTTTTATCCTGTTGTTACATTCACTATAAATCATTACGTAACGTAAGGTTCAAGGGGGAGTCCGAATTTTTTTGCAGACAATTATAATGTACTAAACTCTACTGGTTACCATACTAACTCATAGATACAATATCATATCGTATTTGGTCTACCTCATTGTCAACATACCAAAACTCCAAAGTTTCCTTTCCATCAACATACCCAATAATACTCCCACCTTGTTCCCACCTTGTATAGTAGCTAGAACCATATAATTGCTTTACTTTGTCAATTGACTCTCCGATGCTTATTCCTTTGTTTGTTCTTAATGTTTCAGTATTTAAAGATGTAATACTAATACGGATAATTCGATCGTTACCCTTTTTTGTAGCAATCACCAGACCATCGTTTAATTTGTAATAATCAAAAAGGGCATTTTCTATTCTTTCATATTCCTTACCGTATTTACCGATAAACCAATCATCCTTCATACTTTGGTGTAGCTTTAGACCATTGATATTTTCATTACTTAAATTTGTATTGTCTGTAATAAAAGTGTAGTAATATCGTGGGGAAAAATTAGAGCCCCAGATGTAGATAGAACCCATAACGATTAGAATTAATAGTGTAATTCCAATCCTCTTCCTCATCTTCATTTGTTTCCCCCCTAAACGAAATCAATGGTTTATTGGAACATCCCTAATATTAGGCTACGACCGTTTGCCGAGTCATTGGGATTATCGTCGAATTGAACGCAGAAGCACAATCAGTTACTGCTCGAAAAGATGGTAAAACCATTCAATTGACATTGAATAAGTCTACCTTATATGTAAACGGAAAAGCATTTGAATTGGACATCGTACCTCTTGTACATCGAGACATGACAGAGGTACCTGTTCGTTTTATAAGCGAAGCTTTTGGAATGAAGCCATCTATCTGAGCTGGCATACAACGACTGACATCATTGTTAAAGCCCAAGGCTCTTATGCGTTTAAACCAGTTGTTCTGGTTCGCTAACTAGCATCAAAATCTAAAAACAGACCCAACGATATCTCGTTATCTTGTCGGGTCTGTTTTTATGACGGTATATGTCTTACACTGTACCTGAGGAATCCGGTAAGTCCGGACCATCAACAACATCGATCACACCGATAGCCAAAATGCTGATAGCGGCCGCTTTCCCCAGCTTTTTCACACCGTTTTTCAACCGCACTTTATCGCTGTCCTTGAAGCCTGTCACGACATCTTTTCCGCTCTCAACCACATACTCGATGCCATGGCCAACTCCTCTTGCTGTCGTAATGGCCGTTTGTTCTAGCTCATGGAGTCCAGCTTTCGCTTGCTGTTTATCCGCGGTAATTAAGCCCGCGCCTACATCCCATACTCCGCTCGCTGCATGGCCTGCGATCTCACCCGTTTTAACCGTTACCTGTTCTACATCATTCCCGATTTCCTTAATATAATCACTGCGAACAAGTTCCCCTGCAACACGGACAGTTCCTCCAAGCACTTTGCCTGCCACATCACCTGCCAGCTTGCCTAAATCCTTCAGAAAATCCATCTTAAGCACCTCCGTACCTCAGTATATGCTCGGAGATTTCCTTCCAACTTTGTCTTTCCAAATAATCACGGATAACATCTTTACTATTTTCGTTTGAGGCTCTTTTAAAAAAAAAAGCTGGCTCTAATCATAATCATAGTTTTCCAAGTTGTCTGTTTCTAATCTTTTAATAATATTTTCTATTTCTTCAATTTTCCCTTCGTTTTTATTTCTTATTGCGAAGATGATATGAATGAATCTTCGCTTTTTCAATGTAATAGTCTTTTATTTAAAAAAGTTAACAATTCACTATTTTCCAATACGCTTCACACCTCCATATTAATGCTTCTTGGGTATTGATGTAGAGATCACCTTAGATTGCATCTAACTATCCGCTATACATAAAATGATGCTTTATCGAATTACTCGAAACGCAAATGGTCACTTTCTGATTATTACCGTCATTGCCTGTAATGAAATAGTACACCGGAGTCAAATCAGAATCATCGGGTGGGATTTGTTCTCTTTCTTGATTACTAAGTATCCTTATATTAATTTGTTCATCAACATGAACAAGATGATATGTTTCATAGGCAACAATCTTAGCTTGATCTGGTGTAACTTTTGGCCCTATTACTTGGCTAGAATCAGACGAGTTATGCGTATATAAGATGACTGTAGACGTTTCAGCATCATATTCTATCGAACCTTCGATTTGATTAGCAATAAACCGAATGGGTACGTAAAGATGACCATTATAGTTTAAGGTTGCGTACTCGCCTTCCGTTTCAACATGTTTTGAATTAATAACGTAATGAACTGTCTGAAAAACTGGATCCGATACGCCATTATCACCGAACGCCTCGCTTGAATTCGAAAGGAAAATCAGTATGGTGACCATGAATAACAACTTTTTCATAAAAACACTCCTTCAATTTTTGTAACAATCCAACCTATATCTTCTATTAAATGAACCTTATATGTTTGAATGCCGCTGTTCTTTCCATTTTTAAAGTTACAATCACATTCCAGCACATATATACGGTCTCTAAACTTCTTCTCACTTAAAGTGACATTTATTACCTTGTATTCATTGGTATTGGTGCTTAAATATTGTTCGATTGAAGCTTCGGGACTAGCATCAACATTTCTTGTATCCAAGAACAATTTTATGATGTTCGCAAAATAGACGATAGAAATAAATAAGAAACAACTAATAAAAACTACTATAATCCTTGTTTTTGTAAGTCTCACAAATCCCACCTCGCTCCATTCAAAGTATACCATAATTTGGAATAATTCTATCCGTTAGCTCATGAGATAAATTAACATTTTTTCCTATTTATGAACAATAAAAAGCTGACACTCCTCATTATGGAGGACGTCAGCTTTCCCAAACTTACTATATACTTCTCAGTTTCCAAGAGGAATGACCATATTCCATGTGTTCCGACCGCCAAAATTCCCATCACCATCGGCCGTAGCCGCGAACAGATGCGTTGGTCTGCCATCTTGGAACAGCAGAAACGGCCTCTCAAAATTGCCCATCTGTTTCTTGGTCCCGTCATCCCAAGTAATATGCCTTGAATACGCTTTGGGATGCTCAGCGATCTGCCAGTTCAACCCATCCCGTGAGTAGGCTTGAATGCCGCCGTGCCTTTCGTTACAGATGTTCCCCTTCATATCCTTGGCAATCATGGCGTATCCATCTTCCGTTTTCCAAATGAAAGGATCTTCCAAATGAACATCCTCCGGTGGAAAAATCGGTTTCTCGCTTAAAGAACGGTAAGCGCCGGTATAGTGATCCGCCCAAGCTGCACCCAGCGCCATATCACTGAATGTATGGCCTTGATAGGCTCTGGATTTGTAAATGAGCAGCACCGAGCCGTCTTCATGTACACAAGGGGCCGGATTCGACGTTAAATAGCTGTCAAACTTCCCAGGGCGAACATCTAGAATTGGCTCATCTCGTCGCACCCACGGTCCCTGTACCTGATCAGCGACTGCCAGTCCGATTCGTTTGTTAGATCTGGCTACAATACAGCGGGGATCATCCAAGCCGTAGGCTTCACCTGGATTGACATCTGGAAATGGGTACGTAGTCCCCATATAAAACAGAAGATATTTACCATCGTGTTTGACGATGTGGGGATTGTGCGTGCTGCGACCGTCCCAGAATTCGGCTCCTCTCGCGGGAAGCACAACCTCTTCAAATTGGTACGGCCCTTCCGGTTTATCGGATACGGCCCGCACGACTTCGGAATGCACTAACCATCCGGGATGCATGGGCAGATGCTTGGGCCAACGCGAAGCAAACATATGATATTGCCCGTCGTCCCCATGCACAACCGAACCGCACCAAACCCAGTAGCCCGACATTTGGAATCCTCCGTTTACGGGAGCCGGCAGGAGCCGTTCATATAAGTTTGTGGTCATCGAATCTACTCTCCAATCCAAGCCAAATTTGACCTTTTATTCTTATATTATATAAATCCTCCACTGTCCTTACTAGGAATAGAATCATATTAAATAAGTACAAAATCATTCTTTTTCGACTTGCATCCCCCTCCTCATCCACCTATACTTAGACTACAATTGTCATCAGAAAGGTGTCACTTCATGATCTGTGTAGCGCTCTCTGTACCTCCTATTCCTATTATGGTTACCATAAACAAAGTGAAATTCCCCCAGTCATATCATCACCCTGACCGCGTTTTCACCCTATACGATATCATTCTCGTTCGCAGCGGAACTTTATATGTGACAGAAGACAACGTTCCCTATGAAATTGGTGAGAATCAAATGCTTGTCCTGGAACCTGGCAAGCGGCATTATGGTCACTGTGACTGCCAAGAAGACACCGTTGTCTACTATTTGCATATGCAGCACACCCCTGCTCCGAGGCTTGTCCACCATGAAGAGATTCAATGGCACACGGTGTTCCCCACCCGTTCCTATCGTGATCTCACACCACAGGAGCATTTCATATATCTCCCTAAATTCAAAGAGCAGAACTCCAAACAAATTTGGTCGCTGCTCGATGAGATGATTGAACTACACAACGCTTCTACGCTAGAGAATATGCTGCCGCTTCAGACGATGTTCGGACAACTGCTTCTCTACTTTCAAAATATGACTAAAATATCCCATCACGAGCATAGTCGACAGGTTTGCGACAACGTGATGAAGTATCTAACCGAGCATGTCGAACAACCATTCCGTCTTAAAGCGATGGCCCAGCATTTGAATTTTTCCATTGATTACTCCTCCAAATGTTTGAGAAAGCATACGGGTCTTACGCCGCTTCAATACTTGAACCGAATTCGAATTCAGAAAGCCAGGGAATTACTGGAACATACCAACTTAACCTTGCGGGAAATCAGCACGAAAGTTGGCATCCCTGAAATGAACTATTTCTTTCGGCTATTTCGCAAACATACAGGCATGCCTCCAGCGAAATACCGCTCTTCACTCTATGTCTAAGAAATAACTTATGTAAGAAATAAAACGGGACCCCACATTTCAATGGAGTCCCGTCTTATCTATGGTTTCATTAGAAAATTGTATAAAGCTTTCGCTGTTTCCTTGCGCAAAGCTGTTGAAGTAGGAGAGAGGACTTCGCTCGATCTTCCTGAAAGAATGCCGATGTCGATCGCCTTATTCACATCTGCTAATGCCCAGGTTGAAATGTCACTTTGGTCCGTATAGTTGTCAAGTTTCCGTTGGGATGACGTATAGCTGCCATTCAAATACTCAAAGGCTCTAACTAATAAGATGGCCATCTGTTCACGAGTCAACTCTGCATTGGGATCAAATGTCTGCTCAGTGACACCCGAAACCAAACCAGCCTGACTTGCAGCAGCAACATCTTGGGCATACCATGCGTCTGGCTTAACATCTTCAAATGCGGAAGTCACCACGTCTTGCTGCTGTAGGTGCAACGCCCGTACCAATAATGCCGTAAACTGTGCTCGCGTGGTCTTTCCATTGGGGTTAAACTCACTTGAAGTAACGCCTTCAATGATGTGCTTGGCTGACAATACTTGTACCGCTCGTAAAGCCCAATCCATATCAGGCATATCTTCAAACTTTTTGTCATATTCGAACACTGCAAAAATGCCTGGTTGGTCCGGCGTGAATGTAGCTTCGTTAGACGTTAGATCTATCGTCCCACCGACATATTTCCATTTCCCGCTAGCTTTATTATAATTATAAACACCCAGCAGTTCGGCATCCTTGCCTGTAGGATCAAACGGCAGAACGACTTCAACGCCGGAGTGAAGCTTGCTCGCTGACCACGTTTTGCCCTCATCTGAGCGAATGCTTAGATCCAATTCAATGGCTTGACTTGCCAGATTGACACGAGCTTTAGGATCTGTCGTTCCAGCCTGCGTTATCCAAGTATCCGTGACTGGCCGCGATGTTATTTCGATTGTTGTTTGGTGAACATCCCCCTCTACTCTCGCAATGAGCGCCTTGATTAATTCAGGAAAAAGTGTAATCTGTACATGCTCTCCGTGAATTTCCAAAGGAACATTCGGAATCTGCTCCGTTGGTACGGAAACTGTTTCCTTGTCAGGTCCCATACTTACCGTAGCTTTACCGTCTTTCACGATGACGATATCTGGGTAAACATGGGGTTCAGGATTCGTTGTACCAGCTCCCGTTTCCCCTTCTGGATCCGTTGGCCCCCCTATTGGTGCGGTTGTGTCGGGTACTGGCACCATTTGCAAAGAAATAACCTGCGATGCCCCCATCGTATTTTGCACATTAACTTTCAATTTCACCTTAGGACTTAGCTGTTGAATCTCTATCCGCTCATCTTTGCTAATCACACTTTGCGCCGACTTATCCAGTTCAAGCTCAATAAAGCCATTATTCTCTAATGTCGGATCTGCCACTGCTAACTCATAAAGCCCGGTGTGCATATTCCCATGCATAAGAACGGATGCTTTGCTATTTACGGTCAATCCGTCTACGGTCGTCACTTTATCCCTCCAAAAGTTATAGCCGACCAAGCCAAGCTTATTCTCGCGAACCGCTTGCACATCCTCTGAATTAGCCAGAACTGTGTAATCTGGAGATGAAGCGTACACAGACGTTTCTGCCTTGGTTGCATTGGGCAAAATGGCATATTCATAGCTAGCCTGGTTAGGATTTGAGCCATGATCAAACCACATAGTCAAGAAATGATTAGTCAATAGCTCGGTTGGCACCGTTGATTCTGGTGGATTACTCAGATTCGTATCGGAGTATCTGCCTTCTTGCTCCGCACGCATCAGTTTCAGAGGTTGCGTTCCAGGGAATACATAACCGATATCAGCTCCAGCTGCATTCCCTTGCAAATGAACCCATTCCGGGTGTTCTACCGTTTCTTCGCCGAAGAAACTGCTCTTAAGCTCACCATTTACATAGAGCTCATTTGTGTTATTTGTAGCAAGCTTGCGCTGTTCAACGATGGTCTCTACGGTCTTATTATCTGTACTTGTCAGTTCTGACCCCATCGCAACAATTTCATTATCAAATGTAAACCACGACTTATTCACTTTCATTTGTGTACCATTCTGAATTAAGTTCATACCTGTCACGCCATATTTACCTAAAACCGCGCCTCCAGCCCAAGCATTCGCTGGCGTCGCTTCGCCATCCCCGTATTGATAGATAGCTGATGATCTCGGTCTCACAACGACGGTCGTCCCTGGTAATCGATACCAGTTTACGGTTGCCCAGTACTGATCGGTGTATTGCGATAAATCGTTATTGTACAGGTACGTCATGCCATCGCCGGTATACCAGCCTTTGGGATTCTCACCATTCGTCAACTCATAGGTTGCAATTCGCTTCGAACTCTTGCTCACGCCAAAGAGATACCCATCGCCAATATGTACGCTGCGAGCCATCGCGTTAAGTTCAAAGTGCTTCTGCATCTCGGCAGTCGGATGAATAGCAGGGTCTTCCATCCATTCTTTTATCGTATCAGCCAAATCTAGAGGCAGTTTATAATACGTCATCCCTCTGGCCATTTGGAATTGGAAATGATACTTAATGAAGCTCTTTAGAGCGGCTGCCCGATCTGGAGAAGCGGTTTGGGCGATACGCGACATGCCGACCAGAATGGTTTTGGCCGAGCCATAGGCATCCGACGTATCCCTGACAATCGCACGTCCGCGCGTCATATCTAGAATCTGTCCCTTGTACATCACAGGTGCATAGCCTTCTTCAATCCAACGGTAGACATTCTCCGCCTTAGGAACAATCGGCTGCCAAGTGCTGCCATTCAATAACAGCAATAAATTCCCCATGCCATTAATAAGCACTTCGCCATAACTGCCTGTATACGCAATCGTCCCGTGTTGAATGAACGAACCATCCTCATAGAAACCATCACCCGTTGTCACATAATCAAATAGAGGTGTCAGTCCATCCCGGGCTTTGATCAGACGATCATAGTTTTTCTCGACGAGTCCTAATCTCGTTTCAATCAGCATAATATCCGAACGATTCGCCCCAACTTGGGTAAAAGTAGGTAAACTTACGTCGCCAATATAATGGTCAACGCTCGTCGTGTTTCTATTAATTTGCTCAGGCGTCAAATCATCATACATAAAGATGAGGATATCCGCCAACCGTGAGGGAATACCAATATCCCAATTCCACCAATTTCCAAATTCAACTCCTGTGCTTGTGTATAAATGATCCAACAGCCAATCTAAAGAGAGCACAATATCCGTCTTCAACGCAGGATTGTTATAGAGGGACGATCCCTTCGTCGCATAAGCCTGTGCCATCGTTTTCAGACGAGAATAGTGCTCAATGACATAGCTTGAATCCGTAGCAGCAGGCACGAGATCTGACCATAACGTAGTTGTGGCCCCGCTCAACTGCAGGCTATCCCAGTAGGTTTGTGCATTGGCTGCATTGGCATCAATTCTACCTTTGATCTCGCTGTTCATCGTATCCAAGGAATCCTTGCCTGTTATTGTTTCCTTCCAGCGAATCCTGATTTTATCGTATTCTAGCGGGTCAGACAGCACGGGGGCTTTCACCTCAATCGTCGCCGATGCCATCTTAAGATTGGACGATGTTGCCGTAATCGTTGCTGTACCTACTTTCACAGCCGTTAATTTCCCATTCGTATCCACACGAATCACATTGGGGTTAGAGGATTGCCATGTTAATAGCTGATCAGTTGCGTTAGCTGGCGCTACCATGGCTTCTAATTGATAGGTCGTGTAGTTGGTCATGTCTAATGGGGCGTTCGTGAAATTTACACTTGTAAGAGGGACATACGGCGTTACAGTTACTAGCGTTTGACTTGTAATCGCCCCGTTTAATTCAGAGATAGCGGTAATCGTCACAGGACCATGACCAATTCCGGTTACTACCCCATTCCTATCTACCGTTGCGATATTCGTATCAGAAGAATGCCATATCAATTTCTTGTTCGTCGCATTATTCGGTTGGAACGTGACAGGGAGCGTAAGCGTTTTCCCTTCAACTAAAGAAGTTTCGCTCGGTAAGCTAATGTTCGTTAAAATAATGGGTCTGACGACCGTTATCGGAATGGTCTTCGTATACGCACCTTCATACGTGGTAACCGTAACCGTCGTGTTTCCCTCATGTAAAGCTTGAACCAAACCATAAGTCACCGTTGCCACAGTTGGATCAGCCACCTGCCATATCAAGCGTTTGTCGGAAGCATCTGCTGGCAGGGCAGCTGCTGTGATTGTGGAATTAGCTGTCTCTGATAATTCGAGTGCAGCTGGCGAGGCAGTTAACCCTGTCACGGGTGCATAGTCAGATAGCTTCAAATCGTCCACATACCACTCGCCCTGAGTTCCACTTTTAAAATTATTATAGAGATAAATATGCCTAATATTTAACCATGCGGCAGGCAGTGACGTTTCTCCAAGAAATTGGTCATTTACAAAATAGGTTACTTTCCTAGCCGCATTATTAACGAAGAGTTTCACACGGTACCAAGTATTCGCCTCATAATTAGCCAACGCTAGATTATTGGCATCTCGTATTTTTCCCGTATTATCAAAATAAATGACATTGACATTCGTAGTAGCCGTAGCAGGAGCTGCTGCGTTCAGACTCCTGAATTGAATGTCTCTGCGATGCTGGGTGCTATTCATAAGGACCGTAGCTTCGAATACGAGATTTCCCATTATTCCGGTACTTCCTGCTGTTGATCCTCCTAAATTGTTCCTTCCCGTATTCACGTTTGCCGTATTTGAAACTAGCTTAAGACTGTAATCATTGCGTGAGGGAGCTCTCTCCATGATGACATAGTCTGTACCTGCAGCTGAATTATAAGTCCCCCAAGCGCCTCCAATGGTCCCGTTGTACGTTGTGCCATTGTAGATCTTCGTATCTTTCACGGTTGTACTTTCATCATAATTCACACTCACATGCGTCGTTGCAGCTGCTTGACCAACTGGCATCCCGCCAACGCCTGGGAACCCAATAGAGAAGACAATGACAATAACTAGTACACAAACCAACCATTTTTTAACCGATACACGCATACCTATCCCTCCCCTATGGCTGCCCTTTCTGCAAAAGAAACTCCCTCGGCATTGCGTTTTCACATTCGATTGCTAATACGGTATAATCATCTCCAAATTCAGCGATTCGAGCGCTCTCACAATCTCCTTTCAGCAACCAATGTCCTCTCAAAGTGAGCTGTATCGTGGACGGAATGCTTTCAGCATGGATCCAATCTCGGGAATACACACTAACTTCCACTCGGTTGCCATCCGCATCATATTGATCGGATTCGATGCCTTCATATAATCGCAAGTCAGGATCGACTGCGCTTATGATAAGTTCATCGTTTGCTTCCCGAATCATCATCATCGCTGGTGTATCGGTTTGGACAATCCACCCCGTATTAATGCTCGAATGGGCCTCGAACAACGCATAAGCGGTCGTTTGGTTCGCATGATCCTTCACGATATGTGCGTTGCGGTCTTTCTGCAATACGCAATAGGGCGCCGTTTCCAGGCTTTGCATGTGCTGGCTAAATGCTTCGATGCTATCGCGATCTGTTTTCACAAGTATCGTATATTCATAGCTGCCTTGTTTTGGCGCATACCCATGGCCCAGCCAGGCTGTAGCAAAATCTCCCTGCGTATCTACGTCGGTCGCTTGATGTTTGGAATGCTGAGTGTCCTTAGAAATGGACAGCCTTTGTCCCGCTGGGATATAGTAGCCATTCTCCAAGTGATCCAACAGCCATACTGGCTCCTCCAACACTTGCTCATACGCATAGGGAAACTCTTCAATTGGCGTTAGGTCATTGACCCAAATCGGACTCCTCTGATCTGCGAGGTAATTCTGAAACAATGTCGTTTCGGTTGGATTAACCGTATTCGTATTCACAATATCCGAACCCAGACAGATGATACGATTATCAAAAAAGAAGACCGATTTACGCGCACGGTGGCTGCCTTCATATTTGGGATGCTCGTGCAGCTTCATCGCGAACATGCCGCTAAGTCCTTCCAGGTTCAAACCACCCGCATACGTTTCATCCGAAAGCAGCATTTCTTCAAAGCCACTGAATGTATCCACGTTTCGCACGTCTGAGCGCAGTTCTGGTATCGGTTTATGCACTGTCGTTGTTCCCGGCCAGCGGTTCCAATCCCAGCCATCATGATGATACCCGCTGGCCTCATTCGTAATCGGCTCGCCTTGACTCATAATTTGCACATGTCCATGGGAAATGTACCGACCATAGAGGTTCGCGCTGACATACGACTCGTTTGCCCACAAATAACGGCTGTGCCCCCTTGCTCCAACAAGCCATGAGCCTCTGCGATGGATCGCTAGCGCAGCAAAATTCATAGTCCAATGCCCGTTAGGATCCTCTTCGGGTGTAATCCCCCTCGCTAAGAACTGTTCAGCAACTTCTGATTTCTCCTCGTGATGACAAAGTCGTAAATAAGCAGCCGCCACCTCTTGGTCAACCAATTGTAAGCCATCGGGAGTACCCGAGAGTGCCATATATTTGAATGGTTCTACTTCCAATTTCCCTTTCCCTGTAGGATGGCGTGACGACAGACTCACCAGCCATTCGTATTTATTACAGTATAAGCGCATGGCTAGCAAAGCCTTCCGTACAGACTTGTGAGCGAGTCCATCTAGTCTGTATACCGTACCGCTAATCAGATAGACAACTGGCGTAACGCCTAAGAATCCGCCAATGGCATACGCAGGGTAATGGTTAACATGATGGTAGGCAGATCCATCCAATTTGTACGCCGACCTCAGTCCATGTGCGGGTAATAGCGATTGACTGAGCCATTCTCGAAACGCAGTCAGCTCACGTACTTTAAGTGGCGCGTCAGGCATGATAAGTAGACTTGCCAAGATACCTTGCAGTGTTGTGTTGAAAATATCGATATTTCCTTCGATTTCGTGCAATGGCGTATGAATGCGTCCTGCACCGCTGTACCAATACATGGTAAGCTGTGTTCGTTGGAGTCGCTCGGCGAGCTCCAGCTCATCACGCATCAAAAAAACAGCTTGATAGTAGGATCGGAAGTTGTAGCCAAAATGATGGACCGTTCCTTGTGAACTGCCATAGGCCCACCCTTGGTCATGCAGATGATCCAACAAATCGATAAACATCACCTGCAGGTCATATTTCCAACTTAGCTCATCGACCGAGCGATAGCTCATCGCAATATCCAGCATGAAATCTGTGTAAGCAGCTAGTTGTACACTATTTGCCAGCGCTTTCAACCGTTCCTTGTCCGCTTGTGGGTAATGATCAAAGAAAGGAAGCTCAATGGGCCTTCCAGTGATGACATCACCCCTTCGTGAAATTCCGTAGGACGAGAATCTCCCCTTCATTTGCAGGAAATCTTCTTCAGCGACCATTCGAGCTTGAAAGATTAGCTCTTCCAACCGCTGATTCATCACCCCATGCGCCCATTGCTGCTCGGATGAGATCACATCGGGTATTCGATGTCTACGCTCTAGCTCCTCAAAAGCTAGCAAACTCAGCCAATGCGCATTCGCTTTCTGATCGGCCTCCAGATTAACAAACGGCACTTGCTTATCCCGTGTATGGAACCGTGGATCAATTGGCGTGTTCAGCATAAGCTGATTGATGTACAAAGTCCCCGTGCTTACTGTTTTCGGTGCGCGAATGGTCAACGTATCCATCTCGGGATGCGGAACCCCGCGCATATCGCGCTCATACGCAACCCAAGCTGTTCGCCATCCGCGGAAATTAAGGTGAAACTCAAACTCACAATCGACCTCCTCTTGACGTCCCAATTGAAAGGTAAGCACATCGGCTAGGGGTTCATTGTTATAGATCCATACCACAAACGAATCGCGCTCCTGGCTGGCCGCCCCCTCTTGAAATGGACGATACTCAACACGCTCGGTCAATCTTAAGTAGGAATGGGAACGATACGTCCATTGCAGACTATGGCTACCGTATTTGTAATGTAGATCACTTATCGATAAGTCAGAATCTTCATCCCATCCGAGCTGTTGCGGAATGTCATGATCAAAAGAAAATATCTTCATATCTGCTCCCCTTGTTGTGCTTTGTAATGAGATCTTTGTAATGATGTCTTTGTAATGAGAAAAGAAAGACCATCCCTTCGTCCTTAGACTATGGAACAGTCTTCCCTGTCGTTGTTCAAGAGAAGCGACAGTCGTTATTTCGTAGCTTCATAACGGTCATAAACGGTTTGATAAATTTTCATCATTTTATCAAGGCCCATTTCGTTCAGCTTCTTCACGTAGTCGTCCCACTCTTTATCAATACCGCCGGACATCATCCATTTCGCATACATTTTAGCAACATACGCATCAACATCCGTTAAATAACGAGAAATTTGATCATTTTCTTCTGCCGTGAAATAAGCTTTCGGGAACGCATCATTCACAAGAAACGGCGCATACACGCTATCAATGTCAATTTTGGTCCGTTTACCGGATGATGGAGCAACAGCCATGTCAGCAATCGCTTTCGTAGTGGCCCACACAGAGTACGCCGTAGGAGGAACTTGTTTGAAATCATCCTCATTCGCCCCTTGCGGAAGGTTCACAACATCATATTTGCCATCTGTACGTTCTTTTAAGCTTTGGCCACCAATGACACCTCTGCTTAACTGTAAGGAATTCTTCGAATCATACATGTTATCAATCCAACGCATCGTTGCTTCTGGGTTCTTGTTTACATTTGTAATCGCAAAGGAACCTCGAAGTAGAATGCCCGCCGGATACTCCGCCCACACTTGCTTCTGACCATTTGGTCCTTTCAGTGGCGGCAGTGAGACGTAATCTTGATTGGCTGGATTCCAGTCAAAAGCAACACCGACAATCCCTTTTGCCGTTTTGGCATTAAATACCTTCGCATCCTGCGTGAAACTCTCCTGATCAATTAAGCCTTCGGTGATCAATTTGTTCACATACTGAATAGCTTCTTTGTATGCTGGCTGCACAGCTGTGTAAATCACTTTGTTATTCACAACGGACAGGTGATTGTTACCGGATTTATGAACATCGCGATCGATCTGACCGAAAGCGCCGAATAACGAATTGATGTCGTTATTCCAATTTTGCAGGAAGGACATCGGGATCTGATCCTTCTTATTATTGCCGCCAATATCGTTCTCTTTGAACGCCTTCAACGTTTTATACAATTCGTCTGTCGTCGTCGGCATTGGAAGTTTTAACTCATCTAACCACTTCTTGTTGATAAACATCGTTGATTTCGTTCGTGAATAGGTTTCATCAATCGTCGGCAGCGAGTAAATATGACCGTCTGGCGCCGTCAATTGCTTTCTATAAACCGGATTATCCTGCAGCAGCTTCTTCAAATTCGGTGCATAGGTATCGATATAACCTTCCAATGGGATGAGAATCCCTTGCGAACCATATTTAACAACGTCGGTATCTTCGTTCAAAATACCATGGGCATAGAAAGCGTCAGGCAGCTCACCACCGGCGAATAACAGGTTTTTCTTTTCCTGCCAGCTGCTTCCCGGGGTAAGATTCCAATTAATATGGATGTTCGTTTTCGCTTCAATATCCTGAAAAAACTTATAATCATTCAAATCTTTCCCTGACGGTGGTTTGAAAGCTGCAATGTTTAATGTGAGCTTCTCTTTGGCAATGGGAAAATCGGTTGCGTTCAGATTACTTGGCACTTGCGACTTCGTCTGTTTCTCATCAACGGTTGCAGCTTGCTTGTCTCCACAGCCTGCTAGTCCAACAGCCAAACTTAATGTTAATGCAATTGTCCCTATTGATCCTTTACGATTCATATGTGAGCACCTGTCCCTTCGAATAGTTCATCTCTTATCCTTTTAACGACCCCACTAACGCACCTTTAACAAAATATCTCTGAAGAAACGGGTACAAGATCATCATAGGTAAACTAGAGACAATGATAATGGCGTATTTCATAAGTTCTAGCTTCTTCTGCTGCTCTTGTGAGCCGTCCATTAGATTCTGTAAATCAGAGCCTTCATTCATAATTAAAATGTTCCGTAAAATAATCTGCAGGGGCTGCAAGGCATTGCTTTTCAGATAGATCAACGCCTGGAAATAGGAATTCCAATGGCCTACGGCATAGAATAGCACCATCACCGCCACAATCGGCATCGCCAGCGGTATCGCGATTTTCACAAAAAACTTCGTATTCGAACAGCCATCAATCATCGCCGATTCAAGCACCTCAGCAGGCACATTGGATTGAAAAAAGGTCCGGACAATGATGACATTAAACACGGAAACCGCATTGGGAAGGATCATCGCCCACGTTGTATTTAATAAACCGAGGTCTTTCACTAGCAGGTAAGTTGGGATCAGCCCGCCTCCAAAGAACATCGTAAACACGAGTAGGAACATAAATACATTGCGTCCGACCAAATCGGATCTAGACAGTGCATAACCAGCCATCACCGTCAGTACAACATTTAGTGTGGTACCAGTAACTGTATACCATAATGAATTTTTAAATCCCGTCCAGATGGTGGCATCGGAGAATAGCCTTTTGTAGCCATCCCATGTCACTTGTTCAGGTAAAAACAACAGTTTCCCGGCGTACACCACGTCCGGATTCGTCACGGAAGCCGTTACTACGAAATAAAGCGGATAGACAACAAGTAGGAGCAAGATGATGATCAACGAATAATTAATCACGTCGAACGTCCAATCCGCCTTATTTTTAGCCACCTTCATACATTTCCCTCCTTTCTTTTACCATAGGCTCGATTGTTTTAACGATTTGGCAATTTGGTTTACGCTCAGCAATAAGATGAAGTTGATGACCGTATTAAACAAACCAATTGCCGAAGAATAGCTGTACTGCGCTTGGACAAGTCCTGCTTTATACACGTACGTCTGGATTGTTTCCGAAGAATCGATATTTAATTGGTTTTGCATCAAATACACTTTCTCGAAACCCACGCTCATCATATGACCCATGTTCATAATCAGCATAATAATGACCGTCGGCAAGATTGCTGGGATATCAATGTGGAACACGCGCTGAAGCTTCGATGCTCCGTCAACCACCGCTGCCTCGTGATATTCCGGATTGACAGCCGTCAGTGCTGCCAGATAGATGATCGTTCCCCAGCCGATATTTTGCCAAATCCCAGAGAAAACGAACACCGTCTTAAACCATTCTGGACTGCCCATAAAGAAGATCGGCTCAATATGGAACATACCGAGCAGGCTATTCACTGCGCCTGTTTTGGGAGATAAGAGCAAATACACAATCCCGGCAACAACCACGGTGGAAATGAAATGCGGTGCATATGTAACCGTTTGCACGAAGCGTTTAAATCGCTCATTGGTCAATTGATTAATCATTAACGCGAGAATGATCGGTGCAGGAAACGCCACGAGCAGTTCATATACACTAATCCCAAGCGTGTTTCTAATGATCGTTCCCAATTGATACGATTGAAAGAAGCGCTCGAAGTTATCGAAGCCCACCCACGGACTGCCCATAATCCCTTTAATGGGATTGAAGTTTTTGAATGCAATCTGCACACCGTACATCGGGATATAGTGAAAAATAATAAAGTAGGCCAATGTCGGCAGCAGAAGCAAATATAAATCGTAGTTACGTACAATTCTTTTTACTAACATGTTGGATTCACCTCCACGGCATCTGATTTCGTCTTGAAGTTATTGGCGTGTTCACTTGTGTGTATCCGCCTTCATAACGTCATTTAATCATCAGCATGGCCGTCGGTAAATAAGTGAGATCGCTAATCCGACTATGCGAAATCTATATAGGGCCTGCTTACCTCCCCCATGTGTCAAATCTGAACCGCACATATGCGATTTCAAGCAACAACCTCTTACTTATTTTGCTTCCGATATTCCCCAGGCGTTAAGCCTACTTGTTGTTTGAACTTACGGATAAAACTAGAGACATCATAATAGCCGATCTGCTGCACAATGTCCTTCACGGAGCTGTTCTCGTTGCGAAGCATCCGTTTCGCTTGTTCAATCCGAACCTCATTCAAATAATCCATGACGGTTCGGCCTGTCTGCTCTTTGTAATAACGGCTCAAATAGGACAACGATATCGAAAAGTGCTCGGCGATCTTTTGTACGGAGAAATCATAATCACTATAGGATTGCAAAATATAGTGATGAATTTGGCCAATCATGATGGCAGGTGATGCCTGCTTAGGTTCTTCCAGGGCTTGACATAACGTTGTGCATGCTCCGATAAGTAAATCGGCAATGTCATCCAATGTGGTATAGTCGGTCAACGTTAGGATATCGGGCATGTTATCACTTACGTTTCCTGGATGTCTTGTTTCCATAAACGAAATAAATAGGCGATTCATGTCATAACACAGCTCTTTCGCGATGAACAACGTCATGCCGCTTTGCTTTATTTTCAAAGCCATTTGTTGAACACCCGCTGTGATCCGCGCAGTATCCCCCTGTTGCAGCAACCTATCCAATTCGTCGAGCATACGTCTAGGATTCAGCAGATCCGCTTGATCATGTGCCATCAAATCTTCGAAGAAGATCACGTGCTGATTGCCTTTGATCATTTTATAATCAATTGCTGTTGAGGCTTCCAAATAGGAACGTCCGACTTGCGTAAGCTCCTGATAACTATGTCCGATTCCCATCGTGATCGGCACATCCAACACTGTACTTATCTGTCCATGTAGATGATTCAACCACGCTTTCCGATCCATTCCGGCATCTCGCCATGACAAAATGAAAATCACTCTGCTTGCTTCCAAGCTCATCTTCACATGCCCGACGACATCTTCCCCGAACTGCCGCTCTACTTCTGCAATTAGCATTTCCTTATAAAACGCTTGGGAAACAGGGACTTCTAAGATCATCACGGTGAGATTGGCAAAAGGGAACATCACGCCAACTTCCTCGCCCCGCTCGTTTACCTCGTCTAGCGTTAGAAATTCCCCATTTAGTAAGCTGCCGAGCAAATGGTCCTTGATGGCGGACCGATTCTCTTCCAATTTGCGGCCTAATGTCTGATTGGAATGGGCTATATCATAGATAGCACTGCCAATCGCTTCGAATAGGTTCGTCCTCTGAAGCGATTGACCGCGCAGCGTCTCGACAAGATGGGCTAACTTTTTAACTGGATTATAATTCAATACCATGACCAGATAAACGAACCCGCAGCCTATGATTCCAATAATAAACAAGCAAATAATCCACTTCCAGATGACTTCTTTAACAGGGGCTACGACAGCAGCATGGGGCAGCATCGTGACATATGTCAGACCGCTTTGCGTTGATTTTTGTACCGAGATGACATATTTTTTGTGCTGTAATACCTGAATATGATTTTTATTGTCCCCCTTCACAATTTGCTTGTAAAAGCCTTCGGATTTCAAGATCTCCTCTTGTTTATAGGCGGAAATGACCCGTCCATTCTGATCAAATACAATCGCGTTACCGTTCTGTAAAAGCAAATCCGGATTCAACCCTTTGAGTAAAGAATCTTCTTTCAGCTCAAACAAGACAGTCCCATACGGTTTCTGATTGCGAATCGGAATTGGCACCAGATAAGAAATCAACCTTTGGACGGGTAGCCCATCCATCCGAACATCTTCTGCCGGCCGAAGCATCGTGGAGGTAATCTGGTTCAGATCATGATAAAATTGTTCCTCCTTCCACTCAGCGAAATGGTAAAAGCTGTCCACATAGTCTTTCACTTTATAGGTACTTAACGAGGAATATAACTTCTCCGAGCCGCGAACATGAAGTACAATTTCACGAATACTGTCATCTACAGCCATGCCTGCCAATATCTTTTTCCCTTGATACTCACTAAACATATCCTGTGACAGGGTGTACGGTGACAACTCGGGAGATTCCGTAATCTGAATCGCTAGCTTATTCATCAGAATAAGTTTGTTATCCACCTCATTTTGGAGGGAATTCAGCAATGCTTGATTGTTTCTCTCCATTTCGTCCCCGACAATTGTGGTTAGTTGGTAATACCCCGTAATCCCCAATAAAAGAAGGGGTACAAAGAGCAGCAAAATAAACGAAAGCAAATAGCGATTAAAGACGGTCATTACCTTCCGTCGGCGTAGCGTAGCATTCATCATCATTTCGTTCATCCTTTGGGGTTGAGATATGAGTTCATCTGCAGGACACGTTCCATCTAACTTTCATTTCATTATGCATACTTTACCCCTCATCCAACAGGTGAATGTTTTATACCCCTTTACAGGTGACAATTGGGCTGATGGGATAAATAACGTTACGGGATAACGCTAATTCGTGCTAATGGACGACCAGCCGAACAATAACGTTATGCGATAACGCTAAACGCTCCAAAATCGAAGTTTCCTGCGTATTTCAACGCTTTAGCGTTATACCATCACTTTATTTCCAGTAAAAATGAAAAAACACGCAAGATAAGATGATGTCATCACCTTATCTTGCGTGGTCTTTATTTACTTTTCCAACGTATATATATGCCTCGACTTCTGGGACTGGCCCTTATGCGTTTACTTCGTATTCCGTTCGTACCAGTAACCTGGAATCCCCCGCTCCATCCGCATTAAGGCTTCCAAATAGTAATAATCGCCCCAAATCATATAGTCATCTAAGCCGTTATTACCTCGCACATGATAGGAACCATGCTTCAGCAACCCTTCCGCTTCTTCGCCAATGGTTGCATACTTGTTCACAAGGGAATGCATCGTTTGATCCAGTCCCTGCTTGATCCAGCTGTGATCCACATCATCTTCCGAGATCAAATCCAACAGCTCCAGCATTCCGCATGCCGTGATCGCCGACGCTGAGCTATCGCGACTTGTATTCTCCTCAATCGGCACGTTGAAGTCCCAGTATGCCACATGATCTTCGGGTAAATGATTGAGGAAGTACTTTAACAACCGCTTCGCCGTTTTCAAGAACGCAGGATCCTTGGTGTAACGGTATGAAAGCGCAAATCCGTAAATTCCCCACGCTTGTCCACGCGTCCAAGTCGAGCCATCCGTATAACCTTGGTGGGTGCCACCGCCAAGCGGGTTTCCGGTCTCCTTTTGAAAATAAAACGTATGATAAGAAGAATCATCGCCACGCACCAGATACCGTCTGGACAGCTCAGCCTGCTTGTAAGCGACTTCGGCATAGTGGGATTGGCCAGTGACTTCGGAGGCCCAATAAAGCAAAGGCAAATTCAACAAGCAATCAATAATGATCCGGCCGCCATTCTTCTCATCGTTCTCCGGTCCCCATGCTTGTAAAAAGCCACCTTGCTCACGCCATCTGCCGAGCAAATGATCCGCCGCCTGCAAGGCAAGCTCACGTGCGCTTTCATTCTTCTCTACGATCCATCCGGCTAGTGCGGACAACCCGTACAGAAAGCCAATATCGTGATGCTCTAAGCATATTTTCGCTTCCAGCCGCTGTTTAAAATCAGCAATTTGTTGGTTCGCTTGCCCTTGAAAAAAGTCATCTTGACTGTACTCATAGCTGAGCCAAGTTAGTCCTGTATGAAACCCTTCAATCCAATCCTCATTCGCGGACCATGCATAGCGTTTCTCATTCGTAATATGTGGGAAAGTACCTGGATGCTGTTCCAAATTCTTGCGAACTTTCCCGATTGCGTCTTCAATTGCCTCACGCCACATTCTTGTCATCCTCCCTTAAGCCAGTTCAAACTGATCTTGTGTCCGATCTAACCAAGCTTGTAATTCTTCTTCTAAAGCTAGGAATAGCTCCATCTGCGGTCGTTCCTTTAAGATGACAGGTTCGAGCTGATACGGATCCTTGGCATGATCATAAAATAACCGTTGTATCTCAGCGCCAGGCGCATAACCTTTATGCACGACATAGGTGTACTGACTTGTGCGGATTCCCCGCCAACCATATCTCCGATTGTCTAAACCAGCGGAGGCGAACAGCTCCATCGCATCCTTCCTTCCAGGGAAAGCGCAGATGAAAGCAGAAGATATGTCTGTATAGCTCGTTCCGAGAAGATCACCAGACAGATCGAGTCCTTCAACTGTCGTTGGAACGGGAACGCCGAGAAGCCCGAGCAGCGTAGGCATAATATCCACACTATTAAAAAGCACATCCGTACTTCCCTGCTCAATCGTCCCTTTCCAGCTCATCACACAAGGAATTGCAATGGACTCCTCATGCCAGGAATGCTTCGCCATTAGACCGTGTGAACCCATAAGCTCACCATGATCCGATGAGAGTACGATCAGCGTGTTCTCTGCGATGCCTAGATCCTGAACCTCTCGCCAAATCCGGCCGAACTGTTCATCCATGCCCGATACCGCAGCGAAATAATCGCGCGTGTACCGAAGCAGCGCCTCATCCCCGCTCTTAAAGGGCTCACCTGTATGCGCAGCCAGCTGCTCCGAGCTTACATTCGGACGCAAGCTCAGCTCCCTCCCGTGATATAGCTCCTTGTAGCGTTCAGGTACAAGCTCGAAGGGGCTATGCGGTGGATTCCAGGAGACGAATAACGCAAACGGATCCGATTGTTCCTTCCCTTTAGCCCGGATAAAGTCCAGCGCCACATCCGTCTCATGCTCCAAGGACCATTGATCGACTTGAATCATCTCCGGCGTGTCTTTCCAATAATGCGGCTTGAGATGATGATCGTACGCACCGTAAGAATACCAGAAATCAAAGCCGTGCCGTTTCGGCCCCGGCGGTGTATAAGCATCCCACTCGCGTGCACCGGATTCTGGCTCTGGACATTCATTCTGCTCAGGCACATCCAGATGCCATTTGCCAATATACCCTGTTTGATACCCCGCAGCTTTCAGCGCATCTCCAACACCTACTTCATCAGGACTCAGCATAATGTCTGCACCATTTTTACAATTCGTATAGACGCCCGTCGATTGCGGATACTTGCCAGTCATGAGCGCCGCCCGGTGCGGCGAGCACAGTGGCGTACAAGAGAGCGCATGATTAAATACCAGACTCTCCTGTGCAAACTGGTCGATATTCGGCGTGATAACGGGATCTTCACCCACGAACCCAACAGCCTGCTTACGCCATTGATCCGCAAACATATAAATGATATTTGGCTTCATGTCGGGCTCACCCTTTCACCGCTCCTGCGGAAATCCCTTCAACGAAATGGTCTTGAGCCATAAAGTAAATGAGAATAGTTGGAATAATCGCGCATACTGCCGCTGCCATTAACGGGCCGTACTCTGTAGCATGTTCCGATTGGAAATGCTGCATACCCAGCTGAAGCGTAAACAAACTATCCGAATTCAAGTAAATCAGAGGACCGAGGAAATCGTTCCACGCATGCATAAATGTGAAAATCGTCAAGCTCGCAATCGCCGGCCGAATCAACGGTAGAATGACCCTTGCATAAATACCAAACTCACTCAGCCCGTCAATTCTAGCCGCCTCCGAGAGTTCTTCTGGGATAGACATAAAAAATTGTCTAAACAAAAACACACCGAATGGACTAAAAGCCCCTAGAAGAATCAACGCCCAATGTGAATCCATAAGCCCAATTTTTTTCATTAACATGAACTGTGGAATCATCATGACCTGATAGGGTACCATCATCGTCGCCACATATAGGAAAAACAATTTATCCCGTTCCGGGAATTTCACTTTGGCAAATGCGTACGCTGCCGTGGAACATGTAATAATTTGCAGCAGCGTGGTCAGTACAGCAATTTTAATCGTATTCAAGTAGTAGGTGAAAAATGGTAGCTCGGTCCACACTTTGCTATAATTCGACCAATAAAACTGGCTCGGTATCCACTGAATGGGGAAGCTAAATATTTCCGCCTCTGACTTCACGGATGCCGAAAGCATCCAAAGGAAAGGTACAACCATGGACAAGGCTACAGCAGTCACGACAAGATATACCACTGTTTTTCTAATTACTCCGCCAATCTGTGGACGTCTCGACAGCCTCATTGTTATCTGGCTTGATTCTAATTGCATACTACTCATGCCGGTTCCTCCTGTCTCTCATCCAATCCACTCGCTAGGAATAGTTCACCCAACGTTTTTGTCCTCTAAATTGAATCAGCGTAATAATTAGAATAATGGTGAACAGCACGTAAGCCATTGCCGAGGCATAGCCATACTCAAAGCGTTGAAAAGCCGTGTAATAAATATCGTAAACCAACATGTGCGTTGAACGGCCTGGTCCGCCTTTGGTTAAAACGAACACCAGATCGAAGACTTTGAACGAATTGATAATGCCCATAATGACGGTAAAGAAAATGACAGGAGACAGCATAGGAATTGTAATATTACGGAATTGCTTTACTTTGCCTGCGCCATCAATTTCAGCCGCTTCATAGAGATCCTTAGGAATTCCTTGTAAGCCAGCTAAATAGAGCACCATGTAATAACCGATGGAATGCCAAATACTGACGATAATAACCGAAGCAAGCGCCCATTGTGTGGAAGCAAGCCAAGTAGGTGGATGATCAATTCCGATGCTTCTTAGCACCCCATTGATGGGACCCATAGTGGGATTATAAAGCAGCTGCCACACGACCGCTACGGCAATCGTCGCTGTAATGTGCGGCAGGAAAATCGCCGTCCGAAATATTTTAACGCCTCTCAAACCTTTATTGAGGGCGACTGCTGCCAATATCGCAAGAAGCAATGTCACCGGTACGGAGACCGCCGTCATGATTAAACTGTTGAACAGGGAGATACGAAACGTTTCATCACGCCATAAGTGAATATAATTCGATAGGCCAGCCCATTTAATTTCACCAAACCCATTCCATTCTGTAAAGCTCATGAGGAAGGAAGCGCAAACCGGTATGCAAATGAAAAGTAAAAATCCAAGTATATTGGGAAGTAGAAATGTATACCCTGTCAACCGATTGCGTCGTAGTGCTTTGCTTGAATTCTTCATCTGCTTCACCCCTATCAAAGCAATCGAGCTTCACCTTCATTCGGCGAAGCCCGACTGTCTTTGTTCTTATTCCTTAGTTCTTGCCTGCTTTGTAATCCTTCGCATATTTATCTGCCCACTCTGTAGCAACGCGCTGACCTATCTTTTGAATCGCTTGATCAACGGATTGTGCGCCAGTTAGCGCCATTTCTCCCTCTTGCTTGTAGACGCTGTTTACCAAGATGTTCTTCACCCCTGGTAGCAACGGATATTCAGGATATTCTTTTTGTTCCACGAAATAATGGATGTTTTTCGGCTTTAAGCTGCCGTCCCCAATATAGGTCTTGCGAATATCATCATTGATAAAGCCTGTTAGGAAGCCTTTGGCAGCAAATTGTTTCGCGCCTTTGGCACCCGTCATGAACTGAACCACTTTGAACGCTTCTTCTTTATGTTTGGAGTTCTTACTAACCATCAAAGATACTGGTGTCGCTAAGCTAGTGTTCGCAGCTACACCTTCTGGATGAGGAATAGGTACAACATCCCAATCAAACTGATTTTCTTCTCTACTTCAGCTTGTCTAAGCTGTGCAACATGCCAATCCCCGATGAGATTCATCGCCACATTGCCTTTTTGGAAAGCAGCGTTGTAATGAGCGGACGTTGTAATTTGCTCTGCCCAGCCCATGATTGAACCATCTTTTTCCATGTCCATACGGAATTGAAGTCCCTTTTTGAATGCGGATAAGTCTTTATCGATAATGGAAGCCCCGGCTTGAACGCCTTGCATATACCACGTTTGTGCCCATGGATGTACGAAAGCCCCATACACTTTATTCGAGCCCTCGCCTTTTGTCATCTTTTTCGCCAGTTCCCGGAAATCGTTCCACGTCATATCCGCTTTCGGATACGTAACGCCAGCTTGGTCGAATAATGTTTTGTTGTAAAAGAGGATCCAATTGGATTTCCGATACGGAAGTCCGAACACTTTATCATTTACTTTTAATGCATCGTACAATGGCCCGTATCCGGATACATCTACATTTGCTTTTTTCACATAATCATCTAAAGGCTCTAAGATACCCGTGTCCAAGAACACGTCCATCGTGCCCCCGAACAAATCCATATTCTCACCAGATGAAAGCTGCATGCGAAGCTTCTCATAGTACTGTGCTTGTGGAATGGTTTCGAATTGCACTTGAATATTCGGATTCTCTTTGCTAAACTCCGCATAAGCCGTTTTGAACGTTTCCAAATCATCCGGAAGGACCGTTGCCCTCAAATTAACTGGTGCTGATTTGGCATCCGGCGACGTTGTGTTTTTATCTCCTGTTGTGGTCCCAGCGGATCCGCATCCTGCCAGCAATCCTAACAGTACTGTACCGGTTACACCGAGCTGTAATTTTTTTTTCATTGGACACTCACCCTTTTTTTGATATGATTTGTTTGCGTTTTCTTAATTTGAATTATACGTACATGCCACAGAGTCAGACAGATGAATGTTTTATTCCCCCATTTGGCAATGAGAAGGATGTGATCCCATGCTGTTCGTTACCTTAGTCCTGCTTATTTTCACGATATTGTTCACGTATAAAAAGCTAAATCATGCCTCTACTCGCTTCATGTATGGCATCATCATCGGCTGGGTGCTTTCGTTCGTATCCTTCATGTTGTACCTAAGTAAATTCAATTATTACTACAATGTCATTCAAGGGTTCTTTGATTTCAGCCCTGGCACTTGGAATTATTTGGTATTAACCAAATTCAACCCTAACTGGCTCATTCGCATGCTGAACGTCGGTGTCGGACTGTTTTACTGCTCCTTGCTTGGCTTCGCGGTGGCCTTCACCCGCAGTCTCAGCCTGTCGAAGCAGCGTTTGGTTTATGGCGGCATCTCCCTCTTTTTTATCGTGGAGACGTTGTACTATGATCCTGTTTTTCATATCTACTTGAGCCATTGGATGGATAGTCTTGTCGTCCTTAACGCGATCGAAACAGCCTTAACGTGCCTTCGTTATCTCATACTTTTTGTTGCTTTTGGCGTACTTTTCAACTACTATTTGAATTATCCAAAAATTAAATTCATTAAAAATCTAACCCTGTATCATGTTCTGCTTTTTATTCCGCTCGTCGTCATCCATCTATTCATTTTCTCATGGGCCCCCAAAGTATTGGTTAAAGAAACATATTTGAAGGGTTATTTCAACTATCTGCAGCCTCCTCTTGGCTATCAGTCGATTCTACTCCCTGTGTTTCCATTTGCCATCTATTTAACCCTAATCTTGATGATTTACTTCGTTTACAAATTTAATGCCATTGAGAATTACCGTAAAAACCGTGATATTCAAATTAATAAAAGCCTCGACACGGCTACGCTCGGAACGCGCGCTTTTACACATGCACTCAAGAATCATTTGATTGGCATTCAGTCCGAGGCTGCTTATTTGAAAGAGCGTCATCAGGCAGACAGTGAGTCGCTGTATAGTCTCAACCTTATTTTACAATCGTCGCAGACAGCACTCTCCAGCATAAACGACGCCGCAGATAAATTAAAAAATATGAACCTGAATCTCCAACCGATGTCCATCGATCTTCCCGTTCAAACGGCTATTGCTCGGTTAAGCGAGCAAGCTAGCAGCTGCCAAGTCGAATATTCGCCTGGCACGCAGCACACGATCAGCTATATGGATTTCGCTCATTTGACCGAAGCTATCTATAACCTGCTCCTCAATGCCAGCGAATCCCTGCAGTTCCGAGAGGATGGACGCATTGTGGTCGAACGGAGCCAGCAGAACGGCTGGGCGCTTTTGCGAATTTCCGATAACGGTCCTGGCGTGCCTGAGGAACATTTGGAAGCCATTTTCGATCCATTTTTCACGACAAAAGCTTCGGTTAATAATTGGGGAATCGGCTTGTCTTATTGTCATAAAATCATTCTAGGCCACGATGGTAAGATTGTCGTAGAAAGCAAGAAAGACGTCGGGACATCCTTTACGGTGTTCCTGCCGATCATCTAGAGGAATGGACAGCTGATGAAAGGGGAACCTGCACAATGACACAACAACCAATCCGCATTCTCATCGCCGATGATATGGAAGCCCACCTCAGAAGGCTGGAAAGAACATTCGCCAAATATGATGATTTTACTTGTGTTGCCCGTGCTTCAACGGGACACGATGCCGTTATTCAAGCAGCGCTTCATCAACCGAATGTGATTCTCATGGATATCGAGATGGAGTCTCAGTTTGCTGGCATTCAAGCGGCTAAATTAATTAGCGAAAAGTACCCGCAGATGAAAATCATCGTACTCACCGTTCACAAGGATGAGAACTTCATCTTTGCAGCCTTCCAAACAGGCATTACGGACTATTTGCTTAAAAACGCTGCTGACGTTGAAATCGTGGAGGCCGTGCGTGCCGCTTATATGAATGCTTCTCCCATTCGTCCCATGATCGCTGAGAAAATTCGTGAGGAATTTGCTCGGGTGAAGCGAGCCGAAAGCTCCCTGCTGAACATTATTCAGATCATATCCGAGCTAACGCCCAGCGAATTACAAGTGCTACGCTTACTGTGCGAAGGCAAGAAGCGGAAACAAATTGCTGAGGAGCGCTGCGTGGAATATGAAACGATCAAAAAACAAATCAACTCCATTCTCAAAAAATTCCAAATGTCCGATTCGGCATTAGTCATCCAAACAATAAACGATTTACGCATTTTCGAGGTAATGAAGAAGCTCTAGTCTAGGTTCGATTCATCGTAAGAAAAACCGTCAGATCAATTTGAACTGACGGTCCTTTTTATTTTTGCTAAGAAACAAGGCTGTTCCGTCCTCGGAAAGTCAGAATCTAAAAAAGGATGCGAATATACATCTTTTTCCACTAGAGAAGTCGTAGTCTAATAGCAAAGATGCAATTATGCATCTTTTCCCACCATATTTACCCTTTTTATGGAATATCGCTAAATAAGGATGTATTTTCGCAGCAATTCCTCAATAAACGGTCTATTCTCCTTAAAAAAGATGTATTTTCTCCTAGGCCCCCTAATGAAACTGGAGTCTTCCTACCCATTTTATTAGAATAGGGATAAGGGAGATGATCCGGTATGGGGAAAAGGTTAAAAGAAGAAGAGCGTCTTAAAA